>NZ_CP034570.1:3089420-3398362 GCF_003970695.1 Maribacter sp. MJ134
AAATGGTCTTTAAACTCTAAAAGCAAACGATTTTGGCGATTTTTCATTTTCATAATAAAATTCCCCAAATAAGTAATCGTTTTTTATTTCTAAATAACCGTCACACTTATTACCCTCAATATCAAACATTTTTAGCTCCAGATGTTTGCTGTTTTCAAAGCACTTTCCTTTTACATCAAGTTTTTTAACTGATTGATTCCATTCAGAGAGCCCCTCCTTAACCAAGATAGTCTTTAAAACGACGTTATTTTGGTTATCAAATTCAAGTTCTACTAAGTATATTGTTGCAAATACGTTACCACCGTTATGTATGTCGGTTATTGCGAATGGACCAGAGGTAAATTTCTTTGATTTTGTTATTTCAGTCCGATTATTCATATTTCGAATACTTTATCATAAGAATTCAACTTTATCCAATTTAGTTATCTGAAAACCTTTAAAACCTAATTCGTTAATTCTATTTTTTAATTTTTCAGAAATCACATAGCCACCTTTATCAATAAAGGGGAAATAAAATATATCTGAATGTTGTTTTAATTTTAATTTCCATATCAGTTGTTTGTTTTTAGATTCTTTAAATAGAAATTTAAATTCTTTTCGATTTCTAACAGAAACTGATAATTGGGTAAGATTTCCATTTTCGTTTAATTCAAAATACTTAGAACTTTCAAATATTAAATTATTCCATTCATTTTGGGCGAGGTGAAAAATATAGTATGGTAGTTTTTTACCATGGAACATTAGTTTACTCTTGTAAAAGCGGAAGGGTTTTGATATTTCAAATTGTTCTAGCATATTTTTCAATCTTTCTGAAATTAAAAAACCTCTGCATGAAGGAACATTCTGTCCAATATAGGAATACGCATCCAGCAGAATCCAATCATATTCTTTTTGATAAGACAAACTGTAAAGATGAAAATAATCAAAGACAGGAGCGTTATCTACCACGTTTTCAAAAAAAATCTTTCCGAAATTCCCTCCTTTTGATAAATACCCGTTGTTATTTGATATTCTATCTCCATTGGCTTGTGGATATACTTTTGGCCCATCCGAGTGCTCGTCTAAAATAGAGGTGTCCCAAAGTCTTAATTTTAAGGAGTAGTAGTTCATTTATAATTGCGCCTAACGGTCTAGTGTATGATTTCGTTGCGTGTTTAAGCACTAAATTTAGCAAATAAATCACAGATAGAAAGTCCGCGAGGACTTTCGTAAGTAGGCGATAACAAGCAATTACTTATAGCCATTGTGCCTGTTGCACAAGTTAGGAAAAAAACGGGTCGTAATCATTGCCGATCGTGAGATGGATCGTAACTTTAGGTATGCAGGGAAAGAAGGACTACCAGGAAAAGCTGTTTGCGAGCTTCCAGCTCAGCGAACGTATACCAAAGGACAATTTTTATAGACGCTTAAGAGGTACAATCGATCTGGATTTCCTCTATCGGTTGACCAAGGGATATTATGGGGAGAGCGGCCAGAAGAGCATCGACCCGGTGGTTTTCTTCAAGCTGTGTTTGGTGGGCTATCTGGAGAACATCGTCAGCGACCGCAAGCTTATCGACCATTGTTCTATGCGCTTGGACATCCTATTTTTCATTGGCTATGACATCGATGAGGAGCTGCCCTGGCACAGCACCATAAGCAGGACCCGTCAACTGTTCCCGGAGTCCGTTTTCGAGGAGGCGTTCACCAATATTCTGTCCATGTGCGTGGAGAGGGGTATGGTGAGCGGCCATACGCAGGCGATCGATTCGGCCCCTGTAAAGGCGAACGCAAGTATGGATACCTTGGAGCTGAAGGTGCCCGAAGAGGATTTGGAGGAGCATCTGAAAAAGATACGTGCGATCAGTTCAATGGACAGAGAAGGACCCCACCGTAAATCCAAGAACGATAGATCGGATGAAGGTCAACGGGGTATTACTGCGAGCAAGAGGGAACTTGACGCGATAAAGGGCCGTAACAAGAGATGGGCAAAAGACCAAGATCAACGTCCCGGTGCCGGGAACAAGGGGTCGAAATACACGAGCAACAATGCCTTCCTCTCGCTTCGCTCGTCGGAGGCAAGACAGTCCCACGGATCCCGATGCCAGGATAAGCGTAAAGCCCGGTAAGGCGCGGAAGCTGAACTACCTCTCCCAATTGAGCGTCGATACCGCGCACCATGTGATCACCGACATCAGGGCGTACCATGCGGACGGAAAGGACAATCAACAGCTACAGGATATCGTACACCGCTTACAAAGAAGGTTATGGCAACAGGGTATGGTTTTTGAAAACTGCGTAGCGGACACGGGCTACAGTTCGGGCGAGAACTATGCCTTTCTGGAACAGCAGGGGCTAAAGAGTTTCATTCCACCCCACGGCACCTACAAGGGCGGCCCCGATGGGTTCGAGTATATCGGGGAACATGACCATTATCTGTGTCCACAAGGAAAGGTAATCCCCTTCACCAAGGTTTTCCTTGACGGTCGCACCAGGACAAAGAAGAAGGAGTACCGTGCGCGGAAACATGTCTGTCTGGGCTGCCCCGTACGGGAACGGTGCCTGGGAAAGAGTGCACAGGAGAAGAAGTTCAGCGTTACCTATTACCGTGGTGAGTACGAAAGGAACATAGCAAGGGTCGAAAGCCCGCAGGGCAGGTACATGAAGGGCAAGCGGCAAAGTACGGTCGAGCCCGTGTTCGGCACGCTCACACAGTTCATGGGGCTACGAAAGATAAATACCATCGGCCTTGCACAGGCCAACAAGGTGATGCACCTTTCGGCCATCGCCTATAATTTGAAGAAGTACCTGAAATTCGAACGAAAACGGGCAGAAAGCGGGGCGGGACAGCTTGCTTTGAAGGCATTGGCCAAAAGTGTGCTCCAAAACCTGTTTCAAGCTTCCATGACGCATCGGAATTTGGACTTCCGTTTCTGAGCCGACAAGAAAAAAGCCCCTTAAAGGGACTTGTATTCAATCTGTATTTTGAAAATCACAGGCTTGTGCAACGGTTACCTGTGTTAGGTGCAGTTATTTTTTCCAGTCATCAAGTCCATAATATACATCTCCTCTAGTATGGTCAACTACGTGTCCTTGAGTAAATCGGAAATTGTTTCTCGGTTGAATTATGTCGTTAAATAAAGCCATTTGAATAGTACAAACATCTGCATCGCTATACCTAACTTGAAGTCCGTCCATTACTTGCTGTCCGAACGCATAAGGAACCATTTTATGATTTGGATATCTTTTTCTGATATTACTTTCAAGTAATATAAAGTCTTTTTCAAACTCCTTAAATGGTGAAGCTGTAACAACATTTGCTGCGTGATACCCTTTATAATCTCCTATTTCATCCAATATTCGCGTTGAGTCCAAACCATAAATTGTAAAAAAGTTCCCTACAAAGCTTATTGCAAAATGCAACTCTTTTAAATGGGTACAAGTTCCAATTAAATTTTGTTCGATGATAATCGAAGAACTAAAACTCGGTGCTTGCCCATATGTAGTTCCAATTATATTTTTTTTCATCAATTTTTTCAGCTCATCGGTGTAATTCGTCCAACGTTTTTGAAAGTTTTTTTCGTCATGAATATTCTCCACTATTATCTCTTCAAGTTTTTTCAGTCCAGCATACTCGAAAAATATTCCCACGCCTTCTCCTTGAGGAACTCCGATGGGATAAAATGATTTTATTCCTTCGTAAATCTCCCATAAGTTGTATAAATGAGAATTAAAACCAAATTTTTCTGGGAACATTGATTATTTTTTATAATTGCACCTAACGGTTCGGCTATGGCAAGTAGGGCAGGCAAGGAAACTTTTCGTTTCCGTCTGGTCTGCGAGCCAGAGCTTTTTGTTTTGTAATTATTTTTTCTTTTTTAATTGCCAAATCCAAAAGATTTGGCGGACTTAGCAAACACGCCCAAGCCTTTAAATATAGCATTTTTGCCCTATTTGCTATAGGTATTGTTGCCACCAGTTATTTTATCCCCCTCACCTTTTCAACCGGCTCTGTGAGATAGTTAAATTCAAGCTTTTTCATTTTATGAACCGGACTATCAAATCCAACAATAAAATCTCCACTAAATGACCTTAAATCTAATACCCGAAATTTCTTTTTGTATTTAGTCAATGTATGCTTTTTCAAATCTACAATTACGATTTTCTGAAATGTCCCATGAAAGAAATTCTTTTCCCAAATCGGAATCGCCACTTTCAATCCGTTTCGAGTCCAGATAGCTGGCCCTCCGCACCATTTATCTATAAGAACATTATCCAATTCAATGGAGGAAAGTTTACAGATTCCTCCAATCGGCGCCCCCATTCCAATTTCCACAAGGTTTGTGTACTCTAATGTCCCTTTTTTTTCGTCCACTTGTCCGTTTGAGTTTTCATTTGGAAAGTCCCAAGGGTTTGGATATTTTAGAGAGTCAGTTGAGTATCCAACCATTCTACCTATTGAAAGTTCATCAAATTTTAGTGCTTCTAAAATTATTCTTGCAGTGTACTTATCCTTCTTTTTCGATGCATCAAAAAGGTCCATTAATCCACTGGTAAAAAGGCGTTCATTACCTGACATACCTTCAATTCCAATAACATTATTTGCTTTTTCGTAGATTTCCTTTTTCGTCATTTTATAATTGGTGGCAACGGTTGGGCTATGGCAAGTAGGGCAGGGGACAAGCGATTACCTTTCCCCCAAGCACTTAGCAAAACCTTTGGGTTTTGTTTTTTCTTTTTTTTCGGACAAAGCAAAATCCCAAAGATTTTGCGGACTTTGCAAACACGTATGAGCCAATGAATTCAGCACTTACCACCCTATTTGCTATAGCCATTGTTGTCACACGTACTTTTCTACGCCTCCATTAACAAGTCAGATTTTTTCAAGTGATTAATAGATATGTCTACAAATCTATCATCAGAAAAGAGAGTTTTTTTTCTGTCGCTCCAATTACTAAGTTCTTTCTTTATTTCATCTTTGTCTAAAGTCTTATTTGTTCGAGCGATATAATCTACTGTAGAAAGTAATTCTAATCCGAAAGATGAATAGAAGCCAGTTAGAAATTCCCTTGTATTGATTACTATTTCCAGAAGTTCTTTATTCTTTTTTATGTAATCATCAACTGCTTGTTCAGAATCAACAAGTAAGTTAAGTTGTTCAAATGGTTTCTTGTCTTTTCCCGCATAACCCATTACATAACTTCCATTAAGGTAATTCAATACGTGTTTTACCTTTCCAGAATATGGACCATAGAAATTTGGCGAATAATTTAATTTGAAATGCTCTTGTGCTCCGAATCTTTGCAGAAAATAACAAAGTTTTTCACTAGCAAATTCTGAAACAAATTCTCCATTTTTCACTAGTTCAAATAACATAAAGAGTAACATTGCTCTTGCGGGTGTTAATTTGACACGTTCTTTGTTTAATACTTCTTTGACATTTGCATTTGGTTCATATACGATAACTTGGCAGTTCTCAACCTCTGAAAGCTTGTTAGAGATGATTTCCTTTACCCTAAACCATTGTAGTCCTCCATTGCCGCTACCTAATGGCGGTAAGGCAATAGATTGAATCTTCTTCTCTTTAATAACTTTTTTAAGTTCTTCTAATCCTTTTTCAATAAATTCATATTCGGAAGGACTTTTCCAATGCTTTTTAGTTGGAAAATTTATGATTGTTTTTTCTCCTGTTATTACATTTTGGTCACTTACTACTAATAATTGTCCTATGTGAAATTCTTTATTATCACAAAGATCCTTATATATTTTGTAATTGTTTGGAAATAGCTTCTTGAATTGTAATGCGATACCTTTTCCCATTACACCGACAGTATTAACCGTATTAACAAGTGCTTCTGCTTTACTATCAAATAAATTTCCTGTTACGTATTTTATCATATTAAAAGTATAGAGACGGTTTGGTGGCTAATTTTTTCGTATTTATTCCAAATTCTAAGAGTTGATTTTTTGCTTCATCATTATAAACTGCAAAACCTAAGATATCATTATATCCCAAATTTTGTTTGATTAAAAATTCAGCTTCTTTTCTCCTTTTCAAATCAAGGTCATTATCATCTTTCCAAAATTTTGCTTTTGTGGCATTGAAATCAACTTGATTTTCAACTTCATCTATATCAGCAGGAGTGTAATATTTTGTAAAGCTATCAGTTGCGTGTCCATCTGTATAAACAAAGTCAATTTCTTTTTCGATTATTCTTTGAATACTGCTTACACAATAAACAATTTTACTCGGATGTAAGGATGTAACTCCATTATAACCATTTTGAATGACATAAAGCATTGGTGTTCGCAATCCTAAATAAAATGGGATGTAATCTCCAAGTAGTTCTCCATTCGGCATTTCAAATGTATCTCTGGTGCCAATCAAACTATTGTCTCCGATTGATTTATAAGTCTTATTCGAATGTTCTGATTTCTTATGAGTTATTCCGTTTTTAATAATATGCGGAATATTCTCAATGTGAGTCATTCTATAAATATATGTAGCCTTCCCTAAAAATAGGACAGCTTAAAATTAGAATTTTCTAACTTTAAATTTTAACTGTCACATGAAAAAAAGCAAGTTTACCGAGAGCCAGATCATCAAGGCCTTGAAAGAGAACGAACAGGGCCGTAGTGTCGGGGATGTATCCCGCGAACTGGGCATCGACAAGAGCACCTTTTATTATTGGCGCAAGAAATATGGCGGAATGGAAGTCACGCACATGAAACGTCTCAAAGAGCTCGAGGAGGAGAACCGCAAGCTCAAACAGATGTACGCCGACGTAAGCCTGGACGTGCGCATGCTCAAGGACGTACTGTCAAAAAAGTTCTAGGGCCTTCCGACAAGAAGCACCGTGCCAAGTACCTTCAGGATGCCTATTCGGTCCGTGTATCGCGTTCCTGCCAAGTGATCGGGCTTGCCCGTTCGATGTGGTACTACCATACCAAAAAGAACGATACGGAAGTGATCGACGCGCTATCGAGGTTGGCGGAAGAACTGCCGACAAGGGGTTTCGAGGTGTACTATAAACGGCTTCGTCGCGAAGGCCATAAATGGAACAGGAAACGTGTACTTCGGGTTTACAGGAAGATGAACCTGAAGCTGCGCAGAAAACATAAGAAAAGACTGCCCGCAAGGGTAAAGAACCCATTGGAGGCCCCTACGGCGCTCAATGAGGTATGGAGTATGGACTTCATGTCGGACGTTCTCTCCGATGGAAGGAAAGTAAGGGTGTTCAACGTCATGGACGATTGTAACCGTGAGGCACTGGCCATGGATATAGGTCTGAACTATCCGGCAAGAAAGGTCGTGGAGACCTTGGAGTATCTGGAAGAGGAAGTAGGGCTTCCAAAGACGATACGCTGTGACAACGGTCCCGAGTTCATCTCGAAGACCTTGGCGGCGTGGTGCAAGGGAAAAAGAGTGGAACTAAGGTTCATACAACCGGGCAAGCCGATGCAGAACGGTTACATGGAAAGGCTCAACAGGTTTTACAGGGAGGACGTACTTGATGCCTACTGGTTCAACGACCTGCACCAGATCAGGACATTGACCGATAAATGGAAAAAGGATTACAATACGCGGCACCCACATTCATCATTGGGAGATATGCCACCGAGAGAGTATAAAGACCGTTTCGGGGAAGAATTCTTCCCCGAAACGGTCAACGATAAAGATATTTTTATGAATTTAGCGATGTCCTAAAAAGGGTAAGGCTACATATATACCTTATTTAAATCCATTAATCAGAATCAAATTCTCTTTATTGAACAAGGTAAGTATTTTAAAAATATTTTCTAGCTAGATGGATATTTTTCAGTATGTGTGACAACGGTTTTGTGTATGATTTCGTTGCCTGTTTCAGCAACTAATTTAGCAAGTACACACTAAGCTGAAAATCAGCGAGTCCCGACGCTTCGGGATTCAGAAGTAGGCGATAACAAGCAATTACTTATAGCCATTGTGCCTGTTGCACAAGTTAGGAAAAAAACGGGTCGTAATCATTGCCGATCGTGAGATGGATCGTAACTTTAGGTATGCAGGGAAAGAAGGACTACCAGGAAAAGCTGTTCGCGAGCTTCCAGCTCAGCGAACGTATACCAAAGGACAATTTTTATAGACGCTTAAGAGGTACAATCGATCTGGATTTCCTCTATCGGTTGACCAAGGGATATTATGGGGAGAGCGGCCAGAAGAGCATCGACCCGGTGGTTTTCTTCAAGCTGTGTTTGGTGGGCTATCTGGAGAACATCATCAGCGACCGCAAGCTTATCGACCATTGTTCTATGCGCTTGGACATCCTATTTTTCATTGGCTATGACATCGATGAGGAGCTGCCCTGGCACAGCACCATAAGCAGGACCCGTCAACTGTTCCCGGAGTCCGTTTTCGAGGAGGCGTTCACCAATATTCTGTCCATGTGCGTGGAGAGGGGTATGGTGAGCGGCCATACGCAGGCGATCGATTCGGCCCCTGTAAAGGCGAACGCAAGTATGGATACCTTGGAGCTGAAGGTGCCCGAAGAGGATTTGGAGGAGCATCTGAAAAAGATACGTGCGATCAGTTCAATGGACAGAGAAGGACCCCACCGTAAATCCAAGAACGATAGATCGGATGAAGGTCAACGGGGTATTACTGCGAGCAAGAGGGAACTTGACGCGATAAAGGGCCGTAACAAGAGATGGGCAAAAGACCAGGACCAACGTCCCGGTGCCGGGAACAAGGGGTCGAAATACACGAGCAACAATGCCTTCCTCTCGCTTCGCTCGTCGGAGGCAAGACAGTCCCACGGACCCCGATGCCAGGATAAGCGTAAAGCCCGGTAAGGCGCGGAAGCTGAACTACCTCTCCCAATTGAGCGTGGACACGGCGCACCATGTGATCACCGACATCAGGGCGTACCATGCGGACGGAAAGGACAATCAACAGCTACAGGATATCGTACACCGCTTACAAAGAAGGTTATGGCAACAGGGTATGGTTTTTGAAAACTGCGTAGCGGACACGGGCTACAGTTCGGGCGAGAACTATGCTTTTCTGGAGACCATGGGACTGAAGAGTTTCATTCCGCCCCACGGCACCTACAAGGGCGGTCCCGATGGGTTCGAGTACATCGGGGAACACGACCGTTATCTGTGTCCACAAGGAAAGGTGATCCCTTTCACCAAGATGTTCAAGGACTACCGTACGGGAACGAAAAAGAAGGAATACAGGGCAAGGAAGCATGTCTGTACCGATTGTCCGATACGTAGCACGTGTCTGGGAAAGAGTGCACAGGAGAAGAAGTTCTCGGTGACCTATTATCGGGAAGAATACGAACGTAATAACGAAAGGGTCAACAGTCCACAGGGGAGGTACATGAAGGGCAAACGCCAGAGTACCGTGGAACCGGTCTTCGGTACCCTGACCCAGTTCATGGGCATGCGCAAGATTAACACCATCGGCCTTGCACAGGCCAACAAGGTGATGCACCTCTCGGCCATCGCCTATAATTTGAAGAAGTACCTGAAATTCGAACGAAAACGGGCAGAAAGCGGGGCGGGACGGCTTGCTTTGAAGGCATTGGCCAAAAGTGTGCTCCAAAACCTGTTTCAAGCTTCCATGACGCATCGGAATTTGGACTTCCGTTTCTGAGCCGACATGAAAAAAGCCCCTTAAAAAGGCTTAAACGGAGCTGTTTCATTCAGAATTTAAGCTTGTGCAACGGTTACCTTTGTTGTGCACAGTTATTTTTTTTCAAACAGATTAAAATCCACGGGCTTATCGATTCCGAAGTAGTGTGCATTATCTCTGAATGTGTCGATGTATTTTGAAATATTCCTTTTACTTAGATTGGAATATAATTCAGGAGAAAGCCCCCAGTTTTCTATATTCGTTACTATTAAACTCGTTAGTTTTTGTTCTAAATTTTTTTCGTCCAAACCTTTCCATGATTTACAATAGTTTTCAATTGCTTTTGAAGAATAACTATTATGATAACCAATGAGAATTAGAGTTTCCGATTCTAATGGTAGTATATGTACATAGATATTTTGAACGTCCAAATTTTCATCATCTCTTTCAAATCCAATGTCCGTAGTACTGAAGAGTGCTGAAGCATATAAATCAATCTTCGGGTAACTAAATGAGAAAAAGGTGAATTTTTCAGAATTACTTTTTATTTCCTGCTCTAATTCGTTTTTAAGAAATCTTAAATCTTTGATTCCAAGTTCATTACCCCGAATTATTCCCGCTAATGTTTCTTTGTCAATTTTGCCAGATAAATTACTTGAATTAATTAGGCGATTATGTTGTTCAATTATTATTAATTTTTTTCTGATTTCTGCACAGGCAGCTCTATAACTAAACAATAAAAATGACTGATAAGACTTAAAATCTGTCTCATTATTTTCAATAGGTTCGAAAATACTAGTATCATGTTTATTGCAGAAAACCTTGTGAGAAAGTGCTTGTTTTATTCCAACTTTTTTAAATTGAATTGGTAGCTGATTTTTAGTCCATTTATAGGCGTCAATGAGTTTTAATTCAATTAAGTGACCATTAGTTGCAATATTGCTCAAAAGTCCATTCTGTTGGATTAAGTGTGAGTTTATCGCAGTTGTTTCGCAACCATCAACTAAACATTTCCATGGTTTCTTTCTAACGTTAATTCTTATTTGGGCTATAATGTTTTGTGGCTTGGTCATAATTGTGCACAACGGTCTCGTATAACAGTCAGTTACGGGTTAATATGCGTTAATTTTCGGTTTAGCACAGACTTTAGCAATTCCTAGTGGATTCGGACGTAGTCGAATCCGCCGTAATTGCGGTTATACACTGTTAGCTGTAGTTTTTTATCCTTCATCTGGCACGTGTCTAGCTGGATTAATTTTGATTTTTATGCTTTCAGGAAACTCCTTTAAATTAAATTTTTTATTTATAATTTCTTTTACCCTTTCGACTTGCCAATCACTTTCGACAATTACTCCGAGTAGATGGTCAATTGAAAAATCGACTCTTAAGTCTTTTATCAATTCGTTAAAATCTGCTTTTTTGTCCATATCCTCACCAACAAGAAAGTAAGGTACTTTTTCCTGTTGAATTATTTTTCGCCACTCTCTTTCCATACCATATGGATATTTTTCTGCCATCAAAGTATTATTACGAACTAAAATTCCATCATAATTTTTTGAGTGAGCGAAAATCTTTATTTGCTGTTTAGTTAGCAAACTTTTGTGGTCAATCTTTACACCATTCAAGGCATTTTCTAATTCATCTTTAGATGTTGTGGTAATGTCTTTGAAATTACCAATTATATCATTGGTCAAATCTGATGTTCGTTCGAGGTATAAAACAGGATTGAAATCATTTTCTTCCCCCCATTTTTTGCTCAAAATTATACCTAGAGTACCGTACGATTTTTGATAAGAAATTGCAAAATCAGAGTCAACATTCGAAGTGCTAATCATAGGAAAACAAGCTCCTTTGTTTTCTTTGTTATTGGTTATATTCTCTTTACAATAACTTGGTTTCAGTCCTTCAGTTAAAATCAATTCTAAGATTTCCCAATTTTGGGTCATATGTATAAGTGGGAAACTATCTCTTTCCCCAGGCTCAAAAATTCTATCAGTATCTACCCAATAATCCATATGGTTTTTCAAATTACAGCTAACGGTTGGGCTAAGCGTAGTGCGGAGACAAGTAAACTTTTCGTTTCCGTCTTAGCACGAAGCTAAAGCTTATTGTTTAGTTTTATTTTTTCTTGTCCAAAGCTAAATCCATAAGATTTAGCGACTTCATAAATATGCACAGACCTTTAGATTTAGACCTAAAGTCCGCATTACGTTTAGGCTGTGTTAGAGCAAGTTTTCTTACCAGTTTCTTGTGGCGATTAACTCTTCTACATCAGCGTCAAATCCATAAGCTTCAGAAATATATGCAAAATTAGCTCCTAAACATTCTCTTGCTCCAGTTTCAATTTCGCTATTATTTTCAAAAAATTCGTCTTCCAAATCATTTAATTTATCAGTAGCACTTTGTGTTATTTTATAGAGTTCTTCTAAATTTTCAGGCGTTTCCGTTTCGATAGTCCCACACATATTTACTAGTATATTTTTACACTTGTCCACGAGAAATTTTGGAAAATAGGAGTCTCTATACATACAATCTAAAAATCCATAATCTTTTAGTTTTACATTAGTCAATTCGGTTTGTTTAATCATTCCATTATTCGAATTTTGTGATTTTCCAAAGTTGCAGGCGGTAATCAATAGAATTAATAATATGTAAAGTGTTTTTTTCATTTTTTTAAATTTGCTCTAACGTGTTTGTGTATGATTTCGTTGCGTGTTTCAGCAACTAATTTAGCAAATACAAACCGAATAGAAAATCCGCGAGGATTTTCTTAAGTAGGCGAGTACTAGCAATGAATTATACACGGTGTGCCTGTTGCACAAGTTAGGAAAAAAACGGGTCGTAATCATTGCCGATCGTGAGATGGATCGTAACTTTAGGTATGCAGGGAAAGAAGGACTACCAGGAAAAGCTGTTCGCGAGCTTCCAGCTCAGCGAACGTATACCAAAGGACAATTTTTATAGACGCTTAAGAGGTACAATCGATCTGGATTTCCTCTATCGGTTGACCAAGGGATATTATGGGGAGAGCGGCCAGAAGAGCATCGACCCGGTGGTTTTCTTCAAGCTGTGTTTGGTGGGCTATCTGGAGAACATCATCAGCGACCGCAAGCTTATCGACCATTGTTCTATGCGCTTGGACATCCTATTTTTCATTGGCTATGACATCGATGAGGAGCTGCCCTGGCACAGCACCATAAGCAGGACCCGTCAACTGTTCCCGGAGTCCGTTTTCGAGGAGGCGTTCACCAATATTCTGTCCATGTGCGTGGAGAGGGGTATGGTGAGCGGCCATACGCAGGCGATCGATTCGGCCCCTGTAAAGGCGAACGCAAGTATGGATACCTTGGAGCTGAAGGTGCCCGAAGAGGATTTGGAGGAGCATCTGAAAAAGATACGTGCGATCAGTTCAATGGACAGAGAAGGACCCCACCGTAAATCCAAGAACGATAAATCGGATGAAGGTCAACGGGGTATTACTGCGAGCAAGAGGGAACTTGACGCGATAAAGGGCCGTAACAAGAGATGGGCAAAAGACCAAGATCAACGTCCCGGTGCCGGGAACAAGGGGTCGAAATACACGAGCAACAATGCCTTCCTCTCGCTTCGCTCGTCGGAGGCAAGACAGTCCCACGGATCCCGATGCCAGGATAAGCGTAAAGCCCGGTAAGGCGCGGAAGCTGAACTACCTCTCCCAATTGAGCGTGGACACGGCGAACCACGTGATCACCGATATCAGGGCGTACCATGCGGACGGAAAGGACAATCAACAGCTACAGGATATCGTACACCGCTTACAAAGAAGGTTATGGCAACAGGGTATGGTTTTTGAAAACTGCGTAGCGGACACGGGCTACAGTTCGGGCGAGAACTATGCCTTTCTGGAACAGCAGGGGCTAAAGAGTTTCATTCCACCGCACGGCACCTACAAGGGCGGCCCCGATGGGTTCGAGTACATCGGGGAACATGACCATTATCTGTGTCCACAAGGAAAGGTGATCCCTTTCACCAAGATGTTCAAGGACTACCGTACGGGAACGAAAAAGAAGGAATACAGGGCAAGGAAGCATGTCTGTACCGATTGTCCTATACGTAGCACGTGTCTGGGAAAGAGTGCACAGGAGAAGAAGTTCTCGGTGACCTATTATCGGGAAGAATACGAACGTAATAACGAAAGGGTCAACAGTCCACAGGGGAGGTACATGAAGGGCAAACGCCAGAGTACCGTGGAACCGGTCTTCGGTACCCTGACCCAGTTCATGGGCATGCGCAAGATTAACACCATCGGCCTTGCACAGGCCAACAAGGTGATGCACCTCTCGGCCATCGCCTACAATTTGAAGAAGTACCTGAAATTCGAACGAAAACTGGCAGAAAGCGGGGCGGGACGGCTTGCTTTGAAGGCATTGGCCAAAAGTGTGCTCCAAAACCTGTTTCAAGCTTCCATGACGCATCGGAATTTGGACTTCCGTTTCTGAGCCGACATGAAAAAAGCCCCTTAAAAAGGCTTAAACGGAGCTGTTTCATTCAGAATTTAAGCTTGTGCAACGGTTACCTTTGTTGTACTTAGTTATTTTCTACGCAACAGTTTATCTATTATCTCAATATCTATTTCAACAATTTGCTCTAATCCATAAGCATTAAATAGTTGAAAAGCATATTCTGTAGGACTTACGGATTTGGGGAAATCAGGAATCGTATTAAGACCTGAAGTTGGGTCTAAAATGTGCTTAAAACCTAATTGAAAAAGGTTGCTTTTAAACATTACAACCTCTTCCGATTGCTCCAGTTCAGAATCTTCCATTAAAAGATTGTAGAAAGGCTTCAATCGTAAATTATCTGAGGTCTCGTTATTTCTTATTACCACCCATCTCAATATAAGAAGTTGACTAGTATTTAGTCCATTCAGTTCTGATAGGTAATGGGGAAGATTGATTTCCGAAACGTCGTTAAATTCAACTTTATGTAAAAGGTTAGTTACGCATTGAAATCTAATTAGGTCTATGTTTGAAGTATTGATTATTTGAGTACAACTGATAAATGTGTTATAGGATAGTTTACTTAAGATGTTTAAACGAAAAAGTTTTCCAATAAGCGATGCAATTCTTGAATCTTCGGCTTTGTCAATCACGAAGAGCAACTTATCTCCAACACTTGATTCGTATTTCTCCGAACTGTTTATCTTTTTAATTTGTTTTTGTCTTTCCTCTAATGGAATGGTTTGCAGTTCGGTTAGAAAGTACAGAAGTTTTTTAGTTAATAACCTGTCTTTAATAGTAAAATACCCTTTTGATAGTCCAACAATGGAGCCTATTAGGGGTATGTCCCTTAAAAGTCCATCATCAAGAGCAAGGTCCACGACTGATTCGGCTAAATCGATGGATACGCTTTGAATTTCCTCCGTTTTTACGACGGTTTCTATTTTTTCTTGAAGTTTCATTTATAATTAAGTACAACGGTTGAGCTATGAACAGTACGGGGGCAAACTAGCGTTTGCTTTCTGTCACGCACATAGCAAAATCTTTTTGTTTTTTTTTCTTTTCCTTGTTTAAAGCAAAATCAAAAAGATTTTGCGGACTTCATAAAATTACACAAACCTTTGCATAAAGCCCTAAGTCCGTATTGTTTATAGGTTGTGTTGTAGTTAGTGTTTTCTGCGTTTTCTAGATTTAAGTGTTTTTTTACAGGTAAAAACACATTATTTAAATGGCTGCGTGATTCCAAATGTTTTACTATATCTGTCTTTGTATTTATAGAATTTATCACAGGCAGCAATAAATCGTTCACAAAATACTCAGTATTTCGATTACGAACGGTCTTGTCCATTGAGTTTGTTAAATCCAATGTATCGAAAATCAACTTTCGTTCTTTCCGTTTTTTGGAACCCAATCGATTCCAAATATGCATGCTAACCTCCTTATAATCCAAGTCCTTGAAATTATAACCGTAATTCAAATAGTAGCGATTGCTATAATCAGATTTTTGTAAGTAAATTACTTTTTCCAATTCCTCCGTTTCCGCGGTCCATTTGTTTCCTTTTTTCTTAAAACCATGAGGTTTTAAAAGTCGGTCTAACTCTTCTTTGAATTCCTGATTGGTCATTTTTACATTAACTACAACGGTTGGGCTAAGCGTAGTGCGGAGGCAAGGAAACTTTTCGTTTCCGTCTGTGCACGAAGCTAAAGCTTATTGTTTAGTTTTATTTTTTCTTATCCAAAGCTAAATCCATAAGATTTAGCGACATTATAAATATACACAGACCTTGGTGTTTTATCTCTAAGGTCCGCATTACGTTTAGGCTTTGTTGGCGTTAGTTTTTTCCGTTCGAGTAAGCTGATTCTCTTGAATTTCGCTTTGCTTTTCCATTCGAATGAGAAGTCCATCTGAGCAACGGTTACGCTCGATTCCTATCCAAAAGCGTTTTGTTTCTTTGGTTCTGAGATGCTTTTACTTCCTTTGCAAGCTTTCTTAGTGTCCGATAATTTTCTGCATTATCTGGTAAAAAACCAAGAAATTTTTTCTCAATATCCATTACTATATAATTTTGAGTTTTGTTTACCGTGAGTATTGAATCCATAAATTTTCGCTCGATTTGAACTTTCAAAGTATTCTCTGTTTTCTCAAGAATTTTTAATTTCGTAAATGGATTTTTAATCAATTCATTTATTTCATTCCAGTTTTCGTTACTGTTCTCGACGATTATAGAATGTTTTGATTCCAAAAAGTCCACGTACTCAATTTCGTCATACTTTTCATAATCAAATAGTTGCCAAAATACGATACCGAACGAGCCTACAAATCCTGCAATTACCGGAATAATCCATTGATTCAGGTCAAATCCGTTTGTAAGAGTCCAAAATCCAAACCCGATTGGGAATAGTAAAATGGTTTTTAAAATAAATTTTGTTGTCTTGTTTTCCATTTTTTCAAAATTAACGTCAACTCGTTTATAAGTCTGTATATCTAATAATTTCCCAAAAGGTACAAAATATATCAAATAGCCCTTGAGTAATATACAAATACAAGATAAACGTACGGTTATTTTATATAAGTTTATAAGTATATTTAATGCACGATTTATATAAAATGAATGTATGAGGTTATCCGACTATACCTTACAACCCGATGAGCATAAGGGCAAAGATGTTATCCTAGTACAATTTCCGTTCAACACAGCGCTAAAACTCGCTCTAAAAAAGCGGTTTCCCTCCGCTAGATGGAGCGCTAGTAAAAAATCATGGTACCTACCCGATCTACCAGCGGTAAGAAGGGAATTAGAATTAGAGGAAAAGAACACCTTAGAAAGTAAAGCGTTAAGGCTACACGAGGTAAACCGGGATGCTTACCGTGCACTAGATAAGCAGCTAACACTTAAAGACTATAGTAAGAGCACCATTACCATATATTTAGCGGAGTTTTACCATTTGCTCAAACTTTTAGACGATTATCCGGTCCAGGACTTGAACCCTAAGCGGCTTAAGGATTATTTTTTATACTGTATCCGTGTAGAAAAAATGGGAGAACGCAAGCTTAACGGTAAAATCAACGCTGTAAAGTTCTATTTTGAACAGGTGTTGCATAGACCAAAGATGTTCTTTGATATACCCCGCCCTAAAAAGGCCGCTAGTTTACCAAAAATGCTGAGTAAGACCGAGGTAAAAAAACTTTTCAATGTCACCCAAAATCTAAAACATAAAATAGCCCTTCAACTATGTTACGGTATGGGACTTCGGGTTTCTGAAGTGGTCAATTTAAAAATTGAGCATATAGACAGTAAAAGAATGGTGGTACATGTAGTTGGGGCAAAAGGAAAAAAAGACAGGTACCTGCCCTTGCCAAAATCTATTCTGCCCAAGTTGCGGGAGTACTATTTAACCTATAAACCTAAAACATACCTTCTAGAAGGTCAATATGGTGGGCCGTATGGAAAATCTAGCTTGCAGCAGATGTTTAGGCTCGCCATGAAAAAAGCGAACATTCGTAAAAAAATCGGTATTCATGGCCTACGCCACAGTTATGCAACACATTTATTGGAGGCCGGCGCGGATATGCGTTTTATTCAAGAGCTGTTAGGGCATAATAGCATAAAGACCACACAGGTATATACCAAGGTATCTCCGCGTAGTCTATCTAAAGTACAAAGTCCGCTAGATACCATGTAACATTAAAGGTGTTGTTTAGACCAATCGTTTGGCAATGCCGTTGACCGTTAAAAAATCTAGTTTTAAGATAAGGTTTATGGGCTTTTCCGCTTTCTGCAGATTAGAAAAATAGAGATAGCCTTGCTTTTTAGCATGTAGTTGCGCTAGTGTTTGCTTGGCACTCTTACCCGGGTGCTTTTTTATTACTTGGTCCAATGACTGCCTTGTAATGCCTTTGGATGCTAAGAAAGCAAGTAACTTTTTT
Source organism: Maribacter sp. MJ134 (assembly GCF_003970695.1). Taxonomy (NCBI): domain Bacteria; kingdom Pseudomonadati; phylum Bacteroidota; class Flavobacteriia; order Flavobacteriales; family Flavobacteriaceae; genus Maribacter; species Maribacter sp. MJ134. The sequence continues at coordinate 3,107,422 of NZ_CP034570.1, forward strand.
CGGTTCACCAAAGTAATTTTGCAAGAGGTAAAGGTATTGGGGCTATCCTCGTAAATTGCGGTGACCAGCGCATAGAAATCGGTTTTCTTGGCAGTATCAAAAAGCCAACCCTCCCTTACCAGTTCTTTTTTTTGATATTCGATTTCAAAGGCAAAAGTGGGTAGGTCATCGTTAATATAATCTAGCTGTGCCTTCTCATCAATGCTATACTTTTCGCCAGTGGTCTTATGGGTAAAAACAACATCAATGCCCTTTAATTGCTGGTCGTAAGCGGAAATACGCTCAAAGCGGTAGTGCTTTAGGTGTAAGGTATACATGCGGTCTAGCAGCGGAAACAACTGCCGTTCCTTTTTTAAATCTGCCTTAAAAGTGCTTTTCAACGCCATGTTTTGAGTTTCCTGCCAAAGACTGTTATCGTATGAAGACTATTGGACGATTTTTTCGTAGAGCGATTTTCCAAGTCGTTCCACGACCCCTACCACAAGGGCATTGCCCATAAAGAAAGCCCGCTTTGCATCACTAATTCCTTCCAAACAGGTGTGATGGTCCGGAAACATGTTCGAGCGCTCCAGTTCCAAAGGGGTTAGTCTTCGCAATCCCTTTGACGTTTGCACCACATGTTTAAACCGTGAAGGGCTTTTACCCCCCTCTCCCGTTATAATGGTCCGTGATGGCCTGTCTAACGCGTCCGGAAACTGCATACTCCCTTCGCTGTAATTATAGGAGAATCCGTTTTTTGCGGTACGCACTTCTTTTTTGGACCCTTTTAAATAGGCCCATTTTTCAATGTCTTCTGGAGCAATATAAAATTCTGTTGGCACTTGGTCACATGTTAAGATATCGGCCAGTACGGTATGTTCCCCATCAAATTCCGGAAAGGTTTTACCGGTAAAGACCTGTCCGTTGATGCAGATACCCGAATTTTGGAAAGGGGATAGTTTTTCACCGGCATTGAACTGCTCTGAAAGCTGTACCATGTCCGGCTCTAGCGTAAAGGTTTTTTGGTCTTCTATAACTGCACTAACAGGAAAAGCGCTGGCAACGGTACCCTCCGAGCTTAGCCATGCTTTGGGGTCCGTCTCTTGGAGGCGGTCGTAAACCGCACCGGTCTTGTAGTAACCCAGCAGAAAGACACGTCTTCTACGTTGGGGCATACCATAGTCCGCCGCATTGATTACGCGCCACTCTACTGCATAACCCAAGCTATCCAAACTCCGCAGCATTACGGCAAAATCCCTGCCCCGCTGGCTAGAGGGCGACTTTAGCAGGCGGTCTACATTTTCCAGAAAAAGGTATTTAGGCATATGTTTTTTCTCGGACAGGATACGGTGTATGCTCCACCACAAGACCCCTTTTTTCCCCAAAAGCCCTTTGGAGTTCTGCAAGGTAGTGGCCACGGAATAGTCTTGGCAGGGAAAACCGCCTACCAGAACATCCGCATCCGGAATTTTGTCCGTGGGAACTTCTTCGATAGACGTATTACTGTGGTTTTTGGGCCCGAACCTAGCTTCATAGACCATGGACGCATGCTGTGTTTTGGTGCTGGGTTCCCACTGGTTGCTCCATACCACCTCGTAACCGCCGGTTTGTTCCAGACCCAACCGAAACCCACCAACACCCGCAAAAAGCTCTATGACCTTTAATTTTTTCATGGAACGCTAATTTAGCTAAATTGGGTTTCATATCCCCTATAGCATCTTAAGGTAGCACTACCGTAAACTAATTATTATGACCAATGGCAGCTAACGGCCTATTACTTATTTTTACTAAAAATTTACGGCATGTACTATAAATCGGTCTCACTGCTCTTAACGGTAATTTTTCTATTTGGATGTAATCCGGAACCAGAAAAGAACAATGTAGCGCAAGAACATATAGAAGCTATCAAAAATGAGGTAGCTCCAGATAAAAGAGTCGCCCTGTTCGCCGTGGAGGCCATAAAGAACAACGATAAGTATATTTTAAAAGGCGAAAGTAACTTGCCCGAAGCGGTAAAAACACTTACCAATACCCTAACGGACAAGAATATTTCCTTCGTGGATAGCATCCGTCTACTTCCGTCAAAAGAATTGGGAGATAGCACAAGGGCCGTAATCAATATATCGGTCGCAAACTTACGGAGTAACCCAAAGCATTCGGCGGAATTGGCTACACAGGCTACCTTGGGTACGCCGGTAAAAGTGCTCAAAAAACAGGGAGATTGGTATTACATACAAACGCCGGACAATTATCTGTCATGGGTAGATAGGGGTGGCATTCGCTTAATGAACACAGAACGTTTTGCACAATGGAAAGCTACGGACAAGGTGGTCTATACCAAAACCTATGGTCATGCCTATAATGCTGTAGACGAGAAGGAAATTATTTCGGATTTGGTCGCAGGAAATATACTTGAATTCGTAAAGTTAATGGATGACTATTTTGTAGCGTCCTATCCTGATGGGCGTATTGCCCTGATTCGGTCAGATGAAGCCGAAAGTTATTTCGGGTGGATAAAGGACAGGGTGCCGGATGCCGATAAATTGGTGGCTACTTCTAAAACGCTCATGGGTGTTCCCTATTTGTGGGGCGGTACCTCTACCAAAGGAATGGATTGCAGCGGCTTTACCAAAACCGTGTATTTTCTTAATGGCATGGTTATTCCACGAGATGCTTCCCAACAAGTACATACCGGAAAGCCCGTAGATTCGGTTCAGGATTTTAGTGCACTGCAACGGGGAGATTTATTGTTTTTTGGACGGAGAGCTACGGATACTACGGCAGAGAAAGTGGTACACGTAGGAATGTGGATTGGAAACAATGAGTTTATTCATGCGTCGGATATGGTACGCGTAAGTAGTATGGACCCCGAGGCTGATAATTTTGACGCACACAACAGAAACAGGTATTTGAGGACAAAGAGGCTGTTACGGGAAGAGGATGACGCCTTGGTTCGCTTGGCGCAGACGCCTCTGTTCAAAGACTGATGCGGTTCATTTTCGTCGTTCTTTGGTTTAACTAGCGCAAATAATCTTCGGGGGTGGTTTCTCTTATGAGTTCCCGGAGTGCTAAGCTATAGTTTTTCTGTTTTTCTTGTTCGTTAGGGTTTAGACTAGGAGAAGTACGCTCATAAAGGCTCGCGAAAAGTTTAAAACGGAGTCGCTGTATCATTCTTTTAATTTCAGGGCCTCCTTTCTCAAATTGCTTGTTCAGTTTTTCTAATTGCTTTCTCCACCAACCCATGGCTGCGGTTTCAGGAGCTTTAAATTCGCTATTTATCCGTTCAAAATACAGAGTGGTCAGCTTTCTTTCCATGGCGAGTGCCATATTTCTCTCTTTTAGACCTTTTTTATAGGCCGGCAATCCCCGCACCTTGATAAGTTTTTGGGAAATACTATCCAGATGATAGCTGCTCCCAAAACTCTCCCGTATTCTATTGAAATCCTCAACAGCACCTAGAATATCTTCACCTTTTAATTTGTCCATAGCATTTTCATAATTGGACAGGTATAGGTTTTTAAGGGTATCACCATCCAAAGCAACCGTACCTTTTTTGTGAAGCGCAACATAGAGCCAGTCAAAAGCTTCCACGATCTTTTCCTCTGGGGGCCAACGATGACCATCATCAAAAGTAAATAAGGTTTTGCTGAACTTTAGTCGCTCTAAAAGCGGCATTAGTTCTAGCATTTCTATATAATTCATGTCACGGGTACCGCATATTCCTGCGTAAAGAAATTTTGTGTCGTAGGGCATGTTTCCCGGCTGCATGGATAATCCTGCACCGCAACCGATAACCCCGGTAATTTCGTTACTTAGAGAGGCTATGCTGGTAGCAAGCCTGGCCCCACCGGAAAAACCACTTAGAAAAACCTGTTCGGGGTTAATTGTAAACTGACTGAAGAGGTGTGTAAAGAGTCGGTTGGCTATACCAAAATTACGATTATAAGGGCCATTTCTGGAATCGTTGGAGCATACCAGTACGTGCCCATATTTTTCAGCAGCTTTTATAAAAGGGGAGAGTCCTACCTTGCCCCGTCCTGCAGGTTCAAATATAATAACGATAGGCGCTAGTTTTTCCGCAGAAAAGATAGTAGGCAGGTAAAGCGCAAAAGTTTCTTTCTCCGCACCAATTACGGCAATAGAATCTATAATCTCCCCCTTTGTATAGCTAGTTTGGCCATAAGTTACGGCAGCTAACAAAAGGAAAATGGATCGTATTATGTTTTTCATTATTCTAGGGCAAAGGCAATGATTTGGTTTCCTTTTTCAGTGCCCAGCTTTTCACCACCACAGGCAATGGCAATGTATTGTTTTCCATCAACTTCATACATGGCAGGAGTGGCAAAAGCGGCAGCGGGCAGTTTGTACTCCCATAACAGCGCTCCGTTTGCTTTGTCGAAAATCCGAAAATAACCGTCCCTGGTAGCTCCAATGAACAATAAACCGTTCGCTGTCACCACGGCTCCGCCATAATTTTCAGACCCCGTACCGATACCTTTCTCGCCTAGTTCCGGCGTATTTCCAAAGGGAATGGACCATAAATAATCGCCTGTGTTTAAATCGATAGCGTGCATAGTACCCCAAGGCGGACTAATTCCAGGCAGCCCGTTATTATCCAAGAATTTGGAATAGCCGGTATGCTTGTACAATACCTTTTCCTCCGTTGTTTCGGTTGTTTCCGATGCTACGGTATGTTTAATTTCTTCATTGAATAAAAACCGAGTTAAAGCCTGTAACTCTTCTTTTGTAAGTTGAGGAAAACCGGTCATCATCCCTTTACCGTTGGTGATGATGTTCATAATCTCGCGTTTGCTTTTGTTGAGGTTTACATCGATGAGTGACGGAAATCCGCTTGCGGCAACACCTTTTCTATCCGCCTGATGACAACTCATACAATTTCTTTGATAGGTGGCTTCCCCAAGAGGTGTTCCACTGGTGACCGCCGAGTTAGGGGCCATCTGTAAGTTCCATGCCATTTCGTTGGAATTTACGTATAGAATACCGTCCTCAGGGTCTGTTGCCGCACCTCCCCATTCCGCGGCGCCGTCATAACCTGGCAATAAGAATGTAGGTGTAGTACTTGGAGGAGCATACTGTCGCTTATCCGAAGTATTTAAAACAGCGCGTAATTCTTCTTGGTTCTCTGCAAATGGACTTATGTCGTTCCCCGTTAAATCCTGCGACATTCGCGCAAAGGGCTTCGGTTGCACAGGAATGGGCTGTGTAGGCCAAGTTTCCTCGCCTTCTAAAACGGATTTAGGCATGGGTCTTTCTTCAATATCGAACAAAGGTTCTCCCGTAATCCTATGAAACACATAGACGTAGCCCTGTTTAGTAACCTGGGCCACCGCCGGTATTTTTTTGCCATCCCTTTCTACCATCAAAAGATTGGGTGGCGCAGGCGGGTCCCTGTCCCAAACATCATGATGCGTAAACTGAAAATGCCACAAACGTTCTCCCGTATTGGCATTCAAGGCTACCAATGAGTTTGCGTAAAGATTACTGCCTAAACGTACACCCCCGTAAAAATCGGGAGCCGCTGAGCCTGTGGGAACATATAGGATTTCCGCTTCCTCATCGACCGCCATCCCCGCCCAATTATTGGCCGCACCGACCAACGGGCTTTTATATGCCGTACTATCCTGCCAAGTTTCAAAACCATTTTCTCCCGGATGTGGAATGGTATGAAAGACCCACTCCAAGTTACCCGTTACCACATTAAAGGCCATTACATCACCGGGCGCGGCGGCGATTCCTTCGGAAATTCGCAAGGGCATAACGATTAAATCCTTAAAAACGGTTCCTGGCGTATTGGAGATAACGAATTTATCCCTTGCACTTTCGGGCATGCCGGAACGCATATCTATTTTTCCGTTGTTCCCAAAGGAGGCAATGGGTTCCCCGGTAAGCGCGTTCAGGGCAAAGAGGGTAGATCCACGTGTACCAAAGATGCGTTTGTCATCATCCTTTTCCCAATAGGAAACACCTCTACTGGTAGAATGCCAAACTTTTAAAGAATCCCCGAACTGCCAAATTTCTTTGCCCGTAGTGGCGTTGAGTGCTACGATTCTAAGGGCGGCCGTAACTCCATAAAGTATAGAATCTACAACGATAGGGTTCATTTGCATTTGACCCCAGTCGGCAGCTTCATAGGACCATGCTACATGAAGTTGATCCAGGTTTTCTTTGCTAATCTGGGATAAGGTAGAATAATGGCTCCTACCGGCATCGCCAAGATAGGAAGACCATGTGCTATGTGCGGTATCAGAGGTAATCGGGTTCTCGTTTGTACAACTTTGCACCAAGACCAGTACTCCTAAATAACAAAAGACTGTAACGATGAGGTTTTTAAACGAAGGTTTCAAGATAGGATGTGTTTTCCTAAAAATAAGAAAAATTCCCCTTGCCTTGACTGTTACGAGCGTCGGAGCATTTGCCATTTTGATTATCGAATAAACTATAGCGGCAGGACCATACCTTTTCGGGCTACTTGGAAACCGCTTTGCAAAACCTCTTTGGTTTGCGGACTGTCTTCTCGCAGCAGCGGATTGGTGTGGTTAAAGTGGATAAAGAACACTTTCTTTTTATCCGAAGGGCTTAGGGACCGGAACAAATCCATACTTTCAATAACAAAAGGATGTGGAATCTCGGCGATGTCACGGGTATTGATTTCTTCTCCATCATAAAAAGTGGCATCCAAGAAAGCGTAGTCTACCTCAGCGATAAGTTTTTCTATTGGCGTTTCCCATACGGACCATTTATTAATATCCGGGATGAACAACGCAGTTTTGTTAGGGCCAACTATCCTATATCCCACGGTTTCCGAATACTCATCTCTGTGCGGCACGGTAAAGGGAATCACTTTTAATTGCGGGGTCAAGGACACTTCCTCTTGATGCGTTAAGGTACTAATTGAAATATTCCCGTCTTTGACCAATTGACTCCACGGGCCGTTATTTTCCAGATAGGACTTCATTTTGGGCATCGCAAAAACAGGAATTTGAGCCGCGTTCGTGGCTTCTTTTCCCAAGTACATAAGGCCTGTATAATGCCCAATATGTGCATGGGTCAAAAAAATACCGTTTGGAAGTTCAGGACTTGAAACATCCATAGCTGTTTTCAGTGCCTTGGTCTGTGTGGTAATATCCGGCGTAGCTTCAAAAAGATAGGTTTTTTCGTTGTCGTGATCTAAGACGCCTAGAGAAACCACCTTTCTTGAACTGTTCTCATTTTCGAAAAAAGCGGCACAACAGTCTTTTTTACAGGCAATATGTGGCGAGCCTGCATCCTGGGCAGTTCCTAGCACCATAACCGAAACACCTTCAACTTTAGTATTTTTTTCAGCTGGCGCATTTGTTGTTACAGCAGTGCTATTTTCTGAATCCTTACACGCATACAGACAGAACAAGGCCAGTAATATCAAGGAGGCTAGTCGCATTAGTCCTGGGTTAAAAATTTTCGGATGTCCTTGGCAAGCTTCTCCAAATCTGGCTGATGGGTATACATCATATGACCTCCTTCGTAATAGGTCATTAGTACACGGTCACTGACAATACCGTTTCTGGAGAAGGTGTATTCCGCATCAAAAAACGGAGTGATCAAATCGTAATATCCACTCGCGACCAATACCTTTAAATCGGTGTTCCTGCGCATGGCCTCGCCCAAATCACTAGCGGTGTTTACTGGGGTAGGTTCCCAATAACTCCCGTCCGGAACCGTTCTCCAGCGCCATTTCTGACCTATTTTTCCGTTAGAAGTAAGGTAGGGCCTGTCCATTGTTATATTTAAATCGGATGCATAATAGTGGTTCAAAGCCGCAGTGTACGCCGCGCCAATCTGATAGCTTGCGGGATCCCCTAGCGTGGGCCTATCCGCCACCAAATCTGATTCTTCTCCCATAAAACGACCGTCTAACCTTCCAATGGTAAGTCCCTCATCGTATAACAATCGTTTCTGAAAACGGGGCATGAGAATCCTTAGGTTAGATTTTAGGATATAGGACTTGTTCAGACCGGTGAAATACACCAACTTATCCGCTATGGTTTCCCGTTCCGTTTTCGATAATAGATTTCCTTTATAAAGGGCTGCAGCATAGCTATTGTACGTAAATTGCCGTGCTTCTTCAACAAATTGCTCCAAGCTTTTTCCCTGCCCCGCTTTCTTATGGTACCATGCCGTGGCCGCCATACTGGGGAGATAGGTAAGGTAGGATGTAATATTATGATGGTCAGATGTAGAGCCTGCATAGTCCAAGGCCTGTGAAATCAATATCAATCCGTTGAGGGCCATGTTTTGGCCATTACCTTCCAGTTCTTTAGCAACGGCTGCCGCCCGGGTAGTGCCAAAACTTTCACCGGCAATATATTTTGGGGACATCCATCGTTTGTTGTCCGTTATCCATTTGCGGATAAACTGGGTTACGGATTTAGCATCCTCCTTAAGACCCCAGTAGTCTTTTTCTTTACCCTTACCAATGACCCTACTATACCCTGTTCCCACAGGATCTATGAAAACGAGGTCGGTGAGGTCCAAGAGTCCGTTTTCATTATTTTTCAAAAGGTAAGGTGCCGCGCCATCATCTTCCTTTGCTTCGGAATCCACGGACACCAATTTTGGACCAAAAAGCCCCATATGTAACCATACCGAGGCAGAACCAGGACCTCCGTTGAACACAAAAGTGACAGGACGTAAGGGGGCACTATTTTTCAGTTCCTTTTGGGTATAGGCAACGGACCAAAAAGAGGCAACGGAATCTCCTTTTTCATTGGTCAGATACGTTTCTTTGGCAGTAGCTTTATAGGTAATGGACTTTCCTCCAAAGACCCCTTGGTGATTGGTGATAAACGATGCCGCTTTGGGAATGGGTTTTATGGGCTCCTCTTTTTTAGTTTGTTGTGAAAAAACAATAGTCGTAAAAAGAAGTAGATATAAAATAAGCGTACAATTTTTCATTTTAAAGGTATTTAAGGCCTGCTAAGGCAAGGCTTAAAAGTAATGATTTATCAGTATATTTAGCGGAAACCAATAAACCATTAGTAGGGTGTCACAGTTTGCGGAGAACGTATCCAAACGATTATATTCTTTAGATGTTTTTCGAGGAATGACCATGTTCTTGTTAATTGCCGAGGCTGCTGGCTTTCATGAGCATTTTTCAACGGTAACCGAAGGAACGGTATTTTCTGGAATTGCACTGCAACTACATCACCATCCTTGGAACGGCCTACGGTTTTGGGACCTGATACAACCGTTCTTTATGTTCATCGTAGGGGTGGCCATGCCATTCTCCCTCCGAAAAAGACTGGCCGCAGGAAACCAAAAAAAGGTAACCCTGCACATTCTCAGGCGTTGTGCGTTGCTTTTTTGTTTTGGGGTCTTATTGCATTGCGTCTATAACCAAGCTTTGGTCTGGGAGCTATGGAACGTATTGGTGCAACTGGCTTTCACCATTCTTATAGCGTATGCCTTGATGCGGTTATCCATGAAAACACAGCTACTGGTATCGGTAGGGCTATTGGTCTTGACCGAGGTGCTTTACAGAATGTACAATCCGGCAGCACCTTACGTACAGGGGCACGATAGTTTTGGCGCTTTTATAGATATTTTGGTTATGGGCAAAGTAGACAGTGGGTATTGGGTGTTCGTTAATTTTATACCCACGGCGGTACACACCATATGGGGCGTAGTATGCGGACAACTATTGCTTTCCCACAGGCCCATAAAAGAAAAACTAAAGCTGTTTTTGGTCTTCGGTACGATAGCGCTGGTTTTAGGATTTGCACTGGACATACTGCAGATAACACCTATCGTTAAACGCATAGCAACCACATCCTTTATCTTGGCTTCAGGAGGTTTTGCCGTTTTGGTGCTTACCTTTTTCTATTGGATGATAGATGTGAAGCATCGAAAGGGTAAATGGCTTTCTATTTTTTCTGTTGTTGGCACCAATGCTATCTTTATCTACCTATTTTCTGAAACTGTAGGCGTTCAGTGGTTTCGGGATTTTGGAGCGATATGGACAGAGGGACTTTTGAGCCCCATAGGAGTTCCTACAGATTGGGTGGCCCTTATCAATGCCCTTCTGGTGTTATTCATTTTTTGGTATATCACCTACTTTTTGGACAGGCACAAGATTTATTTTAAAGTTTGATGAACATGAGAACAAAGAAAATTATGGCTTGTTTGCTTTTAAGCATTCTGTTTTTAAGTTGTGGGTCTAGCAAGAAGTTGTATGTAGAACAGGATTGGAAATCACTTTTCAACGGAGAAAATCTAGAAGGTTGGACGACCAAGATTCAACATTATGAGGTAGGCGATAATCATGGCAACACTTTTCGTGCGGAGGACGGTATTATCAAAGTGCGTTACGACGAATATGAGGGTAACTTTAATGATCGATTTGGTCATCTTTATTATGATGAGCCCTACGCCTATTTTCACTTGTCCATGGAATACCGCTTTGTAGGAGACGTACATCCTGGGGCTCCCGTATTTGTGAAGAAGAACAGTGGCGTTATGTTCCATTCCCAAGACCCAAGAACCATGCCTAAGGAACAGAATTGGCCCATATCGGTAGAAATGCAGTTTTTGGCGGGCTTGGATGACGGAAAAGAACGACCCACAGGAAATATGTGTTCTCCAGGTACCGATGTGGTTTTTAAAGGAAAAATAGACGACAGACACTGCATAAGGTCCAGTTCTGCAACTTTCTATGGCAATGATTGGGTAAAAGCGGAACTTGTAGTTTTAGGCGATTCATTGGCGAGCCATTTTATAAATGGCAAGAAAGTACTAGAGTACACCCAGCCGCAGATAGGTGGTGAGGTGGTAGAAAGGCATGACCCTGATATGAAAAAGGACGGCACCTTATTAAAAAAAGGATTTATCGCATTGCAGAGCGAAGGTCAGCCTATAGATTTTAGGAACATCAAAATAAAGAACCTAGAAGGGTGCATGAATCCCAAAGCCAAGAACTATGGTCGGCACTATATCAAATCGAATGAAGACCGCTGTGTCTTTTAAACATCATAAAAGCAATACTATGAAAAGAATAAGTGAGCTAATGATATGTGGCATTACCCTTTTACTCTGCCACACGGTCATGGGACAGCAGGAGCAAGTGCCCAAAACTGCTTTTACCAAGATGTATCTTCCGGTATGGTTAGCGGCTAGATCGCACTGTCTAGAGGTGGCCCAGGCAATGCCAGAAGAGATGTACGGCTATCAACCTACGGGAGAAAGTAAAACCTTTGGCGAGCAAATAGTTCATATTGGTTATACGATCGAGTTACTGACAAGGAGGTACGTACAAGGACAAGAAGTAAAACCCAATACGCCGGATGCCAGTAAAATGAGCAAGAAAGAAATAATAGCTCTTTTGGAACAAGGATTTGATTACACGGAAAATGTAGTACGTACAATTGAACAAGAAACGCTAGACGAGACCTGCAAAATGTACCATAGTGGCAATACGGTAAGTCGTGCTTTTGCTTTGTTCTACGTGCAGGACCATCTCACGAACCATAGGGCCAAAGCCAATCTCTATCTGAGAATGAACGGTATTGAACCTCCAGCATATACTTGGTAGTTGTACAACATTATGCGAATTCATCAAATTTTAAGATATTTACATAAAGGGAAATTAAATGGCAACTGTAGATAAAATACGGAATGGATTAATTGACAAAATCCTAACCATACGTAACAAAGAGTTTTTAAAGGCACTTGATCAGATTATTTCTTCAAGTTCATCTGAGACTGAAATCGTTGAACTTTCGGATGAGCAAAAGCAAATGTTGGAAATGAGTGAGGATGACATTGCAAACGGAAGACTGATTTCGCAGAACGAAATGGACAAACGGAATCTTGAATGGCTAAACGCAATGTAATCTGGACAAAAACAGCTGACCTTCAATTTGTTGGAATTCTTGAATATTGGGCAAAGAGAAATAAGTCCCCCATATATTCGAAGAAATTAATTCTATTGGTTGCTCAGCGCACAAATCAAATCGCTAAATCACCTTTAACCTATAAATCTACTAACTTCAATGATATTAGGGTGGCCTCATTAGGTAATTTCAGTATCTATTACAAAATAACGGAAGAGTCAATTATAATAAGCGCTTTTTGGGATAATCGACAGGACCCAAAAAAATTATTGGAGATTCTACGTAGAGGAAAATAACACTGCTAAACACAATCTATAAACAAGACCAAAAGAATCTGCTAAGTGCGTGGCCGAAGCCAATCTCTATCTGATAATGAACGGTATTGAACCTCCAGCATATACTTGGTAGTAAGCGGTATCAGTTTAAAATTTCAGTGTATTTGCTCGTATTGTTCAGTAGTTCTGTAGCAGCGAGAATGGCATCATCATTATTCAGGTAATATTTGTAGAGTCCATCTCTATAAAAATAACGCTTAACGATTTCATCCTCTAGATTCTTCTGTATCTCACCTTGGAATTTATCCAGGGCGTTTATTTTGCCCTTTTCAATATTTGCCAAAAGGGTTTTGTAACTATCCTTGACCTCCGCGCCCAAGAAGTCGTTTTCTTCTCCTGTAAGTGCTTTTTTAATCGCCTCTTCCGCTTTGGTCTCAAAAGAAAAGTCACTCTTCCTTACGTAGGCTTTAAAATCGTTAAAGTCAGCGTTGCTGAACTTAAAGTCCGATATATCACTCAGATTATGCTGGTAATGATAGTCCGTGGCGTAATCAAAAATCACATTGTTCTGAAGCAATGCCATGGTGAGGTCATTGGTTTTGACGGCGGCCACTTCTACATCTGGAAGTACACCGCCCCCATCTTGCACCTTGCGGCCATTTCGGGTTCTAAAGTCATTGAATTTTGTGTTTCGCACCGCTAGTCCGTTATCGTCCCTGTTCCAATAGTCCAACGCTTGGATACAACGTCCAGAAGATGTGTAATATCTAGAAATGGTTACTTTTAGCTGTGTTCCGTATGTAAGTTTTAACGGACGCTGAACCAGACCTTTTCCAAAACTCCTGGCCCCCATGATTACCGCTCTGTCCAGATCTTGAAGACTACCGGATACGATTTCACTGGCAGAAGCACTGCTTCCGTTTACAAGAACAACCAAGGGTATTTCCGTATCTACCGCCTTGTTGGTGGCTCGGTATTCTCTGTTGAATTTTTTCACCTTGGATTTTGTAGTAACGACCAGCTCTCCCTTAGGCACAAAAAGATTGGTTACGTTAATGGCCTCTGATAGCAAGCCTCCCGGATTATCACGCAGATCAAGCACGATTTTTTCGGCACCTTTTCCCTTTAAATCCAACAAGGCAGATTTTGTCTGGGAAGAAGCTTTGGCGTTAAATTTGGCGAGCACAATGTAGCCTGTTTTGTCATCGATCATACTATAGAAAGGTACTGCGTCTACCGTTATACCCTCTCGTTCAATAGTGGTACTGCTTAGTTTTCCTTGTCTTTTATAGATAATGGAAACAGATGTGCCGTTGGCACCTTTTAAGAGTTCACTGGCGTTGTCATCAAAATCGGCCACTTTAATATCCCCGATCTGGATAATTTGGTCTCCTGCTTTTAGGCCAGCCTTATCCGCCGGATAACCCTCATGAGGTTCAATGATGAGCAACTTGTCCTTGTAGGAACGAACCAAGGCACCAATACCCGAGTATTCCCCTGCATTGTTGATACGATAGGCCTCAACGTCCTGTTCATTTAAAAATTTGGTGTAGGGGTCCAGACCTTCGAGCATATTTTTAATGGCAGTATCCATTAATTCTGCAGGATTGGTCTCATCCACATAATTCATATTAAGCTCCTTAAAGAGCGTAGTAAAAATTTCTATTTGTTTGGCAATCTCAAAAAAGTCGCTTTTAAAACTACTTCCAAAAAAGAGAAAGGCGATGGCTATAACGGGAATTATAACTTTTTTATGTAGTGCTTTTTTCATGATTTTGGACGTTAAAATTATTCAAAAGAAGCTCCATTCGCGGCGCTATTTGATCAAAAGAGGGCATTTCTTTCCCAAGGTATAAAAATAGAAACGCAAAGTTCCCCTGAGTATTGTTAAAAACGATGGCTTTATTGAGCCTATAGGCCTCCCGCATCAGTCTTTTGATACGATTCCGTTTTACCGCACTTTTAAAACTTCTTTTAGGAACGGCAACGCCTACTTTTATGGCCACCTCTTGTTCGTCAACACTTAAATAGATGAGCTTTAAGGGATAGGCCTTTAACGTTTTTCCTTCCTCGAACAATTGCGTAATACGCTCCTTGTTTTTTAGCTTTTCTTTTCTACCGAACGAGTGGGCCTGTTTGATCATTTATTTCTGAAGCTGCCAAACATTGTTATCTATGTTCACATCGGCCATGAGCTGAGATGGGTCCAGGACTATTGCTTTGATACTAGAGAGCGGCTTGCCGATTCTAAACTCATAGGTCGGGAATGCCCAAGGCCAATCTGGCAACACGGTTCTTTGGATCGGGGCATAAGGATTGTCCTTTTCACCGCGCATCATCCGTAACGGGGCATAGAAGGTTTCCTGGGTATCATCATGATACACCACCAAAATATCCTGTGGCATAGGCATGAGCCCAATACGTTCCAAGGTTATTTTTGTTTCTTCCCCATCTGCCACAACTTCCTTAATGCCGTAGTCTATGGTATTCGTCGTTTGGGTCCAATCGGTAAGGTACCAATCCAGTTCCATGCCCGATACCTTTTCCGCAGTACGCTTGATGTCATTTGGCACCGGGTGCTTGAATTTGAAATCGGCATAGTATTTTCTGAGAGTTTCCATTAGTTTATCTTGACCAATGAGATACCCTAGCTGTGCTAGAAAGACAGAACCTTTGCTGTAAGCGGATATACCATAGGCATAATTTAGCGCATAGCGGTCGGCGTGGGTAGTTTGCGGTTGTTCTTTCCCGGATAGCGCTAGATTAAAATAACCTTTGTAGGAATTTAAAAAAGGGTTGTCCTTGTTTTGGTCCATTATCTCGTTCATACATAGACTGGAGATAAAAGAAGTAAAACCCTCATCCATCCACTCGTGCTTGGCTTCATTGGTCGCCAGAATGTGCTGAAACCAAGAATGTGCCATCTCATGTGCCATCACACCAACAAGGCTACTAAATTTTCGTTCTCCGGTAATTAAGGTGCTCATAGCGTATTCCATGCCGCCATCCCCGCCTTGTATAACGGAATACTGATCGTAGGGGTAAGCCCCTATATTCTTATTGAAAAACTGCATGGCCGCTGCCGTCTTAGGCTGAAGGTTTTTCCAGTTCTCAATGATCTCTGGATTGTTCTTGTAAAGGAAGTGAAGCATAGGTCCGTTTTCTACCTGTAAGGTATCATGTAGGTACTCGGGGTCTGCGGCCCACATGAAATCATGGACCATAGGGGCTTTAAAATGCCAAGTAAGTGTTTTTCCTTTCTGTTTTTTCACCTTGCTCCCGGGAGCTTCATAGCCATGCCCTATGTCTTGTGGATTTTGCAAATAGCCCGTACCTCCTACCACATAGGTTTTGTCCAAGGTCAATTTTACATCAAAATCACCCCAGACACCATGAAATTCTCTTGCGATGTAGGGGTCTGCGTGCCAGCCTTCAAAATCGTATTCCGCTAATTTCGGATACCATTGGCTCATGGAAAGGGCTACCCCTTCGCTATTATTTCTTCCAGATCTTCTGATCTGTAAAGGAACCTGCCCATTGAAGGTCATTTCAAAGGTCGACTTAGTTCCAGGAGGTATGGGTTTTGCCAAATCTACGACCAGAACGGTACCTTCTTCGTTGAAGGTTACTTTTGAACCATCTTGGGTCAATGCGGTAACATGTAGGTATCCCATTTCGCTTTCGGAAAGCGCGGCAATTCTGCTCGTTTTTTCGCTGGTCGTCATCCTATCATCGGGGTCGGCTATGTTCTGTAACCGCACATCCATCTCACTTCCAGGTTGAAAAGCATTGAAATAGAGATGATAAAAAACACGATTTAACGACTCTGGGGAATTATTGGTGTAGACTAATTTTTGGGTGCCACTATATTGGTAGTTTTCTACATCCATAGCTACCTCCATGGTGTAGTCCACGTGTTGTTGCCAATAGTTGGTTTGATTTTGCGCTGATAAGGATAGTAATCCTACTTGGAAAAATAGCAGTGTTACCACTATGTTTATGTTTTTCATTTTCATTGGTTATAATTGAATTTGACCTTTACTTACTTGACCAGCCATAATAAGGGCGTTATAGGCATTTGCAATTTTCCCCGAAGTGGAGATGTCCCTTAAGTTAGCACTTTTTGATGCGTCACCGCCCAAAATCACTTTTGCTTTAATCGGCAATCCGGATTTCAAAATGATTTTTTTGACCTGAGCTGCGGATAAGTTAGGATATTGGGAAAATAACAGAGCGGCCAATCCCGCCACTGCAGGGGCTGCCATAGAAGTCCCTGGAGAGTACTCGTAAGTGTTATTGGGATAAGAAGAGTAAATATCCGTTCCGGGAGCGAAAATATCAACGTTTATTTTTCCGTAATTGGAATAAGAAGCTAACAATTCCGAACCGTATTTCGGGTCTAGGGCACCTACGGTTATAACGTTATCCGAGATTTCCGGACCGTTGTTCACTTGATCGTTAGGGTAGTTTGGATTGGAAGGGTCATCTAGATTGGCACCATCGTTACCGGCGGCATGCACAAAGAGCACATCATTTTTTGCAGCGTATTTTATGGCATCGTAAACCCACGCTGCGTTTGGAGAAAACGACTTTCCAAAGCTGCCATTGATGACCTTGGCCCCATTATCCACCGCATAACGAATGCCAAGGGCAATGTCTTTGTCATACTCGTCCCCGTTGGGTACGGCACGTACACTCATTATGGCTACATTATTGGCAATACCGTTGGCACCTTTGTCATTATTTCTTTCCGCCGCAATAATACCGGCTACATGGGTACCATGACTTTCATCTGCTACGCGATTGTTTGGATTACCATTACCGTATTTGGTATCGTTCCAGTTGTAAGGGTCGTCTCCGACTACTTTTCTACCATCAAAATCTTTGTTGAGGTTATAATTAAGCTGTTCCGTAAAATATTTCAACCCGTCACCAAGCTCTTCAAGTACTTCCGGAATCGTTTCTTTTATTGTGAACATCTGCGCAAGAATGGCTTTGTTGCGCTGCATAGTTTCGTCTTTGGCTTCAATTGCCGATACCTCGGCCTTGGTATAGCTTTCTTTACCCAAATGCTTTTTAACGGCGGCATCCGCTCCTTTTACGGCCTGTAAAATCTGCTCATATTGTTGTTTGTTCTGTAGGGCCTCATTGTATTCCTTGTCCAATTTTGCCTTTGCTTTGGCAAGCGTTGCTTGGTCTCCAATGTTTAAGCGGAGCATGCGAACATATTCTAGCTGTTCGTTATAGGATTCCCCTAGGAAATTATAACCGTGAATGTCATCTATGTATCCATTCCCATCATCATCTTTATTGTTCCCAGGTCTTTCCTTGGTATTGGTCCAAAGTACGCCATCTAAATCTTCGTGGTCTAAGTCTATTCCTGAATCCAATACTGCAACAATGACTTTACTACCTTTCTTATTTTTAATGATATCCTTATAGGCCTTATCCACACTCATTCCAGGAATGGTGTCGGTTATTAAATCTAGATGTCCCCAATTTTGCTTTTCGGCTTTGGTAAGCTCAGCGATTTTAAGGGGTGTCGTATCAATATTTTCTACAGGGGTGAGAATCAAACCTCCGGTACTACCGCAACTCATCATTAGCGTTGTGGCAGCAATAAAGAAGACCGATTTAGAAAATGTTCGTTTCATAAGATGTGTATTTTAATTAGTGTTTTTCTAGTTTATTATTGATGTTAATGGAAAATTTCTTCAAAGGTATAAGTGCTATCCAATCGCACACCTTTTTCCGTTTGTTTAAGGGTGCAGAGTTCATTATGGGCATCGTGTTCAAAGAACAGGTAAATCTCATTTTCCACGGCCTTATTTAGGAATAGTTCCTTCTCAGAAAGGGTTAATAAGGGGCGTGTATCGTAGCCGATGACGTAAGGTAATGGAATGTGTCCTACCGTTGGAATTAAATCCGCTACGAACACTATGGTTTTTCCTTTGTATTTAATTTGAGGTAACATTTGCTTTTCGGTATGCCCATCTACAAATCGAATTCCAAAATTAAGTTCCGATTGTTCTTTAAAAGCTAGATCATTGTTTGTGTTTGGCAACCCGATAAATTTTAACTGGCCACTTTCCTCCATAGGTAAAAGGTTTTCCTTTAGAAAGGAAGCTTTTTCCCTAGCGTTGGGTTCTGTGGCCCATTTCCAATGATTTTCATTGGTCCAAAAATGTGCATTTTTAAAGGCAGGTTCATAACCCGTTCTGTTACTGTTCCACTGAATACAACCGCCACAGTGATCAAAATGTAGATGTGTCATAAAAACATCGGTAATATCGTCTCTATGAAATCCAAGCTTTTTCAGGGAATTGTCCAATGAAAAATCGCCCCAGCGGTAATAATAGCTGAAAAATTTGTCAGATTGTTTGTTCCCCATACCGGTATCGATAAGAATAAGGCGGTTAGCATCTTCTATCAAAAGACTTCTTGCAGCGATATCGATAAGGTTATTAGTATCTGCAGGGTTAGTCTTTTGCCAAATGGTCTTAGGAACTACGCCGAACATAGCCCCACCGTCCAATTTAAAATTACCAGTTTCTACGGGAAAAATTTCCATGAAGGGCAAAATAATAAAACCTTATGAAAACCTAAGATTATTAAGAATATATTATCATTTAGCGTTTACTTTAAAAAGGCTATTTTTATCCCCCAACCAACTAAAGGATTTGAAAAAATTAGAACGTAGTTTATCGCTTACCTCTGTAATTGCCATTAGTATAGGAGGTATGCTGGGTAGCGGAATTTTTGTGCTCCCAGGCTTGGCGGCCGCCAAAACAGGTTCTTCTGTATGGCTTGCCTATTTATTGGCAGCTGTCTGCATATTGCCTGCGGCACTATCAAAATCAGAGTTGGCCACTGCAATGCCTTCTTCAGGAGGCACATACGTATACATTGAACGAGCTTTTGGGCCACTTCTTGGCACCATAGCCGGTATAGGGCTTTGGCTATCCCTCCTCTTTAAAAGTGCCTTTGCCTTGGTTGGTTTTGGAGCATATCTGTCCATATTAGTACATATAGCCCCGGGATTAACAAAGTACATTGCCTTGATTTTTTTGGCGATAATTCTTTTTCTGAATATTCTGGGTGTTAAAAAGGTTGGCAAGGTTCAAATCGTTATTGTGACCATTAGCCTTGTTACGCTAGCTCTAATTTTAATCTTTGGCCTACCAAAAACATCACCTGAACTTTTAGAGCCTTTTTTATTGGAAGGGAATATGGGTCTGTTTTCTACCGTAGCATTTGTCTACATCTCCTATGCCGGGGTCACCAAGGTCGCTGCGATTGCTGGTGAGATAAAGAATCCAAGCACAAATTTGCCTAGGGCAATGATTCTCTCCTTACTTATCATGACTTCGATTTATGTGTTCATGGCCTTTGTTTTGGTAGGTAATATTCCTTTGGACTCCTTGGGTTCCGATATTAAACCGATATACACCATATCTCATCTCTTAGGAGGAAAATATGTGGGTTATGCTGCGGCCATTATAGGTATTGTAACCTTAATTTCCATGGCAAATTCCGGGGTTTTGGCCTCATCTAGATTTCCCTTTGCGATGGCGATAGATAAGCTACTGCCAAGCTTTATGGCGAAGATTCATTCGCGTTACTTAACGCCGGTGGTAACGATTGTCATGACCTGTTTTGCCATGGCCTTGGTCATCTTATTTTTAGACGTGGAGAAAATTGCAAAATTGGCCAGTGCATTTATGGTAATGATGTTCATATTGGTCAACGCCTGTGTCATTGTCCTTAGGGAAACGGCCGCGCAATGGTATAATCCGCCTTATCGTTCGCCGTTTTATCCTGTGTTACAGCTTTTTGGAATAGGCACGGGAATAGCTTTGCTCGTGTTTTTGGGATTGGGCCCAATGCTTGCTATAATCGCCATATTCGTTATCGGATTACTTATTTATTTCAAGTTTGGGAAAAATGCCACTCGTACAGGAATTTTAAGGAAATATGGACATCGACCCGCATTATATCTTTTTTACAAGCGAAAGAAGAGAGAACAGTTTGCCTACAGAAAAAATCAGCCCATAGCCGAACAAAATTTAGACGGACAATTGGTTTCCGATGCCGGTGTGGTAGTACCGCTCTTAGGGAATGAGAAATCTGCAGAGATGTTGGTGGAAATTGCGGCGGCCATCAATAAAAAGGAAAAAATACAGGCCGTAAATATCACTGAGGTACCGAACCAGACTTTTTTAGATGCTTTTGAGGAAGAAGAGAATCCGCAGGTAACCTCGCTAGACAGAAGAATTGCCAGTTTGGCGGTATCTAAGAATATCGAAATAGATTTTGAGGCCGTCGTTACCCATGAAATGTCAGATACCATACACGAACTTAGTAACCAGACACATTGCGATTGGTTGGTCATGGGTTGGAACGGCAGGGCGCACAGTGGTATTCTTGTGAGCAACCCTGTAGGGTGGCTGCTGACCCATATCAATTCTGATTTTGCCCTTTTCAAGGACAATGGTGTTCGGTACATTAGTAAAGTATTGTTGCCGCTAAGGCCAGGCCGAAAAGAGAAAAATTTTGTTGCTGTTGCCGATAGAATATGTAAGTTTTATGGCGCCTCGTTGACCCTATTGCACGTAGTGCCAGAAAATACCACAGAGGAAGCCATCACCGACATGAAGAAAAAATCTCAAAAACTTTTGACCAAGGTAGAAACGAAAGGTATGGTTTTCGTTCAAAAAAGTGATGACTCTATCGCTGCGATATCCAAAGCTTCGGCCAGTTTTGATTTACTGATTCTTGGCACCCCACAAAAGGACAATTGGATCAGTGTGCTGTTCGGAACAGGAAAAGATAAGTTTACGGAAAAGTCGGCCTGTTCGGTCTTACGTCTTACCATGCGTGACTAATGATTTTTAGTTTTGATTAAGATTGCAGCGTAGATGAAACGAGGCATACTCCATTTTAAGACAACTCTCTTTATATTTACTATTTTTACCAAAAACAGTTTTAATGCTAGAACTAGCGGGAATCATAATTTTAGGTATTATAGCACAGTGGGTAGCTTGGCGCCTAAAATTACCGGCAATATTACCATTGATTTTAATAGGGCTCTTGGTAGGGCCGATAGCCACACTATTTACTGAAGACGGAGGTAAACTGATAGAACCTATTTGGGATGGTGAAAAAGGTCTTTTCCCAGGCGAAGGGCTGTACTATTTTGTTTCGCTTGCCATTAGCATTATTCTTTTTGAGGGAGGTCTTACGCTGAAACGTTCAGAAATTAGAAACGTAGGTCCTATGATTACCAAGTTGATTACCATAGGAAGTGTGGTAACTTTCTTTGGTGCCGGTGTTGCCGCCCATTATATTTTTGGTCTTAATTGGCAGATTTCATTTTTGTTCTCTGCATTGATCATTGTGACTGGGCCAACGGTAATTACACCGATTTTAAGAAACATTCCACTGAAAAAGGATGTTTCTGCGGTATTGAAGTGGGAAGGAATCCTTATTGACCCCATAGGCGCATTGGCCGCCGTTTTGGTCTTTGAATTTATAAGTGTTGGGGAGGGCCAAGGCTATACGTTGACCGCACTCATAGAATTTGGAAAAATACTCTTATTCGGATTCACTTTTGGATTCACCTTTGCGCACGCCTTGGCATTTGCTATTAAAAAGAATTTTATTCCACATTATCTTTTGAATGTGGTATCACTTTCTGTGGTGCTTTTGGTCTTTGTAGAGTCCGATATTTTTGCTCATGAGTCCGGGCTTTTGGCCGTGGTAGTTATGGGAATGGTCATGGGTAATATGAATTTGCCTAACATCAAGGAACTTCTTTACTTCAAGGAGTCCTTGAGCGTTCTTTTGATATCCATACTTTTCATACTGTTAGCGGCCAATATCAACATATCCGATTTGGAGCTTATTTATAATTGGAAAACAGTAGCGCTTTTTGCGGTTATTGTTTTCTTGATAAGGCCTATAGGAGTATTCCTCAGTGCCCAAGGCTCCAATCTAAAATTCAACGAAAAATTATTTATAAGTTGGGTGGGTCCCAGAGGTATTGTTGCGGCCGGTATAGCCTCACTTTTTGGGTCTAAGCTGTTATCAAGGGGAGAGCCAGGTGCGGAATACATCACCCCATTGGTATTTATGATTGTACTGGGTACCGTTTTACTGAATGCAACTACAGCTAGGATATTTGCAAAATTAGTAGGTGTTTTTCTAAAGAAATCCGAAGGTATCTTAATTGTTGGGGCATGCAAGGTTTCTCGTTTAATCGGTAGTTATTTACAACAGAATAACCGTCATGTAGTATTGATAGATAGTAACCGGGATAATATAGAAAAGGCAAAGAAAAAAGGATTGGAAGCCTTTAATGCCAATATTTATTCTGATTCGCTTTCCAATAATATAGAACTTAACGATGTTGGTTTTCTAATGGCACTAACGGGCAATGTGGATATCAATAAATTTGCTTTGAACAAGTTCAAAAATCAATTTGGTGAAAATGGCTCTTTTAGGTTAGTGACGCCAGATGAGATGAAAGATCCGGAAAATAATCCCAAAGAGGGGCTTTTTTCTCATACGGATGATTATATACGTTTATCGCAAGCTGCCAGAAATAATCCTACCATTCATGAGATAGAATTAAAGGATGCTGAGCATTATAAAGAACTTATAGAGATTACCAAGGCGGATGACGCAATAATTCCTTTATTCTTAAGAAGCCCAGAAGGGGATATTGAAATTATACCGGCCTTTAGCGAAGATTTTACTGAAATTCAAGAAGGATTTAGATTGGCTTATTTAGGTAAGCTATTCCCTGTTGAGGAAGACAATTAAGTTGACTTGGAATGAGCCTACGAGACATGCGAAAATAACTAAATATGACCTTGGAGCATTCGCAATCTCAAATATAAATTAAATATGCTAAATCGAAACTTCTGTTATTTTGTTGTTTTTCTGACTTTTCCTGTCAGAAGTAATCCTATTCCAGCACCAATAAATATTCCAGAAACGAAGTCAGTTGCATCATTTTGAATAACAAATTTTACTACAATTCCCAGAACTAAAATTGTAAATCCAATAATTCTTACTTTAGTCATTAGTATATTAAGTTTTAATAGCTCTCCACAATGAAAAGCAACACTAGGTTGAATTAATAATTAAGAAGCCCTTAATCATTTAGCTTAAGAACCGCCATAAAGGCTTCTTGTGGCACTTCTACGTTCCCCACTTGGCGCATACGTTTTTTACCTTTCTTTTGTTTCTCCAAAAGCTTTCTTTTTCTAGAAATATCACCACCGTAACATTTGGCGGTAACGTCTTTACGAAGTGCCTTCGTGGTTTCCCTAGAAATAATTTTTGCCCCTATTGCTGCTTGAATGGGAATATCAAACTGTTGTCTAGGGATAAGCTCCTTCAGTTTTTCACACATCTTTTTACCTATGGTAACGGCGTTATCGGCATGTATAAGCGCAGATAGGGCATCTACGGGCTGTGCGTTCAATAAAATATCTACACGTACCAATTTGGAAGTTCGCATTCCTATTGGCGCATAGTCAAATGAAGCGTACCCTTTGGAAACCGTTTTTAGACGGTCATAGAAATCAAACACTATTTCCGCCAGTGGCATATCAAAATTGAGCTCAACACGTTCGGTTGTTAAGTACGTTTGATTGGTAATCTGGCCTCTTTTTTCAATACAGAGCGACATTACATTACCCACAAAATCGGACTTTGTAATAATGGTTGCCTTGATATAAGGTTCTTCTACCCGGTCAATTGTGGAAGGGTCCGGCAAATCGGAAGGATTGTTAACGATGATAGGTTTGTCGGGGTCCCTGCGCGTAAAAGCATTGTAACTAACATTGGGAACGGTCGTAATTACCGTCATATTAAATTCGCGCTCCAAGCGTTCCTGAATGATTTCCATATGAAGCATTCCCAAAAAGCCGCAACGGAAACCAAAACCTAGGGCGGCACTACTTTCCGGGGCAAAAACTAAGGAAGCATCATTTAATTGCAATTTTTCCATGGAAGTCCTGAGCTCCTCAAAATCTTCGGTATCTACAGGGTAAATACCTGCAAAGACCATAGGCTTTACGTCCTCAAAACCGGCAATTGCATTTTCCGTTGGTTTTGCCGCATCCGTAATGGTATCTCCTACCTTTACTTCCCTTGCATCCTTGATGCCTGTAATCAAATACCCCACATCTCCTGCCTTTATACTTTTCTTGGGATGCTGTTCTAGTTTAAGCGTACCTACCTCGTCGGCAAAATAATCCTTATCGGTGGCAACAAATTTTATTTTTTGTCCTTTCTTAATTTCACCGTTGATAACCCTAAAATAGGTTTCTACGCCTCGGAACGGATTATAAACAGAGTCGAAGACCAATGCTTGTAACGACTCATCCAAGTTTCCTTCTGGAGCAGGAACCCGCTCAATAATAGCGGCAAGTATTTCCTCGATGCCAATTCCGGTCTTTGCACTCGCCGGGATAACCTCTTCGGCATCACAACCTAGAAGATCTACAATATCATCCGTAACTTCTTCCGGACTTGCACTGGGTAAGTCTACCTTATTGAGTACCGGAATAATTTCCAAGTCGTTTTCTAAGGCCAAGTATAAATTACTAATGGTTTGTGCTTGAATGCTTTGAGCGGCATCAACCACTAGTAATGCCCCTTCACAAGCGGCAATGGACCTGGAAACTTCGTAAGAGAAATCTACATGACCAGGAGTATCGATTAAATTCAGAATATACTCTTCTCCCTTATACGTGTATTCCATCTGAATAGCGTGACTCTTTATGGTAATACCACGTTCACGTTCCAAATCCATACTGTCTAGCAGCTGTTCTTTCTTCTCCCTCTCGGTAACGGAGCCGGTAAAGTCCAAAAGCCTATCGGCCAAGGTGCTTTTACCATGGTCTATATGGGCAA
The DNA here is from genome assembly GCF_003970695.1 of Maribacter sp. MJ134. Lineage (NCBI taxonomy): Bacteria > Pseudomonadati > Bacteroidota > Flavobacteriia > Flavobacteriales > Flavobacteriaceae > Maribacter > Maribacter sp. MJ134. The sequence goes on from NZ_CP034570.1 coordinate 3,132,488, forward strand.
TGATGCAAAAATTTCGAATGTTTTTCATAGCGTATGAACAAGTGATGTCGCCACTAAAAACCGTGTTTGATGTAGTCTCTAGAAGCAATTGCAAATATAATCTAATTTAAGGCGAAACTTTAGCCTGAAACATGCAAAATACTATGTTGGCGAAGAATCACAAAAAGCCTATAGGATTACCTATTTTGAAAGAAAAGAGGTATTAATTTGTTAGCTTTGATATTCAACCCAAACATAAAGTGAAACTGCTACTACTTTTTCTTATGGTATTCCTTGGAGTTTCCCAAGGGGTTTTATCCCAAACGTATACCCTATCGGGAGAAGTTAAGGATGACACTGCTGTTGCTGTTCCTTTTGCATCGGTCTTTTTATTGGCCACCACAGATTCTACTTTAGTCAAAGGCACATCCGCAGATGAGAGCGGTTTTTTTGCCATAGACGGAATAACCGAAGGCCTTTATTTTTTAAAGGCAAGTTATATTGGCCAAACTTCGGAAAATCTGGCTCTGGACATTACCAAGGATGTTAAGATAGGTGCATTGATCATCGCGCAAAGTTCGCAGGTATTGGATGAGGTCGTGGTTACGGCAGGTAGGCCAGTGGTAGAGCGAAAAGTAGATAGGTTGGTGTTCAATGTAGAAAATACGGTATTATCCCAGAGCAGTTCTTGGGAAATTCTACAACAGACTCCAGGGGTAATCTCTATGCAAGATGAACTTCAAATACGAAACCAGACCGCCACAATTTATATAAACGACCGAAAAGTGCAACTTAGCTCAGAGGAGGTTAGGAATTTATTGGAAAACTACCAGGGAGAAAATATAAAGTCGGTAGAGGTCCTTAGCAATCCACCGGCGAGATATGATGCAGAAGGTGGCCCAGTACTGAATATCGTTACCAGTAAGAATATTTCATTGGGCTACAAGGGAAATATCAACACTAGGTACACCCAAGGAGTTTTTGCTAAATACAATATAGGCACATCGCACTTCTATAAGACCGAAAAACTGAATTTAAACGCCAGTTATTCCTTTGCACCCAGAAAGGTTTTTAAAGATGTGGAAAGCATAACTAATTTTAACGATGACACGGGTATTTTTTCGCGCTGGGAGACAGATTTTGACCAAACCAACCGGTTTGAAACGCATAACATTGGGCTGGTTTTGGACTACACTTTTGACGATAGAAATGAACTAAGCCTAACCTCCAATGCGCAATTATCCCCAGAGAGAACCTATGATTATTTTCAAGATACGCGTATTGAAAATGGGCAAGGGGCCCTGGATTCTACCTTTACCACTGCCAGTTTTTTAGACGAGACCAAGAACAATGTTTCCGCGGACCTTACATTTAAACATACTTTCGAAGAGAAAGGTTCCTTAACACTAAACGGGCATTATACCCATTTTGACCTGCAGCGGTCTCAAGAAGTGAACTCCGATTATTTTCTGCCCAGTGGCGATTTTATAAGGGATTTTGATTTTTTTACCAACGCACGGCAAGATATAGAGATTGGTACGGCACAGTTGGATTATAGCACACTTTTTGGCACCGTCAGTTTTGAATCCGGTATTAAGGCATCTTTTATTGACTCCCAAAGCAAACTGGATTTTTTTGATTTGAACAACGGGCAGGTACCGGTCGCGGAGCTTTCCGACGATTACCTGTACGACGAACAAGTCTTTGCAGGTTATTTTAGCCTTTCCAAGGATTGGGAAAAATGGAGCTTAAAGGCCGGTCTAAGGGCAGAGCAAACGGAAAGTTCCGGTAATTCGGTGGCACTCTCCACCATTAATGAGTTATCGTATTTTGAGCTTTTCCCAACACTCTATGTGCTGCATAACGTGAACGAAAATCATAGCTTTGCTTTTGATTATTCCAGAAAACTGACCAGACCCCGATATGAGGATTTAAATCCGTTTAGAACATTTGTAAACGAGAATCTTTTTTTTGACGGGAATCCTAACCTGCTTCCAAACTTTAGCAACAATTTCAATTTAAATTATACGCTGAAACAAGAATTCTTTTTTGATTTTTACTATAGGGACAATGGTAATTATATTTCCACGCTTACTTTTCAGGATAATGAAAACCAGACCTTAAGAGATGTTACCCAGAATGTTTTAGAAAGTACTTCGTACGGATTTGATTTTAACTACGGAAAATCCATTACGAACAACTGGTATCTCTATAGCTATATTTCCATTTTTCATGAAGATGAGACGTTTTTAGCTCTGGAAAGTGACAACGTTCCCGCAAGGAATGAGTTTGACGGGTTTTATGCGGACCTTACCAATTATTTGACGCTATCCAAAGACGGAACGCTTAAAGGGGAATTGGGGCTTACCTATTTATCTGGCTTTCTGCAGGGGTCTAGCATACAGGCAGAGACTACGAATCTTACCTTTGGATTGCGAAAATCGTTTTGGAAGCGCAGGGCATTAGTAAGCCTTGCCGTTAACGATATTCTCGGAAAAGCCAACGGCAGGGTCACCTCAAAATACTTGAACCAGGACAATAATTTCCTGGCCATTCCTGAAACGCAGTATGTGCGTTTTGGCTTTACCTATAATTTTGGAAATTACAGATTAGAGGATAATGACAGGGAGATAGACAAAATAGAACGGGAGCGCCTTAGTAGCGAGGAATGATATCCCGGTCTCATTTCAATATTCTTTTAACGCGTAGGATAATTCCGAATAACTTCATTATATTTGAGATACACCTACACTATTAATGAAGAGGGATTTTTATTTGCTTTCCATTTTTGTGTTACTTGTTTCCCTCACAAGTGCACAGGATTATAAAATTAGCGGCACCGTATTAGATGCGGAAGGCAATGCCTTAGTCTATGCCAACGTAGTTTTAGAGTCTAATGATGGCAACCCCATTAAAGGCACGGCTACGGATGAAAACGGTCAATTCCTTTTAGAGGGTATTGTTTCTGGAGACTACAGGTTATACGCCAGCTATATTAAGAGTACATCCGAAGTACGAGTACTCTCCGTAAAGTCGGATACGGATGTTGGAAATTTGCTCATCAATCAAAATACGCAGGAATTAGAAGAGGTCGTAGTTACTTACGAGAAGCCCACATTAGTGCAAAAAGCGGACAGATATGTTTTTAATATAGAAAACAGTGCCTTGGCCGATAGTGATATTTGGGATGTGTTAAAAAATACTCCCGGCGTGGTTATCATCAATGATAAAATTACCATTCAAAATACCGGCAACATTAGTGTTCTTATAAACGGACGTAGGGTAAATATACCCGAAAGCGATATCATAAACCTACTTTCTGGCAGTTCTGCGAGTAATGTAGAAGCGATTGAGGTCATTACCAATCCGCCAGCAAAATATAGTGCCGAAGGTGGACTTTTGATAGACATTAAAATGAAGAAAAATATTATTGCCGGGTATAACGGTTCTATCTATAACCGGTATTCCCAAGGTGTTTTTCCAAAGCATACCCTGGGGACGGACCACTTTTTTAAGGGTAAGCGAACGGATTTCTCAATGAACTATTCTTTTAGGAAGAACAAAAACCTAAGACGCTACACGGATATCACTAATTTTTTTGAAGAAAACAGTGTAGATGAGACCTGGCAAGCAGAACAGCAAAATATTTCAATGACAGAGCAGCACAACGTTAATCTATTTTTCGATTATCAACCAAACGACAAGAACACCCTAAGTTTTTCCTCTATTAATTCCTTAAGACCATTTGGCGATACATTTTTGAATTCTGAAACACAAATAACGGATACCCTAGGGCAACCGAACGCCAGCTTTAACACAATTAATAATTCGGATGCCAATTACTACAACACTTCCTATTATTTAGACTGGAAACATGAGATAGATGAGGATGGCCAGCAGTTAGCGTTCAATACGCATTACACCTTCTACAACTACACAAGAGAGCAGGATATTGCCACCGATTTCTTTGATAATGATAGGAACCTCACCGGTGAGAACGACTTTGTCACCCAGTCCGACCAACGAACAAACCTGTTCAGTCTTCAACTAGATTATACAAAGCCATTAGGAAAGACAACCACTTTTGAAACAGGGTTGCGCTATGCCACCATTAACAGCGATAATGCCATAGAACAGTTGGGTTTTACCAGCGATCAGCCCGGTGTTAGCCCAACAGAAATCGGAAATTTTGTCTATGACGAACGTATTTCCGCAGGGTACCTGAGCATGGACCATAGTTTGGAGCAATGGAAGCTCAAAGCAGGACTACGAACGGAATATACCGAAACGGTAGGAGATTTGGATGCCGGTGCCAACAGAACAAAAAACTCCTATCTGGAATTTTTCCCCTCATTTTCCGCTTTGTATACCCCGAACAAGAAGAACTCCTTTAAACTTAATTACTACAGACGTATTACCCGACCTCGGTACGATTGGCTCAATCCCTTTCAGTATTTCCAAAGTAACAATACTACGGTAGAAGGCAACCCCGATCTCATACCCTCCACAAGAAACTCCATATCGCTGGCCTACACCTACGACAAGACCTATACCTTTACCGCATTTTATTATAGGCGTAAGAACGAGTTTCTGCAGCAGGTGTTTCAGGATAACGAGGCCAATCTCTTACGGTTTATCGCTACAAATCTAGATAGCAATAGAAATTACGGTGCAGATATTGTCTTTAACAAAAAACTGACAAGTTACTGGTCTTCCTACGCGCTTCTGAGCTATTTTAATAGGGAAAACACTTTCCGTGATTTTGATACGGGAGAATTATTTGTGAATTCTATATGGTCTGGATTATTGCGTTTACGGAATAGCTTTACATTATTGGAGGACAAATCACTTTTTGCTGATGTAAATTACAGTTATTACGCTCCAACATTTCAAGGAAACGCTAGGCAAGATGAAGTAAGCACTTTGGGATTGGCCTTTAGAAAAACTCTATGGGACAAAAATGCCAGTATTTCGTTGGCTGTTGAGGATATTTTTAACGGGGGAAATTATTTTTATACCAGAAGATTTGCAAATCAAAATAACACCACTTCCTCGAGAAGGGAAACACGACTCTTTGTCTTTGGGTTTAGGTATAAGTTCGGTAACACTAGGATTAAGGACAACTATAAAAGAAAACGGGTGGACGAACGCAGTAGGATTTAATTAAAACCCGCCCATCATCGTTCCGCAAATACCAAAGCTCACCAGAAGGTAGACCCCAGCTAATATCAGCAGTATTTTTCCCGCTTTTTTCTTTCCTTTGGATAAAAGGATGATGCCAATAATACCTAAAACTAAGGCGGGCCCTAACAGGATCAAAAAAATCAAGGCTACAAGGCCGTCTAAATTACCGACTTCTAAAAACATGGGCTTTTTGAATTTTGATTAATGATGTTACACATATTCATTTTGAAGCTCTTTTAACCGCTCAACCTTATCGTCCCTGTAGAACAAGTTCATAGTCTCAAAAGGTATGATCTTATAATCCTTGTTTACGATATGCACACAAGACTTCTTTATGGCCCTAACATCAAAATTATGGGCATCTATAAATTGCATGATAATAATACGGAACAGGTTGTCATAGCCCAACTCGGGAGCATCTATTTCCGGAAGACAACACATAATGCTCTTTAAGTTCTCCGAAGCCTTCTCCACGGAATTACCGGTACTAAAAAGGTCTATCATCTTACCATGTAGCTGTTCGTCTTGCTCATAGATGATGGTGTTCTTGCCCTCGTTCAGCAAATCTTCAGGGTTAATGAACCGTGTAAGCGGACTCACGTCATCTCCCAATTTCAGGGCGTAGGCCATAACCAAGGCATCAGGATTACAGGGAACGGGAATTAAATCGTCCGGTTCAAATATGGGAGATTGTTCCAATATTTTTCTTCGTACCTCGGTCAAGGTTATTCTGTTCTCATCCACCTCAAAATTATCCAACCTACCAGCGATCTGCGTAGGCTGAAAGGTAACTCCGCGTATACATTTTTGCTTTAGGGCAAAATCTATTGTGGCCCCCATCTCGTGGTCGTTCAATCCTTTCTGTAGTGTAACGACCAAGGTTGTAGAGAGATTAAGTTGGTTCAAATGTTCAATGGCCTTTAATCGAATATCCGCCAAATCTGCTCCGCGCAAGGTTTGCAATACCTTGTTATCCAAGGAATCGAACTGAAGGTAAATCTCAAAATCCGGTGCGTAGCTGGCCAATCGCTTTGCAAAATCAAAATCCCTCGCAATTTTTATACCGTTGGTATTCAGCATTAAGTGACGGATAGGAAGCGTTTTGGCATAGTCCATTATTTCAAAAAACTGCGGATGTATGGTGGGCTCGCCACCGCTGAGTTGCACCACATCGGGTTCGCCTTCGTTCTTTACGATGACATCAAGCATTTTTTTGACTTCCTCCAAGGTCCTGTGCCGCCCATAGGAAGGGGAGGACCCTGCATAACAGGTAGGACAGGTAAGGTTGCAACGGTCCGTAAGCTCTACAACGGTAAGACAAGAATGTTGTTCATGGTCAGGGCAAAGTCCGCAGTCGTAAGGACACCCGTAATGGGTCTGGGTGTTAAAGGTTTTGGGGTATTCCGAAGCTTTGTTATAGTTGCGGATGTTTTTATAGTATTCAATATCATCCGCAATAAGCACTTTAGAACGGCCGTGTTCTTTACAGTTTTTAAGCATGTAGACGTTTTCGTTCTCAAAAACGATCTTCGCATCTACCCTTCTCAGACATTCCGGACACAGGCTTAAGGTAAAATCATAATAGGTATAGTTTTTTTGCGACATAGGAAATTCCTCTAAGGATAAATTTACGGTAGTACAATAGACAAATTAAGCATAAATATTGGATGCTGCTCAAACCTAAAATGAAATAGGAATTAGGTTTTAAAAATTCCATGAAAAAGCGAAAGCTAAAATAGCTGACCATGAACAGTTTAAAGAAGCTGCCCGTGGGCCAACATTTTTCACGCTGCTGTAACTGGCGTATAAGAAGGAACAACAGCAAAAGAAATACCATTTCATATAGTGCTATAGGATGTCTGGGAACCCCATCCCCTAAATCAATACCCAAGAAAAAGGCAGTTTCTTTCCCATAGGTAAACTCCTTGGTTCCTGCTAAAAAACATCCCAAACGTCCAATGCCAATACCTAAAATTATGGGGAGCGTAAAAAGGTCTCCGGACGATTGCTTTTCGCCAATGATTTTCTTTGCCAGTTCTACCCCTAGCAGTCCACCGAAAAGCCCACCCATGATGGTTTTATTATTCAGGAGATACAACCAACCCTGTTCCGCGTGCAACACAGGGTTTTCTAAAAATGCTACGACCCTAGATAGTAGTAAAGCACCGAATATGGCACCGATGATAATGGAGAGTCGGTTGTTAGCCGAGATCGTATCCGTGCTTTTGTTCCGCAAATAAACGTAGTACCTAAAAGCGATAAAAAAAGCTAGGTATTCCAGCACTAAATGCGCATTAATTTTTATGCCGAATACAACAGGCTCATAGGGAATGGTCAGCAATAACACCTTATTTACTTCCTTTAGAGGACTCAGGGGAGGCCTCTTGCCACTCCGCAATAAACAGGTTGGTATCTCGTGTTCCCCCATTATTTCGGTTGCTGGAGAATGCTAAATACTTCCCGTCGTTAGAAAAGACGGGGAAAGCATCAAAGGTTTCCCCATGGGTAACGCGCTCCAAATTTTTACCGTCGATGTCGATAAAGTAGAGATTGAAAGGGAAACCCTTTTCAGCCTCGAAATTGCTGGAAAACAGTATTTTTTTTCCAGAGGGATGAAAGAACGGACTCCAATTGGCATTACCAAGGAACGTTAATTGTTTTAGGTCGCTTCCATCGGCATTGCAGATAAACAGTTCCATTTCCGTAGGTTCCACTAAACCTTCCGCTAGTAGGTCTTTATATTTCTTGATGGCTTCCGGTGTTTTAGGACGTGAGGCCCTAAATATTAATTGAGTCCCGTCCGGCGAGAAAAAGGCACCTCCGTCGTAGCCCAGTTCATTCGTTATCTGCTGTACGTCCGTGCCATCAATGTTCATGGTATAAAGCTCTAAATCGCCACTGCGGGTAGAGGTAAAGACAATTTTATCCCCCTTGGGAGAAACTGTGGCTTCCGCATCGTAACCAGGTTCGGCGGTAAGTTGTGCGGTAATATTTCCTTCCAAATCGGAAACGAAAATATCAAAGGAGTCATATACGGGCCACACATAATTTCCGTTTTTCCGTAAAGGCACTTCAGGGCATTCTTTGTTCGCCAAATGCGTAGAGCCATACACGAAATGTTTGTTGTCCGGCAGAAAATAGGCGCAGGTGGTACGTCCCATCCCGGTGCTTACCATAGGCGGAATAGTATCCTTGAAATTATCTTCAATATTCATAAGGAACATCTGGTCACAGTTCATGCCCCATCCTTTATTGTTCGACTGAAAAATCATTTGGGTATCGTCCCAGTTCCAGTAAGCCTCGGCATTGTCTCCGCCAAAGGTAATCTGTCGGATACTTTTAAAATATTTCTCTTCCGGATAGATAAGCGTATCGTTCCCGGCCATTAAGGAAATTGTTTTTTCGGCTTTGGACTGCGTTTCTTTCGGGTCTGGCTTACAACTACCCAATAGGAATAGGAAACTCAAAACAAATAGAATTCTCATAGGATGTGTATTTTTGTCAAAAATAAACGCTATGCTAGGTAAATGCTCCATTTTACTCTTGTTTTTTCTTGTTTTCGGCTCCTGTAAAAAAGAAATCCTGAAGACTGTAAGCCTGGAAGAAGATGTCGCTTTTCTGGCCTCGGACAGTTTAAAGGGCAGGGAAACGGGCACGCCGGAGGAGTTGATAGCTGCAGATTACATAAGGACGCGTATGGAGAACATAGGATTGCAGCCCAAGGGGAATGCGGGCACCTATTTCCAGACCTTTACCTTTAAGCCCAAGACCGACCCACATTCTGAAGTACAGTTCGTTAACGGAGATAGCACTATTACGGGAACGAATGTAATAGGTTATATTGATAATAAGGCCGATAAAACGGTAATCATCGGCGCGCATTATGATCATTTGGGAATGGGTGGCGAAGGTTCGTTGTACGCAGAAGGAGAGGCCATCCATAATGGAGCGGACGATAATGCGAGTGGCGTTGGAATACTACTACGACTTGCCCAAAAATTAAGGGACACGCTTACGGGCAGTAACTATACCTTTATTGCTTTTTCGGGAGAGGAAATGGGCCTGTTGGGAAGCAACTACTTTTCAAAAAATCCCACTATCGATTTTACGAAAGCCAATTATATGATCAATATGGATATGGTGGGGAGGCTACGTGAGAATAAGACGCTTTCCATTAGTGGCACGGGAACCGCGCCTGTTTGGGGACAGGTGCTTAACGCCACCAATCCAGGATTTAAGCTGGTTTTGAACGCATCTGGCGTTGGACCAAGCGACCACACTTCGTTCTATCTTCAGAATATTCCCGCACTTCATTTTTTTACGGGTCAGCATAAGGATTACCACAAGCCCTCCGATGATTCGGAGAAATTGAATTACGAGGGAATGGAAATGATCGGCGACTATATACTCGAGATAATTGCGGAGTTGGATGATGCTAGCAAATTGTCCTTTAGAACTACCAAGAACGAAAGTGAAGACGTGCCTCGGTTTAAGGTGGCCCTTGGCGTTATGCCAGATTATCTATTTGATGGAAAAGGGATGCGTATCGATGGCGTTACCGAAGGAAGACCGGCGGCCAAGGCTGGACTTCTAAAAGGTGATGTGGTCATACAACTGGGTGATAGTACCGTGGTTGATATGATGAGTTACATGCGCGCACTGTCCGCCTTTGAAGAAGGAGATACGACCCAGGTTAGGGTCAATAGAAACGGTGAACAGAAGAAGGCGACCATCACTTTTTAAATTTGATGTAATTTTGCAGACCAAAGCACACGAAGATGCCTAAAATAGGAGACATACAATTAACCGATTTTCCCTTGTTGCTTGCACCGATGGAAGATGTAAGCGACCCGCCGTTCCGTGCGCTGTGCAAGGAGCAGGGAGCCGATGTGGTGTATACGGAATTCATCTCTTCGGAAGGTCTTATCAGGGACGCCGCCAAGAGCGTTATGAAGCTGGATATCTATGAGAAGGAAAGACCTGTGGGCATTCAGATTTTCGGCGCCAATCTGGAGTCCATGTTACGGTCGGTAGAAATTGTAGAGAAATCCGGTCCGGATATTATTGACATTAATTTTGGCTGCCCCGTAAAAAAAGTGGTTTCTAAAGGTGCCGGTGCCGGTATTCTAAAGGATATTGATTTAATGGTATCCTTGACCAAGGCCATGGTGGAACACACCAAACTTCCGGTAACGGTAAAGACCCGTTTGGGGTGGGACGAGGATTCCATAAAAATAGTTGAGGTGGCCGAACGTTTACAGGATGTAGGCTGCAAGGCCATAGCTATTCATGGCAGAACGCGGGCACAGATGTACAAAGGAAATGCCGATTGGCATCCCATTGCGGCGGTAAAGAACAACCCTAGGATGCACATACCCGTCTTTGGAAACGGTGACGTAGATTCTCCGGAGGCCGCGATGAAAATGCGCGATGAATTTGGTCTCGACGGTGCTATGATAGGCAGGGCCAGCATAGGATATCCATGGTTTTTCAGAGAGGTAAAACACTACTTTGAAACAGGTACACATTTGGCGCCGCCAACTATGCAAGAACGCGTAGATGCCGCTAGGAGACACTTGCAAATGTCCATTGCATGGAAAGGTGAAAAACTGGGCGTTTTTGAAACCCGTAGGCACTATACCAATTATTTTAAGGGCATTCCCAATTTTAAGGAGTACCGCATGAAGATGGTTACCAGTGACGAATCCGTAGATGTTTTCGCCGCTTTTGACGAGGTGTTACAGAAATTCGGAGACCACGAATTTAGTTTAGGCTGAGATTAATTTCTTATTGATCCGACTACTGGCAATTTTTGAAGCGATGACCCCAAGAACCAATATGGTTCCTAGGACTATAAAAACATTTAGGAGTCTATATTCTACCGGATAGGCCAGCGATGGGGTAATCCGGAGCCATCCAAAGAGCAGTTGCGACCATATCAGTAAGGAGCCTATTAAAACACCTATGATTCCGCCTAGGCCTGTGACCAAGACCCCTTGCACAAAATAGATGCGCCGAAGTTCTTTGATGGTAGTCCCTAAACTGAACAGGGTTTTGGAGTTCTGTTGTTTGTCCAGTATCATCATAATAATGGCGCCGACTACGTTAAAAAGGGCGATAATTAGTACAAGTGTAAAGATGAGGTAGGTGGCAACATTTTCTGTATTCAGCATTTTGTAGAGCGTGCTGTTCAGTTCTTCCCTGTTTTTTAGTGCTATATCATCACCTAAAATGCTATTTAAAGAGGCTCTAACCTCTTGAATATTCGCATCGTCATCAAGCTTAAAATTAATACCGGAATATTGGGTTTCGTCCTTTTCCAGCAAAGCCTGTGTAAGCGCTAGGTCGGCAAAGACATATTTATTGTCCAAATCCGCTTCCACGGCGTATACACCGGCAATGACCATTGGTGCCTGATTGTATAAAGAACGTATGCTCTGTTGGGAAATAGAGCCGGTTCCGGGTTTAAAGGCATAGATCTGCATGGGGCTGCGAAACTGGTTGATGGTAACCCCAAGAATATTCGCAATCCCGATACCGGATACCACCTGTTTTTCGTTTAGGGCCCAATCGCCGATGTAGAGCGTGCTATCAACTGGGATTACTTTGATGTAGTTGGAATCTATTCCTTTGATATAGGCGATATGGTTTTTGCCTTTATGCTCCAGATACACCTTTTCCTCGATTTCTTTTGCATAGTGTGCTAGCCCTTCTACGGCAGATAGTTTTTGTTCCTGTGCGGGTGTCAGCCTGAAAAATTTTCCGGTAACGGGCAGGGCTTTCAGTTCCGGGTCAAATGAATTGGTAAAGGAGAGACTAAAGGTCTTTAGTCCGGCAAAACCGGACAGCACTATAAAAAGTGCGGCAGAACCGATGACTATAACTAAAAAAGTAATAAAGTTTATGATATTTACCGCATTCTGGCTGCTCTTGGAACGCACATATCGTTTGGCTATGTAGAGCGGAAAGTTCAAGGTCTAGGACTTTTTTCTTTTCTCCAGCAAATCTCTGTTCTCAATTGGGTTTTCATCCCCTTTTAAGGAATTTTCAATCTTTTCAATATAGTCTAGGGAATCGTCCAAATAGAATAACAACTCCGGCACACGGCGCAGTTGGTTACGGGTACGTTGCGCCAGTTCGTGTTTTATAAGGGGTTGGTTAGATTTAATTCCTTCCAGAAGTTCCTGTGCTTGGGTATTCGGAAAAATACTGATGTACACCTTAGCGATAGACAGGTCCGTGGTAACCACAACCTTAGAAACGGAGATCAAGGTGCCCTTTAATCCACCATCAATGGCCGCCTTCTGTAGAATATCTACGATATCCTTTTGGATTACTCCCCCTATCTTTCGCTGTCTTTGCGTTTCCATAGGGCAAAAGTACGTAGAATTATGTGTAATTTAGGTGTTTATAGTCTAGGTAAATAGCGAATCGTTGAAGAAAATAGAACATTTAGGAATTGCGGTAAAGGACTTGGCGGCCTCTAACCAGTTGTTTGAAAAATTACTCGGTGTGGGCCCCTATAAGGAAGAAGAAGTAGCTTCGGAAGGCGTACGCACTTCTTTTTTTAAGAACGGACCAAATAAAATAGAGCTTTTGGAGGCAATGACCGAGGATGGGCCTATAGCAAAATTCTTGGCGAAAAAGGGCGAAGGGGTGCACCACGTTGCTTTTGCAGTAGAAGATATCAAGGCAGAAATTAAGCGGCTTAAGAAAGAAGGTTTTACTATTTTGAACGAAACCCCAAAGCGGGGAGCAGATAATAAATGGGTGGCATTTGTACATCCTAAAACCACCAATGGGGTACTGGTAGAATTATGTCAAGAAATAGGGAAGTAGGTGTTATTTTGCTTGTGCCGATTAAAAATAAATGGTAATATTGCAACCGCAAATTGCGGGTCCTATAGCTCAGCTGGTTAGAGCACCTGACTCATAATCAGGGGGTCCATGGTTCGAGCCCATGTGGGACCACAGGAATAGTAAAAAAGTCTTAGTGAAAGCTAGGACTTTTTTTGTGGAACAAACTTTAGGCGAGAAGCCTGTCCTGAGCAAAGCGAACTAACCAGTGTGGAGGTATTTTCCAAAAAATGGGGATAGGTTCGTTTTTATTCGAAGAAGTAGTACTTGTACTATATTAAAACCTATCGTGCATTTTGGATAATTGACGTTTTAAATTGTCAGTTCGAGTGCTGTATTTTTCAATTTTTCATTGTAAAATACAGTGTATCGAGAACCTTGTTGGTCCAAAAGCTGTTCTCGATACATTTTTTCTCCAATACATTTCGAAAAAACACTCGAACTGACATCCATTTTTATTAATCAAATCAAAATGCACAACGGGTTATTAAAGTATTTACAGATTTACGTAAATCCGTAATCGTAACTTTCAATAGCTTTGTGTTCCACTGAATGTTCATATATGTTACGAAAAATACTAGTTCTTATTACGCTTCTTATTTCAATTGGAAGTTTTTCACAGCAGAAAGATTTTAGTCTTATTTCTTGGAACATTAAAGATTTTGGGAAGACTAAGAACAGTGAAGAATTAGAGCGAATAGCTGAAATAGTTAGGGTCGCTGATGTTGTGGCCATTCAGGAAGTGGTTGCAGGTTATGGAGGTGCGCAGGCGGTCGCAAAATTAGCGGATATCCTAAATCGGAAAGGAGCGCAATGGGATTATGTGGTGAGCGATCCCACCAACAGTTCCAAATATGTTACCGAACGTTACGCGGTTGTCTGGAAAACCACATACCTAAAAATTAAGAATAGGGGTAGGTTGATTATGGAACTAGATAAGGCGGTGGACAGGGAACCTTTTACAATTGACTTCTATATGAGGGATAAAAAATGGACCCTTGTCAATTTTCACTCCAGACCCTATAACAAAAATCCTGAGGCAGAGATTAAGGCTTTAACCACGTACATTACGAATACGGAACCCACACCCCTAATACTGGCTGGTGATTTTAATGTTGATGAGGCCAAACCTGTGTTTGATACTTTTAAGACTAAAGGGTTTAACGCTGCGGTAAGCAACCAAAGAACGACACTTAAGAAATCCTGTGATGGTTTTGAATACCGCAATCACCCTATTGACAACATTTTTTATTCTTCCCATTTTACCAAAACCGAAAGTGGGATATTAGATTTTGTACGGGTCTGTGACAACCTTGAAAAAGCCAGAAAATTATCTGACCATTTACCGGTTTATTTGAGGTTTGAGTTGGAATAATAACTAGCCACACTCGCAGCCCTCACCAACTACCCATCTGCAACAAGGGTCTGCTTGGCAAGGTGATTTATTTTTGTTTGAGCAGCCGCAATTTGAAGTTGTAGCACAGTTTTTTACACTATTACCTGGCTCTTCACATGCAATTCCGTCATTGTCGGCATCCAAATCATTTCTACATTCAGGGTCAGCATCGTAGGCATTTTGGGCAGCACTTTGGGAGGTGTAATTGGCACAATTCGTATCCCTACACTCTTGTGAGTCAATTTCTTCCACTTTTCCACTTTCTATACTTTCACAGGAAATGGGGATACTAATTAACAAAAGCGAAAATAAAACAACTAAACACCCACTATTCTTAGCTTTTGAAAAAATCTTCCGATAGCTCAAGCCAGGAATACCCGTTTTTACAGAATATCCTTTAGAGCTAAGACTTCCTTTTTTTGTTCTAAAGCTAGGCGCAATACCAGATTTACTAATATTAATCCCCAATCCTTTACCGAACTTAATTCTTTTATTAAATCTAAACGCCATAAATGTTATTTCTATTAGATGAAATCTGCAATGACTTTTTCCATATGAGATGGTAAATCTGCACTTTTGATTTTGTATTTTTTTACTCCCATTTTGGTGAGCCATTCACGCCAATAAGTTTCTAGGATTTCTTGGGCATAAGGATTTTTTAAGTTTTGGCTTTGAACACCAATAATCAAAACCTCCAAATTTTCTAATCCGCTTGTGGCGGCAATAAAACCTAAATTTCGATTTACAATTTCTTGATACCAGTTAGGGTTATTTAATTTAAGTTGAGTCAATAATCTAGGAGTCAAATATGAGGTCTGGTTTTCCTCTTCTCGCAAGTTCGCTTCATGGTATATATAGCCGTCGGTTAGTATAACTAGCACGTTCCTTCTACACTCTTCAATACAATAATCCTTTACATGGTTCTTAAAAAACCCCCAAGTGTCCGACCCTGGATATCCTTTCTTTTTTGATGCATTTCTAGCTAGCTCGTATATTTGTGAAGGGACGTTGCTATATCCTTCTAAGGTCATGGGTATCCATTTGGTTTTAGAAACACCTTTCACATAACTGACCTTTAATTCATTTGCAAGCTCGTTGATTTTAGTATTAACTGGGGCTGGTTCAAAGAACACTTCTATTTTATCGTATAACAGGCCCAGTTTCTTTTTGCGGATATGATTATTGAATTCTTTGGCCAAGGATAGAATATATGAAGAATCTTTAGCCTGTTGGCGAGGCAAATCTATTCTATCCGAAAGGTCCAACAGGATACTGATATTTAGATTATCATCCTTGCGTTTAAGTAAAAACGGCTCACATTCTGGAACAATTACCTTAACTTCTGTTTTTGTCATATCGTTTAAAACTTCGCTCTGATTTTTTAATGTTTTATCTGACCGACAGCCACTGAAAACGAATAATGCGCAACCAGTTACAAGTATTATTTTTTTCATTTCAAAGGGTTTTAGTGAATACGGTATTATGGTAATCTTCTCGAACTCCTACTTTCTCCAGATGAAGTTTATTTATAGTCAAACATTCTGAAATTAAATTGTCATTTTCAGACCTCGAAATCATAAGTTTCTCATTAATGAAGGTTAGCCAGCCTTGTAAATATTCTGAAGCATATAATTTGTATTCTTTTGTAGGGATTATGGTGCCGTCAACAATACGTTGAAGTTCATTAATCCTACCCTTTGCTTTTGATATTTTTTCTTTAATCTCACGTATCAAAGTTTTGACTTCATCAATTTTAGACTTATTATCATGAATTTGTTCTTTGTGAATTATGATTTGCTCGTTCCGTTTACGAATAGCATTTTTAATCTTATCTTTTTCTTTATGTTCTTCCATTACGAAATCAAAAATGAAACCCCATATCAAATAGGCAATAAACCCTAGAAAAATTATGAGCCAAAATTCTTGACTCTCTATTGCCTCAGCGAAACCGAATTTTGCATTTTCATCACTTACATTAAGCTCCCATAGTTTCTTTTCAACAAAAAATGCGAGTAGTATATCAAAAACTAAAGTCGCTATAATAATTGCGGTTAGTTTAAAATAGGAAGCTAATTTTTTCTTTTGGTAGAACATGTGGATTAAATAGCCTAGGCCTATAAAAATAAATGGAGCAAAGACAACCGTCGCCAAGGCCTGAAAACCATCTTCCCAGGCTCTAAAAATGGCATCGGGTACATACCAGCGCTGATCTTCATAAGTAAACTGTTTTTCCATTGCGGAATAGACGACCGATGAGTAAAACATAAAAAGGTATACCGTAATTGGGGCTAAGACTATCAATCCTATCCAAAATTTGGCAGAAGCACCCTTTTTGGCCGGCACTCCGTATAAGTGTGGATTTTGAGGGAGGTCGGTAATTTCAAATTTTAATTCTTTAATGGCACTCTCTATGTCATGGTTTTTATCTTCATTCTGTTTTATTTTTTCGTTTGCATTATCTATTGCTACTTGAAACCCCTTTATCTCCGATTCTTTTTCTAACTGTTCTTGGGAATATGGTTTTTTAAGTTCATCTTGCTTATGAAGTAATTCTTTTTCCTCGTTTTCAAATTTTGCGTATATGGCTTCCAAGCAAATAGAAAGTGTTTGTGAATTCCCCATATTTCTTGAGCTATCGCGATAACCTGCTTCATGATAGGTGCGCTTTCTCACATCCTCTGATGGTTGTTCATCGGTAACCTTTAGTATTGTTTCTTTTGGTTTTAACTGTATTAAATTCTTTAATCCCATGGTCAGTCGTTTAACTCTTTTATGATTGCTTCTTTGGTTTTATTGTTCTGTGCCGCTTTAATGAGGTATTGCGCTAAGGGGTCAATATTTTTATCCAAAAACCCAAAATGCTTAATGTATTTCTTTAAAGCGAAAAGTTCATCTTCGGTTACGACCTCGTCGGCCCAAATCATTGCAGCAAAATCATACAAAAAGCCTATTTTTTCATTGATATTTTCAGGGATAAGATTACTGGCATCTACTGGATTGAGTAAAATGTCATCTAAGTGTTCTTTTGATATACCTCTTTCTTCCGCAAATTCATATAGCATTTTTAGTTCAAGTGCGCTGAATTCCCCATCTGCAAGTGCTATCTGATATAACCTCAAGAAATGACTTTTGATTATTGTTGGTATTTGTATATTATTCATGGTTGTATTGATTTATATAATTCTATCACGTTCGTATGTTTTCACCTCTTGTTCAACTAACAAAGGTTTTGCCTTTTTGGGTCGGTCAAGGATAATTTCAATTAGGAAAAGAATCCCTGAAGCAATGTCTATTGGAACCCATGGTACTTTCGTGTAAAAATGAATGGGAACTATTGGGTTAAACAATATCAATATCGCTCCAAAAAGAACTACCCAATACCCATTTGCGATATTCTTAAGAATAACTAGAATGGCTCCAATAGATACTATCACACGTAATACCGAATAATATTTTAATGGGTTTGGCAACACAGCTATGAACAATAGAAGTGCACAGCAAATGGACACAAACTGCATAAGCTTTACTGTTATTTTTTTATTTATTCTTAAGAATTTCATTTTTGATTTTTTTTGCCTTAAACACTTCGTTTCGAGCGGAAATCAATAGTTTACCTTCTTTATCATTTATAATATAGTAGCCTGGTCTGCAGTGTTTATATCGGTAGCGTAGTGCTTTCAGGCCTTGTCGCAGTCCGTCTTCTTTTGTGATGTCAAACACAAAGTGAGAACAGTTTTTTTTAAAAAGGCATTTGTTTCTTTTTTTAGGGGGAATTAAAAGCCAATAGCCCTTGATAAGCCATAAGAGTACTATGCTCATCTTTTTTGAAAAACGACCATTTGTTTATTAGTCGTATGACCTGGGGTCGCTCCCAAACCAAAACAACCGCTTTCACCAGAAACATAGGCTGAAATGACTTCGACTCGTATAAACTTCCAGCCTTGAACATCGTAATGATTTATAAATTTTTCAAGATAATCGGATGCATCTTTAGTGGAAGATGCCTTTAAATCTAAGTTTGGTTCTAACGGTACTACCTTGTATTTCATTTTCAGTTGATTTTTGGTTCTGCATCAAACCTAAACCCATTCAAAGACAATTCCTTACAGATATCTGTAAGGAAGAATTGAACCGCAAATATTAGTGCTGATTCTCCAACTATCAAGCTTTGTTACCATGTTATAAATCGAAGAGTTTTGTTCGCTATTCTTCAAAAAAGAACTCATGCAATTCAATTAAACTATTGCGCTTTATCTGCACTAAATCTTTGGTGTCTTTCAAAAAAATACCCAAAGAGCGCTCGTTGTAAATAAACTTCATTTCATTGGAATAATCGGCAACCACATACATATCGCCAGATAGTTTGTAAAAGGGAATTTCCATTCTGCTATTCACCTTTACTCCTTTATTAACAATTTTGCCGTTCATTAGGGTTTCTTCCACACTTTGGTTTACCCATTCCCCTGAGGCTACTCTTACATAGGCCACCATCATTTTTGTCCACTCAGGTTGGTCTATTAAAAACCATTTTATCTTATTAAAGTCTATTCCATACTCATTAATCCAGCCATGACTGGTAAACCCCAATAACACTTGTTTTTTGCCATCTAATTCTGGATTGTCCATTGGCTCAAACTCTTGAATTTTAAAAGTAATTACTGAAGCGGAAGACATATCTTTTAACTTTTTCCCATTAAAATCTAAGGTCTTTAGGGAAAAGCTTGTCATTTCAGGGTTATTGGCTAGTAGATATTCTGTGGCAGTCAGCTCAGCACGTTCTTTCATTTGTTCAACTGCCGCTATTCCGGCACCAATAGCGGCTAATGCCCCGACTGCACCAGCAACTACTGCGCCGTCATTTTGCGCCTTTATTACATTAGGAACTAAAAACAAGAATAGTACAAGCGTTAAGAAAGCTTTTTTCATTTTAGAGTATAGTTAATGGTTAGTGTTTAGTGTTATTTTAAACAGGTGCAAACCCACCTTATTTGGTAGTATGGTCTTTGAAATTACTTGATTCGGGATTATCTATTTTCAATAATAATCAACCGTTTTTAATATTTGTTCTTCGAACTCATATATGGAGTCTATGGAATCAATAGGATGTCTTGTTTCTTCTTTGTACTGGTTAATGATACCGAGGTATTTAGTACTTGCATTCAAATGCAATCGACAAAGAGGTTTACGGTTGTTATCGTCCAAAAGAATTCCGAAATACGATTGTGTATCTCTGTGAACAATGCGGTTAACCGCTAGTTTTCTTCTTAAAATGGCCACAATGATTCGGAAACCTTCCAGTTCTTCTTCGGTAGTTTCAATTTTATTTACTTCCTCAGGTTCTTGCGCCTCTTCTTGTTGTTGTTCCGCCTCCTTGTTCAAGGCCGAGTTTAAACGGTCGTTTACCTTGTCACTAATGGTCTGTGTAAAGGCCTTACTCACCAAATCGGTAAATTCCCCCATCACCTTTTCGGTAAGACGGCCTGAATACACATTACCTGCGAACAATTTCACAAAATCCGGTGTTGGATGTTGTAATTGTTCCGCTATCTGCTTTTTAATTTCTTTAGTATATTTTAGAGCACTGGCATTGTCCACTATCTTTTCAATATCAAAATTGGATTTGTGGAATTTGGTGATTTCATGTACCGTATTTTCTTTTAAGTGGGTCATGTCAAACTCCAAAAAAGGTTTTTCGTCCATTTTATTGGTAGCGTCCAAATCTGTATAGAAGCGGTATTGTATGCCGTTGGTCAATAAGGCAAATCGGGTTTTAGTGGAATGAAAATAACGGAACAATTGCGAGTTATGGGCATCGAGCTTTTGTTTCCAATTTTTACATTCGATGATGATAATGGGCTGGCCGTTCTGGAAAATGGCATAATCTACCTTTTCGCCTTTTTTAAGGCCAATATCGGCCGTAAACTCAGGTACTACTTCGGTAGGGTTAAATGTATCGTAACCCAACAGATTTATAAACGGTAGCACAAAGGCATGTTTGGTAGATTCTTCGGTATCTATCTTGTCTTTAAGCTTTACGATTTTTTCGGCCAGGGCTTTTAATTGTGGTTGGAGTTGCATTTTGATTTGATTTTTTATTATCTACCACAACAGGAACAAGCATTACTGTCCAATGGTCCGACACTTTCACTTAAAGCTTTTATAATTATTTTTTTACCATCTATGCCCGTATTGTCCAATCGTTGGATGTGTTTTTTCAAAATTGCTTTTTCCTCTAAAGAAAGCTTAGAGTAACCTTTAAGTACATCAAGTATTTTTTTGTTCATTTTTTTGAGATTTTATGCATTTTTTAAAATTTACCGCAAACATGACAGTCACTAGACTTCATAGAATTTGGTATTTCTTTACAACCAATACATTTTCTTTGAAATTCCCTTAGACCATATCTCATGCCTTTTCTTAATTCCTTTTCTGAAATATTATACTTAGTATTTTGTTGACTTCTACTCTTAAACCTCGTGTTTAGAACTTCAAACTTTTGATCCAATTCGGAATAATCTTCTGGAGGTAAATTCCCTAATTTTCTGAATTCATCAGAAAGTAAAGACAAGTCTTGAGAAGCTTCATATGAATAAGCTAATACATCATCCCATTTATAAACAACCGCAAAAACAGAAAAAATAAGTTGAAAAATTGTTAGAGGGATAGCTAGTGTTATAATAAGTTTTAATGTGTTCGAGTCTAAATCATATCCCATTGCAGTTGCTCCAACTGTTATTGGAACCACTATTCCAAAAACTTTTAAAAGATTTGTGTTAAAACTATTTTTTTTTGCTTTTTTATCAAAAATATAGGACAGCGCAAATGAATGAAGAGCATTATTCCAACACTCCAGTCTTAACTTATTATACTTTTCTTTTTGTGTTTCAACATGTTCAGTATTACTTACCATAACAAATCATCAATTAGATATTAAAACTTAATGCTTCGTATCTTTTGAAGATTTTGGGTCGTTACCTGGGAATACTGTATCGGAATCACGAATTTTACCGTTTAGACCATGAATTCGGACTTCTCCTCCGCCGGAATTAGCTGACAATTCTTTTGCTCTTTTCTCAGCCTCCTTTTGAGTTTCAGCATAGCCACTTACTTTTTCACCGCCTTCTTTTTGAATTCTCCATTTGTTTTTATTCTTATCTTTTGAAATATGATAATTAGCCATTTTTTTGTTTTAGAATTAATAACACCCCAAACCTAAACCCATTAAAAGACAATCCCTTACAGATATCCGTAAGGGAGGTAAGTTTTTTATTTCGTGGTGTTAGCGACGGAATAGGAAAGTTTAAATCCTACCTTCCTTTGCCAGTTTAAATAGGAGATTGGTGGTATTCTTGGCTTCGAACTCATCATAAAGCCTGCTTATTCTCTTATCGATGGTGCTTTCACTATTAGGGGTCCTATTTTCCTTTTTAAATTTATCGGAGACTTCTTTTTTGGTAAGGCCCTTAGCGAGTTCCTTTAAGATGGCCCGGTCAAAATCGTCTAGCTCCACAATATTACTCGCAGCGGTTAAATTAAGTTGCGGGGAGACATAGGTTCTGTTATGGTACACTTCTTTGATAGCGTTGATCAGTTCTAGCATTCCTTTACGTCCCTTGCTTACATAACCATTAATTTTCTGCTCCTTAAAGAGTGTGTTAATGTGCAGGGGATTGTTTTCCATGGAGTGGACAATAATCTTTAAGTTGGGCTGCAATGCTCTTGCTGCTTTAATAAGCTCGCTGCCAGAAGTTAATTTTCTCGGCACATGGTCTTCTTCAAAAAACAGATCTGTAATCAACAATTCATAGGGAGCGTTATTTTTTAGAGCTACTTTTAAACGGGTAAACGCTTTATCGCAGTACAACTCGTTTTGTAAATCTTCAATAGCTAATTTTTCACGCAAGGCTTCGGCGATACCTTGGTTTTCTCCTTGAAAATCCTCTGCTAAGATTATTTTTTTGAACATGGTGCGCTTTATTGTTTAGGAACCCGGATTTCTGCACGAAATCCTTTGCCTTCTTCGGAATCAAAAATAATGCTTCCGCCCAAAGCATTAATACGCTTTTCTGTATTCCGCAGGCCATTTTTTCGTAATAAAGCTTCTTTAGAGGCTCCCACCCCGTCATCTTCGTAATAGATAAAGAGCGCTTTGTTTTGGTCTTTGAACAAAATTACGCTCTGTGCCGCCTTACTGTGCCTTGCCATATTAATGACTAATTCCTGCAGTACCTTAAAAAGTATGGTTTTGGTTTGTTGCCCCACCGAAGACCAATCTAGTTCCTTACCACCGTCAAAAACCATTTCAATTTCAGCAGGTTTGGCATATTCCAAAGTGCTTTTAAGGCTTTTCCAATAGTTAGGCCCCGTATCTACGGTATTGATTTCACGAGAGAAATTTCGAATCTGATTATAGACTAATTCTAGTTTATCCAGAATTGTGGATTTATCTACATCGCGCTGCACCATTAACATCACCTGGTTTAGTATACCACCGTGGTCATCGTGCAACTTTCGCGAGAGTTCTGCTTCCGTATCATTGATGGCCGCCAGTTTTTCCGTTTTACTTTTTTGTTTTAATCGTTTGGTACGTTGTCTAAACCCATAGAAAGAAAGCCCTAAAACCGTGGTAATAAAGACAAAGCCTCCTAAGTATATGATTTTTTGGTCGCGTTGTTGAATGGCTTCCAGTTCTTTTTCGGCATTTTCTTTTTCCAAACGTGCGTTTTCTTCTTGAGTTACCTTATCGTCGTATTTGTACTTAGCGAACTGAGTTTTAACCTTTAGCTCCTGTTCGTAAAGACTATCCTGTAAAAACACATATCGGTCGCGTAAGACAATGTTCTTAGGCTTAAGTTTCATTAAGAATTTGAGAGCGTCTTTTTCTGCTCGTGGTATTTTTAGAGTTCTGGAAAGTTGAATAACAGAATCAAAATACGACCTTGCTCTGTTTGGGTTGGTTTTACTATAGAATTCTCCCAGATGGGTATAGCTGGCGATTTGGCCTCTTTGATCGTTCTTTTGTTTTCGTAGTTGTAAAGGAGCTTGAAAGTCTTTTTCTTCTATTTTTTTACCGGATAGCCATTTGGCATAGGCCAGATTATCGAGTACTCTGGCGTATTCTTTTTGATTAGTTACAGGTATTGGAATACTAGATATAGAATCCAATAGACTTATAGCCATTTTTAATTGTTGATTATCAATATAAGTTGCTGCTAAGTTATTTTGATAAATAAACTTGTCACTTGATGAATCAGTCATATTAATAGCTTTAGCATAATATGCTAAGGCATCTTCAAAATTCAAAAGTTTTCTATGATTCGTAGCTAAAAGATTATAACATTGAACAATATGAGTAATGTCATTATTCAAGTTTAAATAGTTCAGTGCTTCTGTTAGGGTCTCTTTGCTTCCAAAAAAATCATTTTGGTCTTTTTGAATGGTTCCCATATTCAATAGGCTTCTACCCACCCAACTGCTATCCAATTCTTTAAGGAAATATCTTTTCGATAGATTATAATTTAAAAATGCGCTATCTTTTCTTTTGATAACCTTGTCATAATAGTAAGCCATTAAATAATATTGCGTTGCAGCATAAAAAACGTTTTCATTATTTATCGCATTATTTATTAGTTTTTTATGATAAATTTTGAGGCTGTCATACTTGCCCAAATCAAAAAGAATTAAATTTTTCTGATACTCTAATTGTTCATTAATAGGTTGCCATTCAAATTTACTTGATATGTGTATTGCCTTGTTGATTGCCTTAAGCCTTTTTCCTTCTGTAAGATTTAAATTTTGAGACTTAAGAAAATAAAAGCTCGTACTATCATTCAAATTTTTAGAATCAAAGCGATTTTTCTTTTCTATCTCACAAGAAAACAAGGTTACAATTAGAACAATAAATAGGGTTTTTCTCAAAAAATTCAATTAAATAGAGCTGTGCTATAGTTAATATGCACAGCTCAAGTTAAATAAATAATTTAGACTAGCTAGTTCATTTCGCAGGCGGCGGGGGTGGTGGTGGGGGATTTCCGTCATCTCCTTCTGTAGCTTGAATATTCAACAATTCATCCGCTTCAGCTAGGGATTCCGTGGTACACGAAATCATCATGGTATTAAGAACTAGTGCCATTACGGCTATAAAAACTTTTTTCATCTTTTTAAATTTTTGGACATACCTGTGGCTGTCCGAGTTATTACTCAGTGACTTTTGCGATGCTTCATCGCCTTAAAATGTGAAGAGACGTCTCCCTTTTTTGGAAAGAGGAAATCTTATGCGGCAGCGTTCAGCTACTTTCCAATTGGCCAAATACTGGCCGCATTATAGATTTCCGTAAGAATGATTTTTCTAGAAATACTATGTTAGCAATGCACAGCGGTAATCATTCCTGTGAACAAATTTATTTGAGGTAAAATGTTATTTTTATAAGTGATTCCAAGAATTCCAATAGTTCCCGAGAATTCCATAGAAATTCCAAAAATTCCAACCAAACATGGGAATAAAGACAAGTCAGAGTTATCAAAAAGAGGTTTTAGAGAAGTATAAAAGCGAAAAGGGTCGCGAAATGAGTTTCTATTTGGCACAACCTACACCAAGTCAAATTAGAGAAGCGTGTTTAGTCCTATTAGAAAAAAGAAAATCAAAAAACGACCAGAAAATTCTTAATCGTTTCTTTCAATTTCGCAATGAGGAAGATAGAATAAAGGAAATACAAAACTTTGATGGAGATAAATTCAAACCAATTGTCAATTTTTTAAAAGGTGGAGTCAAAAAAACACATGTAAAGAACATAGAACTTATTAGTTGGTTGATTGATTTTCAACCAAGACCATTACAGGAATATTTAAAGTCTGATAGTTCAATTTCGGAAGAAGAACCAGAGAAGCTTGAAATTTTTGATGAGCCCAATGATGAGAAAGAAAAGAAGAAACAAGAGGAAAAAAAAAGAAGATTTGAGAAGCTCAATAGAAAGGAAGAAGAGAAGGAAAAACGAACTAAGCGTTGGCGAAATATTATAATTTCTATCGGCGTAGCGTTTGGAATTACAATGCTAATTTTAGGAGTTCAAAGATGGTCTTCATATTTTCCAAAAAACAATTCTGGTGATTTTGGCTGTATGACTTGGGCTGATTCGCTTTATGTAGTAGTGTCGTGCGATAAAAGTCCATTATCTAAATACGGAACTCAAGTAAAACCATTGGATAAGAGAGAATTAAAAAATATGCGAAGAGTAGAGGTAACAGCGGCTTATGATTTTTTTACAGTTACAGGCAAACCTCGGATTTGGTATTATAAAAATGATGAGGACCTTTACGAGTACTTCACCGCCCCTGGTCTACATCCCATAAACGGAGAAACACTAAAAAAAATAACCCCATATATTATTCATAAATATGTGCCTGTACATACCAATAAAAAGAGCTCTTTTGCTCAATAATCATGTACAAAGCTATTTATAGAAGCAATATTAATCGTAAAGAGTGGAAGTTGTTAGGACAACTTCAGAGAGGGCATATAGCCCTTTCGCAAAATGACTCTTTATTTAGAACTGGCAACACTCGTATTCATATCCTCTAGTGATTTGGATACGATCGTAGCGACCTCATTAGATATTTCACCTGAATATTCCATGAATACGAATAGGGTAATGAGTAGGCCTACAACAACGATAATATCGTTCCAAATTCCTGAGTCAAGTACGTTCTCTTTTGATTTCATGATCACTAAAGGGTTGGTTTCTAGCGGAAAAGTAACTAAAAAAATAGAAATTAACAATTTTTTAAGAAAAGAACTGTTTCAAGAATCGGTCTATTGAAAGAGAATCAATAGGGCACCAAGCGCCGTAAGCACTAAAATCATTTTTCTGAAGAAGGCTTCCTTGATCAATTTTATAATACGGATACCTACAAAAAAACCGATAAAGATACCTGGTAACAGCTTTAAGTTCAAGACTAATGTTTCTTCCGAAATGGTGTCCCAAACAAAAATATGAAAGGGGAGTTTAACAATATTGATGATTAGAAACAACCAAGCCGCCGTGCCTATAAAGTGATTTTTAGGCAGGCGCATGGCCAGAAAATAAATATTGGAAAATGCGCCGGCAAGATTGCCCACCATAGTGGTAATCCCCGCGATGATTCCTATGGAACTGGAAAACGCCCAATGTTTAGGTACGGTTTTCACCTTTTTCCTATCCCACCAGTACATCATGAATACGGTAATGATGATGATGATGGCCATACCAATTTTAAACAAGGATTCGGGCAGGTCCTTCCCCACATAAACTCCGATAAGAACTCCCAAAATCATCCATGGCAATACTTTAAAGACATAGTTCCATTGGGTGTGCCTGTTGTAGTAGATGACGGCAAAAATATCCGCCAAAACAAGTAGCGGCACTACCAATCCCGTAGATTCCTTTGCCCCGAAGGCCAAGGCCATAAAAGTAACGTTGATCACTGCAATTCCCTTAATCCCCGCTTTGGATAGTCCTATCACAAAAGCCGCTGCTGTTGCTAGAATCCATGAGGTTAGTGAAATTTCCATAGTCGTTGGTATAGGCCCGCCAGACGTTTAGCGAACAATGTGCAAAAGTATCTCAAATTATTTTATCTTTAAACGTTAACCAACAACCGACTTATGGAATTAAGCACACTAGACTATAGTTTTATCATAGTCTTCTTCACCGTAGTATTAGGAATAGGAATTTATGTCTCTAAAAAGTCGGGGAAAAACTCATCGGAGTTTTTTCTTTCTGGCCGTACCATGCCTTGGTGGCTTTTGGGACTTTCCATGGTGGCTACTACATTTTCTACGGATACGCCCAATCTGGTAACCGATTTGGTACGGACTACAGGAGTCTCGGGAAACTGGGGCTGGTGGTGTTTTCTCCTCACGGGAATGTTAACGGTCTTCGTTTATGCCAAGCTCTGGCGTAAGTCCGATGTAAAGACCGATTTGGAATTTTACGAACTCCGCTACGGAGGAAAGCCGGCTAGTTTTTTAAGAAAGTTCAGGGCCGTTTATCTGGGCGTTCTGTTCAATGTTATTACTATGTCCGCCGTTACCTTGGCAGCTATAAAGATCGGGGGTATTATGCTTGGTCTGGAACCTTGGCAGACCGTTGTGGGAGCCGGTTTAATTACGGTGGTATTTAGCGCCCTAGGAGGGTTTAAAGGAGTGGTATATACCGATTTCTTATTGTTCTTTGTAGCCATGGCAGGAGCTATTGGCGCTGCAATTTATTTGGTGAATATCCCAGAGGTAGGAGGATTACAGGCAATAATCGATAACGATTTGGTAAAGTCTAAAATGGATATTCTACCGGATTTTAGTGATAAAAAAGCACTGATTACTATTTTGGTCATTCCGTTGGCCGTACAGTGGTGGAGCTCTTGGTACCCTGGCGGTGAGCCTGGCGGTGGTGGCTACATTGCACAACGAATGTTGGCTGCAAAAGATGAGAACCATGCTATAGGTGCCACATTCTTTTTTAATATTATGCACTACGCTTTACGGCCTTGGCCATGGATTTTGGTAGCCTTGGCCTCGTTGGTGGTGTATCCGGATATTGCGAGTATTTCGGAAGCATTCCCCAATGTGCCAGCAGATAAACTGGGGCATGATTTGGCCTATTCCGCCATGCTGACAAAATTACCAAGCGGACTTTTAGGCGTGGTGTTGGCCTCTTTGATCGCCGCCTATATGAGTACCATTTCCACCCAATTGAACTGGGGCTCTTCATATCTGGTTTTCGATTTCTACAAGCAACAGGTAAATCCCGATGCCACGGAGAAGCAGATGGTTAATTTTGGTAGGTTATCTACCGTATTGTTGATGGTCTTAAGTGCACTTTTGGCCTTGGCCATGCAAAATGCCATGGGCGTATTCAACCTATTGTTATCCTTCGGTGCCGGAACGGGTTTAATTTTTATATTACGTTGGTTCTGGTGGCGGATCAATGCTTGGAGTGAGATTTCTGCGATGTTCGCCTCCGGAATTTTATCCATCTTAATAGCGACGACTTCGTTAAAAGAGCTACTTTTTGGAGCGGAGAACGGACTGTTGCCCGACTGGAGCGAGCTTCCGTTCATTATGGTCGTGACCACCATAATTTGGTTAATTGCAACCTTCGTGACGCAACCGGAATCGGACGAGGTGCTCCGTAGTTTTTACAGGAAGATACAACCGGGCGGGCCAGGTTGGTCTAAAGTGGTCAGCGAGGCAAAGGCGGATAATGTTGAGGTAATTACCACCAATGAAAAATGGAGTGTTCCTTCGGGAATCGTGGCGATGCTATTAGGCGTAGCTCTTATTTATTCCTTGATGTTCGCTACAGGATATTGGATTTATGGAAGAACCACTTCTGCAATGGTATTGAGCGTTGTAGCTTTGGTATCGGGTCTTTTATTGATAAAGGCTTGGGGTAAAATGAAGAACAATATTCTATAATCCTAATGAATCCGTAAGATGAAAGATAGAATCCTTTCCGTTGATATTTTTAGAGGCGCCACGATTATCTTAATGGTGCTGGTGAATACGCCGGGCACCTGGTCTAATGTGTATGCGCCTTTCTTACATGCAAAATGGCATGGTTACACCCCAACGGACTTGGTTTTTCCGTTCTTTTTGTTCATCGTAGGAACGTCCATCGTGTTCTCGTACAAGAACAAGAAAATTGATGGAGGAGTCTATAAGAAAATTACTATTAGGACATTGAAACTTATCGGTTTGGGTCTTTTTCTGGGTGCTTTTCTAATAAGCTTTCCTTTTATAAAGGATTGGGCGGACATTCGCTTTCCCGGGGTTTTGCAACGTATCGGCGTCGTTTTCTTTTTCGCGGCCATACTCTTTATAAATTGTAACTGGAAAACCCTGATCGGAATAACCGTGGCAATGCTTATTGGGTATTGGTTGTTGATGACCTTGGTGCCTGTGAACGGAATTGAATCTACGCTGGATAGGGCACCTAATAATTTGGCCAATTGGTTGGATGTAAAAGTGTTTGGAACACATAATTACAAGGCAGATTATGATCCAGAAGGATTATTGAGTACCATACCTTCTATTGCCAGTGCATTACTGGGAATTTTCACCGGCCTAATACTCACTTCCAAACAAGAGAAAAAAGCAACGCTTTTAATGGGAATAGGCGGTAGCTTGCTCATTATCGGACATCTCTGGGATATCATATTCCCTATCAATAAAGCCTTATGGACCAGCAGTTTTGTGCTGGTTACCGCTGGATGGGCCAATTTGGTACTGGCTTTAATTTATTACCTGACGGATATAAAAAAGCTAAAGTTCGGGAGCATATTCAGATATGCGGGAGCCAATGCCATTGTAGTGTATTTTCTATCGAGTTTTATCGCTAAAATCATGGGTCAGATAAAAGTGGGCGATACGTCATTGCACGGCTGGCTTTTTCAAAATATATATGTACACGATTTCATATCGATGGAATTTTCTTCGCTCCTATACGGATTATCGGTCGTTGCTTTTTACTGCTTTCTGGCATATTTCTTGTACCGGAAGAAGATATTCATAAAGGTATGATGGTAAAAACAAGATTTTCCCCACCGGTTATTGTATTTCTTTTTTTAACATCGCTGAGCGGCATACATACCGTCACTTCTCAAGAAGATTATCAAGAAGGCTATGTGATTACCCTTAAAAATGACACCTTGTACGGCACTGTGAGCGACCGTAAGCTTGGACCCTTTGGCGGAATACACGAGAAGGTAAAGCTGAAAGGGAAAGGATTGAAAAAGCGTTTTGCCCCAAAGAAAATTAGAGGGTACCGCAAAGGGGGCACTACTTATAGGACAATGTTTTTGGACGGGGAATATGAATTTATGCGCGTAGAAACGGAAGGTCAGGTTTCACATTACGTATATGAACTTCAAGAACAGGGCGAAGAAATGATTATTGACGTAGATTACTTTGCAAAAGGAAATAGCTCCGATCTGGTGCGGGTGACCCAGGGTATATTTGGTATTAAACGCAAACGAATGATTGCGTTTTTTAGCGACTGCCCACCGTTAGTAGAAAAAATTAAAAATAAGGAGTTTAAATATGCTTTTGAACTGGTAGCTTTTTATAACGAATGGAAGAAAAACCCAAAAACGTCTTAGGAACGGACTTATGTTCTTGTTGCTTTGAACCCAAAACAGGCTTTTATAGAGATGGTTTCTGTAAAACGGGAGCCGAGGATTATGGTACCCATGTGGTCTGTGCGGTTATCACGGATGCGTTCCTATCCTTTACAAAATCGAAAGGAAACGATTTATCCACTCCTATACCCCAATGGTCTTTCCCGGGATTAAAGGCCGGGGATAAGTGGTGTCTCTGTATTATGCGCTGGTTGGAAGCAGAAAAAGCGGGGAAGGCACCAAAAATTGTTTTGGAAGCAACCCATGAAAAAGCCCTAGAGTATACATCGATAGCTGTCTTAAAGCAATATCAAGCCTAAAAGGCACCTAGACCACCTTTATCTTTGTGGGAATAGACAGTTTTTAACAGATTTTTAATGCTGCAAGTGCCGTCCCACATTATTTTTTGTTTAATATTTGAACATAATTACTAAACAAAAAATAATCGCCTTGAAATCAGTCGCTATCATTTTTGGAAAAACCTTCGGCATCTTCCTTTTCCTATGTTTATTTAGGGCGAACGTCCTAAGTGCCCAAGTAGCCGGAACACTTACAGGAGCAGTTTCCGATATTACCGGACAACCTATAATGGGAGCTTCGGTTTTTCTGAACGGTACTCAAAAAGGAACCATAACCAACGAAAACGGAACGTATATCCTAGAGGATATTCCCCCGGCATCCTACAATCTAACGGTAAGTTATTTAGGCTTTGAAACACAGACCAAGTTCAATATTTTGGTAAAATCCAAAGGCAATCCTGCTTACAACTTTAAACTTGTAGAGGCTACGGAAAATTTGGAGGAAGTGGTGGTCACTAATTCAAAAATTGGTAGGCCAAAAGAAACCCCTTTATCTACCCAAAGTTTGTCCGCCGTAGAAATAGCGACCTACCCGGGCAGTAATAACGACGTGGTGCAGGTGGCACAGACCCTTCCGGGAGTTTCTCCTTCTGTAGGGGGTTTTAGGAATGATTTGATCATTCGTGGCGGCGCACCCAACGAAACGGTTTACTACCTAGACGGTATGGAGGTGCCCAATATCAATCATTTTAGTACACAAGGAAGTGCGGGCGGACCCGTTGGGCTGTTGAATGTTTCCTTTATTGAGGATGTTACGCTATCCACTTCTGCATTTGGCGCGCAGTATGACAATCCACTGTCGGGCGTACTGCAGTTTACGCAACGTAACGGAAACGACCGTGCGTTTGGAGGTAACTTCAGGGTAAGTGCCAGTGAGGCGGCATTGACCTTGGAAGGACCCTTGTTCAAAAAAGATAACGAGCGGGCAAAAACCACATTTTTAGTATCGGCCAGAAGAAGTTATTTACAGGCCTTGTTTGCCTTGATCGGCTTACCTTTTCGCCCGGCGTATTGGGATTATCAATATAAAATAAACCATGAACTGGACGACTACAATTCCCTTACCCTACTAGGGGTCGGTGCCATAGACGACTTTACCTTGGCAGCTCCGGACGAGTTTGATTCTGGCCAACAAGCACAATTGGAACAAGCGCCTTTTATAGACCAGACCTCCAATACGATGGGTCTCACGTGGAAGAGCCGTTTTAAGGACGGCACGGGTTTTATGCAGACGACCTTGAGTAATAATAGATTGGCCAATGTTTTTACGAGGTTCGAGGATGCTGAAAACGAAACGGGTATCATTTTTAGGAACGATGCCGTAGAGTCCGAAACGAAACTGCGTTATCAGCTTACAAAATTTCATGAAGGTTGGAAGTTTTCTGGCGGATTTAACCTGCAGCATTCCTTTTATTCCAACGAAACTATCAATACAACGAACAATTTACTGTTCAATACGGAGATAGATTTTATAAAGTATGGGCTCTTTGCAAATACCACCAAGTCGTTTTTTGAGAACAAATTAGATGTGTCCTTCGGTGTACGAACCGATGCGGACAGTTTTACGGAAGGCAATAGCCTGGCAAGCACGCTTTCCCCTAGGTTGGGACTTTCGTACGAGTTCCAAAAGAATTGGAAACTCAATGGCTCGTTGGGGCGCTATTTCAAAATTCCGCCTTATACCATGCTCGGTTTTCGGAACAACGATTTGGCTTTGGTCAACCGCGATTTAAAATACACTAGGAGCGATCATTATGTGTTTGGGTTACAGCATATTTTAGGCCCTGCGGCAAGTATCTCTGTAGAGGCGTTTTATAAAGATTACGATGATTATCCGGTATCGGTTTTGGATGGTGTTTCCATAGCGAACAAAGGCGGCGGTTTTGAGGTGCTTGGCAACGAGGAGGTAGCCTCTGTAGGTCGTGGGCGCACCTATGGGACCGAGCTGCAATTTCAACAAAAACTAACGAACAATTTTTACGGCATCTTTTCCTACACCTATTTCTTTAGTGAGTTCACAGGCTTTGACAGAAACGTATTTTTACCCTCGGTATGGGACAGTCGTCATTTAGTTTCCTTCGTTGGAGGGTATAAACTAAAACGCAATTGGGAACTAAGCGCGCGATATCGTTTTGCAGGGCGCACCCCATTTGTGCCAACGGATTTGGAAAGAACCCTAGAGACCTATCCCGATATTGTGCTAGACTATTCACGATTGGGAGAAGAAGACCTTGCTGTTTTCAGTCAGTTGGATATTCGAATCGATAAAAAATGGAACTTTAAAAAACTATCCTTGAACGTGTTCTTCGAGGTACAGAACACCCTGTCGCAGAACAATCCACAACCGCCGGAATTTGGTCTCAATAGAGATGATATGGGGGCTGTAATCAACCCCAGAAGTCTTGCTGAAATTCCGCAGGACGATGGGCAGTTTATTCCCAGTATTGGATTGGTGGTCGATTTTTAGCGAAAAAAGGGAGTACTAAGGTATAGCAGGTTCGGGAATTCTTCAATAGTGCCTACTACCTACTCGCCATCAATTTGGCTACGTATTTTCCGATAACGTCGAACTCAAGATTTACTATTGTCCCTGGTTTATAGGTATTGAATCTGGTGTTTTCATAGGTATAGGGAATAATGGCCACCTGAAACGTGTTCAAACCAGAATTAACAACGGTTAAGCTGGTGCCATCAATGGTAATAGACCCTTTTTCAATGGTAGGGTTGCCTTTGGCAGCATCGTAGGTAAAGGAAAAGAACCAGCTTCCGTCTTTTTCTTCGACATGGGTACAGGTGCCTGTTTGGTCTACATGGCCTTGCACGATATGACCATCGAGTCTAGAACCAAGAATCATAGCGCGTTCCAAGTTTACCTTATGACCAACTTGTAAGGTTTCCAAGTTTGTTTTTTGCAGGGTTTCGTTTATAGCGGTGACGGTATAGGTATCACCGTCTAACGAAACAACGGTTAAACAAACACCGTTATGGGCCACACTTTGGTCAATCTTTAGTTCAGGTGTAATGCTAGATTTTATGGTGATATCCAGATTAGAGCCTTTAGTATCTAGACGAACGACCTCTCCTAAGGTTTCAATTATACCGGTAAACATGTATCGTTTTTATTAAGTAATTTTGCGCTTTATCGGAAATATCCGAACGGTCTAAATAATACTGATGACGTTGCCTTCCTATTGCTGGGAAAAGCCATTTCAGGATTTTTAGATCAGACTACAAAGGTAAAGATTATCATGAAGGAAAATAGGAAAATCAGGTTGGGGATATCGGTAGGAGATTTAAATGGTATCGGTTGTGAGGTAGCACTGAAAACATTTGAAGACAGTAGAATGTTAGATTTTTGCACCCCGGTCTTCTTTGCTTCTAACAAGACCATCTCCTATCAACTAAAAGCCTTGAATATAAATATAGTATTCAACGGGGTACAGCAAGCGGACAAGGCAATAGACGGCAAGGTCAATATTGTGAATGTTTGGAAAGAGATTCCCAATGTTAAGTTTGGAGAAGCGACGGAGGAAGCAGGAAGTTTTGCGATTAAATCATTAAAAGCTGCAGTAGAAGCACTTAAAGAAGGCGCCATAGATGTACTTGTAACAGCTCCTATCAACAAGAACAATATTCAATCGGATGAATTTAATTTCCCGGGTCACACAGACTATTTGGCGCAAGAGCTAGAAGGAGAGAGCCTTATGTTCATGGTAACGGACAGTCTTAAGGTGGGTCTGCTAACGGACCACGTGGCGGTCAAGGATGTTTCCTCGGCAATAATTCCAAGGCTTATAAGGGATAAGGTAAATACGATAGAAAAATCCTTGATTATGGATTTTGGAATTCGAAAGCCGCGGATCGCTTTACTAGGCATTAATCCGCATAGTGGCGACAATGGCGTCATTGGTAAGGAGGATGATGAAGTGTTAAGACCTGTAATACGGGAAATGGCCAACAACGGGCATTTGGTCTACGGACCTTATTCTGCCGATAGTTTTTTCGGCTCCGATAGTTATAAAAAGTTTGACGCTATTTTGGCAGCTTATCATGACCAAGGGCTTATACCGTTTAAAACGCTGTCCTTTGGACAAGGGGTTAATTTTACCGCCGGTCTAAGCGCTGTGAGGACATCTCCGGACCATGGAACGGCTTACGAGATTGCAGGGAAAGGCCAAGCGGACCATAGCTCCTTCAAGGAAGCTGTATTTACG
Source organism: Maribacter sp. MJ134 (assembly GCF_003970695.1). NCBI lineage: Bacteria > Pseudomonadati > Bacteroidota > Flavobacteriia > Flavobacteriales > Flavobacteriaceae > Maribacter > Maribacter sp. MJ134. The sequence goes on from NZ_CP034570.1 coordinate 3,167,629, forward strand.
GGCCTACAAATTTTTAGGAACAGAACAGAGTACAAAGAGCTCACCAGTAACGTGCTGAAGAAGCAGCGTGTAAAACGATAATCCCCTAGTACTTATACCATAAAAGTTATGAAGATAAATAGTTGATAACTATTGGCTTTTATCAAAATAATAGTATCTTTGCACCCGCCTTTATGGCAATGAATTTTATAATTAAGTGTTGAGGTAATGAAGCAAAAGGAGTTTAACATTCCTTTCTCAGGGTTAAAGCAAGGAAAGCACAACTTTAATTTTGAAATTGACAATACGTTCTTTGATTCTTTTGGATACGATGATTTTAATAGCGCTAACATTCAGTTAAATGTTGTCTTGAACAAGATGACCACGATAATGGAGTTAGATTTTAAAGCGTCTGGTTACGTTAATGTGAATTGTGATATTACCAGTGAACCTTACGATCAGGAAATTACATCGGCGTTGGAGCTAGTGGTCAAGTTTGGTGAGGAGTATAATGACGAGGATGATGAAATATTGATTCTACCCCACGGGGAGCATCAATTGAATATTTCACAATATGCCTACGAAATGCTGGTACTTTCAGTACCCCAGAAAAGGGTACACCCGGGAATTGAGGACGGTACGTTACAATCAGAGGTCTTGGACAAACTTCAAGAACTTCAGCCAAAGGAAAAAAGAAACGATAAGGAAGAAAATGATCCCCGATGGGACGAATTGAAAAAACTATTAACGGATAAATAAAGTTTTATAATGGCACATCCTAAAAGAAAAATTTCCAAAACTAGGAGAGACAAGAGAAGAACGCACTACAAGGCAGTTGCCCCAACTTTGGCTACTGATTCTACAACAGGTGAAATGCACTTGTACCATAGAGCGCACTGGCACGAAGGAAAATTATATTATAGAGGCCAAGTTTTAGTTGACAAGACCGAAGAGGCGGAAGCTTAAATTCCACTTCTTTTTACATATAACTCCCACCTCAGTATGAGGTAGGGAGTTTTTTTTCGTTTTAAGGTCAATTTCATTTTCAGGTCCTTAGTATTATTATTTAAGAACCTTAAAGGTTTTTTAAATGCCAATTTTTTAAAAACAGGCTATTTTTAATTAAAAAGTCGATGAAAATCATTAATTTTCACAACTTTTGACGTGTTTTTGAACGTTTTTTACACAAAAGCAATTAAAATATGACCAAAATATCAGCAGCTATTACCGCTGTGGGTGGCTATGTTCCCCAATTCATCCTAACCAATAAAATGCTCGAGGGCATGGTAGACACTAATGACGAGTGGATTACCAGTAGGACAGGAATCAAAGAAAGAAGAATCTTAAAACCTGAGGAGGGTCAAGGAACATCATACTTGGCAATCAAGGCCGCTCAACAACTTTTGGAAAAAGGAAACGTTAATCCGGAGGAAATAGATTTGGTCGTTGTGGCCACAGCTACTCCAGATAGTATGGTTGCCTCTACCGCTGCTTTTGTAGCTTCGGAAATAGGAGCTACCAACGCCTTTGCCTATGATTTATTAGCGGCATGTTCAAGTTTTCTTTTCGGGATGTCTTCCGTAGCGAGCCAAATAGAATCTGGTCGGTACAAGAAGGTTTTACTAATTGGAGCAGATAAGATGTCCTCTATTTTAGATTATACCGATCGCACTACCTGTATTATATTCGGGGACGGTGCCGGAGCCGTACTTTTTGAACCCAATGAAGAAGGTCTAGGGCTACAAGATGAGTATTTAAGGGCAGACGGTGCTGGACGCCAATTTTTAGGCATGGAAGGCGGCGGTTCCATAATGCCAGCTACCATTGAGAGCGTTAAGGCTAGAAAGCATTATATATTTCAGGACGGTAAAACGGTTTTCAAATTTGCGGTATCCAACATGGCAGATGTTGCCGAGAAAATCATGACCAGAAATAAACTGACCGATGATGACGTATCTTGGTTAGTGCCACACCAAGCGAACAAAAGAATTATTGATGCCACTGCAAAAAGAATGGGATTGGATCATTCCAAGGTAATGATGAACATTCAGCGTTATGGCAATACAACCTCAGCTACGTTACCGTTATTATTGAGCGATTATGAAAAACAGCTCAAAAAAGGAGATAATCTTGTCTTCGCTGCTTTTGGTGGCGGATTCACTTGGGGTTCTATCTATTTAAAATGGGCATACAATTAATTAAACCACCACTAAAAACACATTTGAAACTATGGATATCAAAGAAATTCAAAGCCTCATTAAGTTTGTCGCAAAATCAGGAGCCAGTGAGGTAAAACTGGAAACGGATGATTTAAAGATTACGATACGCACCGGAGGTCACGGTGCTACCGAAACTACGTATGTGCAATCCATCCCAATGGCCCAGGCACCTATGGCACCTGCCGTCCCTGCTGCGCCAGCTGTAGCGGAAACGCCTGCTGCGCCGCCAGCCGCTGCACAGGAAGAAGCGTCGGAAGAAGCTAAATATATTACGATAAAATCACCGATCATCGGAACTTTTTATAGAAAGCCATCTCCAGATAAGCCAGTTTTTGTTGAGGTAGGAGATACAATTTCTTCCGGTGACGTACTTTGTGTTATCGAAGCAATGAAATTGTTCAACGATATAGAGTCGGAAATTTCAGGAAAAATAGTCAAAGTATTGGTAGACGATTCGTCTCCGGTGGAATTTGATCAGCCACTATTTCTAGTAGACCCATCATAATCTTAAGTTTAGAAGTTTGAAGCGCCATGTTTAATGGGAGGCCATTAAATAAAAGGAACTACGAAACCATAAACTCTTAAACTAAAAAGCATATGTTCAAAAAAATACTAATAGCGAATAGGGGAGAAATTGCACTCCGTGTTATTCGTACCTGCAAGGAAATGGGAATTAAGACCGTAGCGGTCTACTCCAAGGCAGACGAAGAAAGTCTTCACGTACGTTTTGCAGATGAGGCCGTTTGTATAGGGCCTGCCGCGAGTAGCGAATCGTATTTGAAAATACCCAATATAATCGCCGCGGCAGAAATCACGAATGCAGATGCCATACATCCGGGTTATGGCTTTCTCTCTGAAAACTCCAAGTTTTCAAAAATTTGTGCGGAGCACGAAATCAAGTTTATTGGTGCCTCTGGTGAACAAATTGACCGTATGGGAGATAAGGCCACGGCCAAAGCTACGATGAAGGAAGCGGGAGTTCCTTGTGTGCCAGGTTCGGAAGGATTATTGAAGGACGTGGCCGATGCTAAGAAGACGGCTAAAAAAATGGGTTATCCCGTGATGATAAAAGCAACTGCCGGCGGTGGAGGTAAAGGAATGCGCGCCGTTTGGAAAGAAGAGGAGATGGAAGAGCTTTTTGAAAGTGCGGTACAAGAATCTACAGCTGCTTTCGGTAATGGAGGTATGTACATGGAAAAACTTATTGAGGAACCACGCCACATAGAAATTCAGGTGGTAGGTGATCAGTATGGTAAAGCATGTCATTTATCCGAAAGAGACTGTTCCGTGCAGCGCAGGCATCAAAAACTTACGGAGGAAACACCTTCCCCATTTATGACGGACAAGTTACGGGACGCTATGGGTAAAGCTGCGGTCAAAGCCGCCGAATATATTAAATACGAAGGCGCTGGTACTGTTGAGTTTTTAGTGGATAAGCACCGAAAGTTTTATTTCATGGAGATGAATACCCGTATTCAGGTAGAGCACCCTATAACGGAGCAGGTAATCGATTACGATTTAATTCGCGAGCAGATATTGGTAGCGGCCGGTGTACCGATTTCAGGTAAAAATTATATACCAAAACTACATTCTATCGAGTGTAGAATAAATGCAGAAGACCCCTACAATAATTTTAGGCCTTCACCAGGAAAGATTACCACGTTGCATACCCCGGGAGGTCATGGGGTACGCATGGATACACATGTGTATAGTGGTTACAGTATTCCGCCAAACTATGACTCCATGATCGCTAAGTTGATTACTACTGCCCAAACAAGGGAAGAGGCCATCAATAAAATGAAAAGAGCTTTGGACGAGTTTGTCATAGAAGGTATAAAAACTACCATTCCCTTCCATAGACAGTTAATGGACCATCCGGATTACTTGGCAGGAAATTATACTACAGCCTTTATGAACGATTGGGTTATGGATCCAGAAACAAAGAGCAACTAAGTATCGACTCCGGCCATATGGTCGGAGTTTTTTTATGGTTTTCTCTATACTATTGCTTAGGTTAATTACAATGAGAAAGTCCCCAAGGCTAACTGAAAAACATTATTGATTTCGATTATTTAATAAAACGGCAATAGTATACAGCCAGGCTTTCCGCTGTATCTTTTTTGTACAAAATAAAAGCGAGGCACAAAAAAGGATGCCACTACAATCCCTAAAACAAAATGGAATCTGTGCTTTAATTTATCACTTGCGTACCCTTATATTTGAGTATCTTGGATAAAGCTAGAGATGTTAAAATGAAATACTGGACCATACTCACCTTAATAATCTTAACCACATCCTGCCTTAATAAAATGAGCATGCAGCGTATCCCTTACACTAAAGAACTGAAAAAGGTAAATTATTCAGATATTCATTTTAATTCCATTTCCTTGTCCCAGCTACCAGGGCCCTATTACAAAGACTATTCCCACCATAAAAACGCTACAGCAAGAAATTACAAGTCGTATGACACCATGGGTTTTAGGGATACCTTATTGGAAAAATTAGCCCATCATTTAGGAGATAGCGTACTTAAACTATTTTTCTTAACGCCAAAGGCGCAAGGGCTTCCTTACAAAGGGTTCGCTTATGTATCCAATAAGCATATAGTCCCAATGCATTTTGAGGATGGTGGTAATTTTGCGCTATGGATGGATATTATCTTTAAAAAGCAATACGAAAGACTAGCAGAATATAAAGAGAACGGTCAGTTTAAAAAGCAACCAGAACTAAATCCCGATCCGCAGTTTATGCTCATCTTAGGAAAAGGACAATTTTCTCAAAAATGGGTAAATTCTGGAATGTTAATAGATGAAAGACCCTACGAGAATATGGGGGCCTATCTCTATAAAAATGCGCCTCAACAATATAACGAAGTAAAGATTACCAAGGAAAAACAACGCTATATTCAAAAGTATAGTAACACGTCGGGGGCAGATCTAGATGCGGGAAGTTTAAAGAAAACCTTTGCCGAATATATCGGTCAAAGAAACTTGAAGCCAAACCCACCAAAAAATAATCAGAGTGTTTTTAAGGAATTTGAATCCTTAGCAAACTATACGTTTCCAAAAGAGCTAAAAGTGCTGTTTGAATTACACGGGGGAATCGAAAACACGGGGTTTTTAACCGCTGAAGAAATAGTACAGGAATGGAAGAACTGGAAAATAATCTACAATGACCCCAATTGGATGCTTGCGGATTTAACCGGAAATAATCATCCCGATGGGAGAAAAACTATTGGCATTTATACCAACCCCTATTGGGTTCCTTTTTACAGTACCGGAGGCGGTAATTTTATCGCCATAGACTATGCGCCTGGGAGTAAAGGAACATCCGGACAGATCATTGCTTTCGGAGAAGATGAAACCAGAATTCGGTTGATAGCGGATAATATGTTAGATTTTCTAGAGCAATTAAAGCAGGACGATGAGGTATTGCGTAATGGATTTGATAAATAACGTTATCGTATCTCAAATAAGAATTAGCTATCTGCGCCTTCGCTAGCTCTGCGCCTTGTCTCCTTATATCAGCTCAGTACAGTGAGGTTTTTTATTCTTTTTCTATCACCATGGGCGGTTCCATCTCTTCCCAGTCTTTACTGATAGCATTCAGCAATATAGAAAAGTCATCCTGGTCAATGAGGTTACTTTGACGATTTGGGAACAATGTTTCCATAGGAATACGGTGATTGGTAGCTATGGTAAACGTATAGTAAGTGGTAAGTAGCTTGTCCTTGCTATCCACTTGGGGAACATCTAAAATAACGGCATCACCAAAGGTACTGGCGTAATCGGGAACTATCCAAGGACGACTAGACTTTAGCACATCAACATCGCGCTTCAACGTTATCGCAACGTGGGGTATTCGTTTTTTGTTCGTGTACCATTGGTTATGAATAGCGTTGTAAGCATCATACGTCTCCTGTGCGGTTTTCACCACATCTAGACTATCTAGAGTAGCTGAGATGAGCTTTGTCGCTGTTTCGTTAAAAGATCCTTTGGTGCGCAAGGTTTTCATGCCTACATGAATACCAAGTAGGTTAGAATAGACATCCTCTACCGAAAAGCTGGAGAATTTTTCGGGCATAAAGGGCAGGGTGGATGCCCCGTACCAGGTAGAAATTTCATGCCATAGGGAAAAGTCGTACGCAATTTTCCCCGCTAGTAAAATACAATCATCAGCATCCAACGTTGTAGGAATGTTCAAGTGTAAAGTCTTACGCCCGGCCTCCTTACGTAAGGGTATGGCTAAATCACCTTTTCCTTTACTTTCTAGAATTAGGGTGTGCAAATAACGGGTCCAATCTATCTGATCTCTTAGGTGGCCTACATCAATAAAACCACCTCTACGGGTGTAAATAGTGCCCGTGCCCTCGCTTTTTTTACTCATGTAATGGTGGTCTTCCAATTCAGCTATGCTAATGACCTGATCAATTTTTACAAAGGGTACACCCCACAATTTTAAATCATAGCCAAAAGCACAACAGGCCCTTATAATGCGTGGAGGAATCTTATTTAGATTTACGAAGTCATCCGTCTTAGTTTGAGCATTGGCCGCCAATGGCCTTGAAGCAAACCCAACGAGCAATATTAGATTTAAGCATATTGGTCCTATTTTGTACAAGTAAGGCTTCATACGAATAGCAATAGCCTATTTTAGATTATGACGCTTCAACAAATCCGGGTAGAGTTCATCTTCAACCCACATAAAGTTTGGAAATATCCGAATGATTTTCTCATAACATAATTTGGCCAATTGAATTTGGTCGGTTGCTTCGTAGGCTTGACCTAGGGCCGTCATGGTGTTAATGTACATCCAATTATTGACCACCAACCCCTGTTTTTCAAAACTTTCTACCGCCTTAATGTAATAGTCAATTGCTTCGGCTTTATCACCTCCAAATGCAGACGGGCGGTAGTACATGGAGTTGCCCTTCTCAATATTTCCCTGAATATTTTCCGGGTCTAACTCTAAGGATCTGTTAATGAATTTCATACTTCTAGGGCCTAGATATATTGCCTTTAGTTTTGTGATGCCGATAGTAAAAGCAATATAAGCTCCTTTATAGGCCAAAAGGGTAGCATTTTCTGGGGAATCTTCTAGTAGAGCCTCAATGATATCCTCCGATTTTTCAATATAACGTTCTGCCGTATCATATTTTTCAGCGCCTATCAGCCAAGCCGTGTAACCGTAATAATAACTGAGTAGCTCTAATTGTTGGGCTACATTACCCGGGTTTACATTTTTCTCACAAGTCTCCATTATTGCATACCACTTGTCCATTTTCCCACGGGAATAGGCCTTGTAAATGGAATCGCGATAAGCGTTTTGAGACAAACCCCATTGCGATGAAAGCAACAAAGTCAACATCACCAGCCCTAGTCTTGCAATATGTTGCGACCTTTCCATAGTATTTTTCGCTGTTTATTATTTATAAGTCCTTTAATTATAATGAAAAGAAACACCAGATGTTGGGGTATGGCCAATAAAATGTTTTGAACTACAGGTTGTTTGCTGGCCAAACTTACAAATAATCGAATGGATAGTGTACCCACTACATAGGCAACAAGCCATCCTGCGCCCAGATAAAAATAGATTAAAAATGGCCCTAAAGTGGTTACCAGTCCAAAACAGACAGTGACCAATTTGCTGTCTCCAAAGAACTGAAAGATGTTTTTGGTGAAACCTACAATGGCGGTATCTAGGCTACCGTACATTCGGCAAGAAATATCGTTATCCCCTAAGCGCGTATCGCTCGCAAGGCCTTTTTCTTTGAACATTCTTATAATAGCAATATCCTCTACTCTATGGGACTTAAAACTTTCGTGTGGCCATAAGGTTTTATAGGTGTTAGCTTTAAACATCATAAACTGTCCGTTTGCGGCCGAAAAGATGACGCTCTTGGATTTTCGAATAAGAAAAAGCGGAAGTAAGCTTAGTAAAATATAGTTCAAAAGCGGTACCGAAATCTTTTCTCCAAAAGATTTGAAAATTTGCCTTGGGAATATCGATAACAGATGCAACTTGTGCTTTTGAAGGTGACTTATACTACGTTCAATGATATCTTTGTTTACACTTACGTCTGCGTCCAAAAAGAGTAGGATATCTCCTTTAGCTTGCCCTGCGAGCTGGTGGCACGCATAATTCTTTCCCAGCCAACCTTGTGGAAGTTCTACTCCGTTCATTATCTTAATTGGGGCTTGCTTTGCAATCCATTGGGTGACGATACTTTCTGTATTATCGGTGGAATGGTCGTTATAGACGATAATTTCTAGCTTACCGTATTTTAGTTGTGATAGCTGTTTTAGTAGCACCCCAATGTTTTCCTCTTCATTCCGGGCAGGTATTAGTATGGAAACGAAAGGCGCTCCCGTTACGTTGGCCACAACGGGTAAATAAGCGAACGAAAAATAGTTCGTAGCGGCGATTAATAACCGTACAATTACTAGGCTTATCATAAAAACACACAGGAACATTATCATGCGGCACCTTGTTTTAGGAAACAGGTTTTAGCAAAGTCATTGAAAGCACGTTCTACAGCTTCCGCCGTGGTATCCGCATCTACTGTTTGGGTTTCATAGTAAACGTGGATATCTGGCCTAAGCTTTGTTCCGTAATGAATGAGGTTTACGTTGAACACCAATTGAAAATCGTTCTTGGCATTATCCAGAATATGGGAAAGTAGGCCCTTTTCAAATTTAAATTCACGCGTGTAAATACTGTTAATTTTCCCCTGCGGAAAAAACAGAAAAAGATTCTCTTTGTCTTCTAATAACTCAACAGCATAATCTAGACTGGCAAGGCTAGAACGTTTCCCTTTGCTGATGGAACATGCGCCAATTTTAGTTAAGATCATATTTTTACGCAGCTCTTTTTCTAACATCATAAAATGGAACTTCCGCTTAAAAACCTTAAGATTCAACAAGATTTGAATAAAGCCATCATAGAAAGAGAAATGGTTACCGATTAAGAGCATGGGGAGTCCTTTGTCTTCGTAATGTCCTATATACTTAATGCTGCTGAAAAAAAAGCCGATTAATACCTTTGTATAGTATTTGGAGAATTTTACAACGAAATTATTATGATTGGCTCGTATCATACTTTAATATTCGTTATAGATAGCGATAATTACAAAAAAGCCGATTTGTATAAAGAACAACCAGCGAGCAGGTCTATTCTGCGTATCGATATTGAATTTTTGAACGGCCCAATTAAACACCAAGGCCATCAGAAACCAGACAACGTAGTTACTTACTGGTGGATCGTTTCTGGAAAACGACCACATATCCATTAAAGGCGCAACTTTTTCAAGTAAAATATCATAAAGTACCATGAGTAAGGCAGCACCTACGATAACAGGAATGTTCTTGGAGGTATATTTAGATACAATACTGTTGGAAGCGTAGGTTAAGAAGGTCCAATTAAGACCAATTATCAAGGGCACATCGGCAATTTTAAAACCTAGTCCCTCACCATAGACATAGGTGCCGAATAATTTACCAGTGGCCACCCCGATAACTTCAGTTATAAAACTCAATAGGAAAATACCTGCTAAAACCGAGACTACTTTCGGACTCCATTCCTTATGATGGGAAAAGATGGCCACAGCTACCAAGACCAGGGTGTACGGCGTAATTTGTATAAAAAGATTATGGGTTGGCGGTGTCAGGTACAATGCCAGGCCAACACTGTAGAATACTATAAAAGTAATCGGAAGCCCTTCTTGTATCAAGTATGTGAGTGTCCGACTCATTTAGATTTCGTTTCAAAGATATGCGTTAATGCCAAAGGCAATAGAAGCAAAGAAAAATTATAGAACATATCCTCGAAAGGAATGGAAAAAATATGAATTCCCAAAATCACTTCCGGGTTATAGTCAAACACGGCTTGTTCAATTCCTGTTCCAGTTAATATGCCGTTTATGATAAAAAACGGGATAAGCAATATGGGATATATCGCTAGATAATGTTGAACAACGTTTCTTGCAAAGTAATAGCTGAATAAAAGAACGGCAGGCAGAACAAGGAAGACAACCAATGTGTAGGTCAGATTCGTATGGAGCAGTGCGGTTATGACTGAAAAAATGGAGATTGTTAGCGTTAAAATTTTTGTCCACAGGAGACTAAACTTGAAATTAGGAAAATGAAAGCGAATGGCATAGAACGAAAACGCACAGGCATAAGGGATGACTATGAAGAAAAGGTATTCTTCCAAAGGTAATTTATTGATATAAATCCCGGAATTATAGATGGGATTAAAGAACCAATAACCCAAATGGGTAAAGATGATGTCCCAAACCACAAAAATCAACAGTGTTATTAAAATAGCGGGAATCAGGTATTTCCAACGCCTGTAAAGTCTAAGATTTTTCTCAAAACTTAAAGCTAGAGGTCCGGCAAGTGAAATAAGAAGTATGATTAAATAGAGCGACATAGTTTGTTGTTTTCTTTTCCCTATGCCAGTGAAAATTTAATATTATCGTGGGTAGACATTAGCACTCGTTGTTTAAGAAATTAGACGTCTGGATTCGCTGGATGCGTATTTTCTTTACAGGGGGTAAAGCTTACCTTGGAATCCTCGTTACCGTCCTGTGCGAAAGTAGTAATCTTTTTCAAAATCGCCTATTTTTTTGAGCCTGTGATTTACCCGATAGGCAGTTACATTAGGTATAGGCGAAAGCACCTTTACTATTAAATCGAAATAAAAAAAGTATCTTAAGCTTTTAATTTTTTGGACGTGTTTTTTATGAGGTGAGCTCATTAAATAAGGTCTTAAAAACGCTAGGTAGAACGGATAACAACTGAAAATTAAACTACTGTAACAATGAAATTCTCCATTATCATATGTTTACTCTCTTCTATGACATGGGCACAGCAGTTCCATACCGAGTTTGCGTATGAAAATAAGAACATCACTATTCAGAACAGCTACCCAAAAGGAGGACAAAAATATATAGCATCGGATGGGAAACCCTATACTTTCGTGATTTTTTGGTCGCGAATAACCAATAAGACGAATCGTAAATTAAAATTAGCGCTTCATCTGCCAAATGATGCGTTCACAATACCTTCGTCGCCACAAGTAAACTTCTATTTTTATGTGCCTAATCTGGAAATGACCTTTGAAAACGAATCCTTATCCAATTACGGATTGGATTTGGAATCCTATTTAAATGAAAACTGGAAATCCCCTTCTAACAAGGTAAAAACTATACTGCCAAGGGAGTCTTTTCTTTTTTATCATGTAGCGCTATCGGATAAGGGCGTAAATGGTGTTGTCCGAGCTGGCTTTGAGTTACAGGAAAATACGCTTTTCTATAAAATCAACGACCTTGAAATTAATTGTGGGGACATTAAATTCCTAGATTAAAATAAGAAAGGATAAGAAGGTTTAATTCGTTAGAGGATTTGTTAAAGAATGAAATACATAATTTCGTAGGATGAACCTTAGCTACTGGGAGCGTAAATCTTGGATTTCGAATACCGACTTTACCATTGTGGGCAGTGGTATCGTTGGATTAAATTGTGCATTAGAACTTAGAGCACGCTATCCAAAGGCTAAAATTTTAGTTTTGGAAAAAGGAATTTTGCCTCAAGGGGCAAGTACAAAAAATGCAGGTTTTGCATGTTTTGGGAGTATTTCGGAAATCTTAGCTGATTTAAGAACACATTCGGAAGAGGAGTTGGCAGCTTTGGTTTCAGATAGGTGGAACGGTATACATTCGCTGAGAAAACTATTAGGAGATAAGGCAATAGGGTACGAACAACATGGGGGTCATGAACTATTTTTAAAGCAAGATGCTAAAAGCTATCAGCACTGTATGGAGAATATCGGTAAGGCAAATGAGCTTTTGGCACCAATTTTTAAAGAAACTGTTTTTAGAGTATCTGAGAATAGTTTTGGATTCAATGGCATACAGCGGCAGTACATTTCCCATGCCTTAGAGAGCCAGATAGATACGGGGAAGATGATGCTATCTCTGGTAGGTCTTGCTCAGAAATCCAATATTCAGGTATTGAATTCAATTATCGTAGAAGACTTCGTGGAAAATGGTCAAGGAGTATCCGTTAAAACGAACCTATTTGAGTTTAATACAAAAAAATTACTTATCGCCACCAATGGTTTTGCGAATAGTCTTCTAGAGGAAAACGTATTGCCTGCTAGAGCGCAAATCATTATTACAGCACCAATAAAGAATCTTTCTATTGAAGGCACTTTCCATTTGCAGGAGGGATATTATTATTTCCGGAATATTGACAATAGAATTTTACTGGGAGGAGGTAGAAATCTGGATTTTAAAGCAGAGGAAACAACTCAATTCGGAAACACACCATTAGTACTCAATAAATTGGAAGAACTTTTAAGAACAGTCATACTTCCTAATACTCCGTTTGAAATAGCACAGCAATGGAGCGGTATTATGGGAGTGGGTTCCCAAAAGAAACCCATTGTGAGGCAAATAGGTGCTAATACCGCTTGCGGAATACGTTTAGGAGGCATGGGCATTGCCATAGGGACTACTACAGGCAGGCAACTAGCGCATATTTTCTAGGAAGTTTAAGTCCGTTCATCCGTTTTATGGTATTCTTGTCTAGAAGTGCTGCGAGCTTTAATAATTCTTTATATATTGCCTGTCCTACAAAAGATAGAATAATTACACCCAAACCTTATTAGCAGAGCTTCCTACAGCCTATTCTATTCAATTCATAGAACATAGTTGAATACTGTATGAAGAAAAATTATATCATGTGGACAGGGGGCGTTACCGTTAGTCTTCTTTTTTTAAGCTGCGGGGTAACGCAGAGCAAATACCAAAAGGAGTATAATAGGGTCTGGAAAGAGATGATTCAGTCCCAGGCATGGAAAGATTCTTTCAAAAATTCTTCAGGGAATGAAAATGCCGTGCTTTACGCTAGTACCGAGGATAATATTATAGCCCCAGAGGAAACAGAGGTCGCTAATTATGAAGCCTTGTTTGAAAAGCGTTACCAGTCCCTTGTCTCTAGAGCATATTTTAAGATTATTACCGAAGCAGAGAAAGCGGATGCACGCATCGCCGCCCAATATAAGTTGGTCACAGAAAACGTTGCCGAAAAAGAATCATCGAGTAAGTCCTTCAAAATTAAAAAGGAGGCTATTTCAAAAAGGTTTAAAGCCCACAGGGCCATGCTAGAAGGTCTAAAGTCATGGAACATTTTCAGTGAGGACAGAACAGGAGACCTTTCTTATTTTAAGGCAGAGAACAGGTCGGATATTAAAAGATTGATGACCAATGGTGAGGACAGCGAAAAAATGGTTAATTTCTTGGTCTATAAATTGGCAGACCTCTACCACGTTGAAGAATAAAATACCACTTCTAGAACTAAAACAACAAGCTTTTAATCATTGTCATGACTTTGTTAAGGGTCGCTTAGAGAGGTTGCAGCATCAGATGAAGGAAATTGAGACAGCGCTTACTTCCGAGACAAAGAGTAGTGCCGGGGACAAGCACGAGACTGGCCGGGCCATGTTGCAGTTAGAGCGTGAGAAGTTGGGAACACAGCTTGCCGAGGCAGAACAAATGCACGGAACATTACAAAAAGTGGCTACCACTACAGAACATAATCGTGCGGGTTTGGGCGCTGTTGTTGTCACGGATAAACAGTCGTACTACATTGCTATTTCTGCCGGAGCGCTCACGTACAAAGAGGTATCACTATTTTGTATTTCTCCAGGCACTCCCATTGGTAAACTGCTGTTGGGCAAACAAACGGGAGACACGATTCAGTTCAATCAAAGTACATCCACGATACTCAATATCAGGTAACTACTATTTTATTTTAACGTTATTTTGGTCTAAAAAGCGATGGACATTTCCTATATTGAATGGAATTAATCAATAAAAACAGATAATCATGACAACACAAGATGTAGCCAACAAATTAGTTCGTCTGTGCCGTGAAGGCAAATATGACGAGGCGTATGATATGTATGCAGATGATGCCGTAAGCATTGAAATGCATAATTGGTCCATGGGTGAGCAAGTGACAAAAGGCAAGGCTAATATTTTAGAAGGATTTAAACAATGGTCCGATAATATTGAGGAAATGCATGGAGGCGATGTTGGAGAACCAACAGTTGCGGCAAATCATTTTGTAGTGCCCATGAGTAGTGATGTTACCTTTAAGCAGGGCGGTCGCGTAAAAATGGATGAACTATGTGTTTACGAGGTGGCCAATGGTAAAATACAACGCGCTCAGTTTTTCTACGATACGGAGAACATGTAAAAAGGTGCGTAATTAATCTAATCTTGGTTTGGAGCGGTTAACTTTTTTAAGTGCCGCTCTCTTTTTTGCCTGTAGTCGCTTTTCAATAGCACCTTTGGAGGGTTTGGTACGCTTTCTCTTTTTAGGCACTAGCAATGCTCTTTTTAAAAGTTCAAAAAAGCGTTTAATAACTAAATCCTTGTTTTTGTGTTGGCTACGAGATTCGTCGCACTGTAGCGTAAGTACGTTCTCTTTAGAAAGTTTTGATTTGAGTTTAAAAAAAAGACGATTCTTCTCCGCTTCCGATAGCCCTTTAGAATGGGCGATATCAAAAACCAATTCAACTTTAGAAGAGACTTTATTGGCATGCTGGCCGCCAGGGCCACTACTGCGAATAGCCTTAAATTGCAGTTCTTGTAAGATGCTACTATTGTCCAATACGGTTTGTCTTGTAGCAAAAGTAGGAAATCACTAGGTGACCTTACTTGTGATGGTGTCTATTATACTGTCTATTTTATAAAAACAGGAAGAAGTAACAATACAAATACGATAAGGGTAAGTGCCAAATGTAAACGTTTCATAACTAATGACTTTAAAATTTCAAATGGTATAACGTACTAGACCTAAAAATAGTTTGTGGGAAATCACTTATTTCGACGAAAGCTCTATTATTTTTGCTCAATGGCATATAAAATATTAATAATCAGAAAATTACAGAACAGAAGGTTGTTGTATACGTTGATTGATTGTTTCAATGGAAACATTAAGAAATACCTTTTTTTCGGCAGGTAAATCGCTTTCAGCATTAAAAAAAACGTTCTCACCATTATCCATGAGTCCTTGTACCAGATAATAGTTGCCCATTGGATAGGATGTTTTTACCGTTGTCGGAATACCTGAGACTTCTGAAACGCGGAACTCGTGCGCATAGACTATTATTCTTCTCTTGGTGTTTCCATAGGATTTAAGCACGTCTATAGCAATGCTCGTAGCTTCTCCAAAAAGGGACGCGATATAAAGGTCTTTAGGATTTTTATACAGCTCCATTGGTTTTCCTTTGGCAATTATGGTCTTGTCGCGCAAGACGAAAACACGATCGGTAAAAGGAAGAACATCATTAAAATCGTGGGTGGCAACGATACAGGTAATTCCGTTTTCTTTTAAATACATAAAAATACTTCTTCTTAAACTGTTTTTCAAAAAATTGTCTATATGTCCAAAGGGCTCGTCTAGCAGTAGTATATCAGGCTTCTGTGCCAGTACCCTCGCCAAGGCCACTCTTTGTTGTTGTCCGCCACTTAATGTATTTACCTTTTTATGGGCAAATTCAGTGAGTTCTATCATTTCCAGAAGTTCCGCCGTACGCGCTTTTAGTTCTTTGGGGTAGAATACAGAGAGGTATTGGCTAATATTTTCAGCAACCGTGGTAAAGGGCATCAAATCAAAGTCCTGTGACAAGTATTTCATGAAGGACGCTCCGGGAACCAAATGAAAGGCCGGACCAAGGACTGGCTTGTCTTCCCAAAAGACAGCTCCCTGTTCTAAATCCATTAGACCATAAATAATTTTCAACAAGGTGCTTTTCCCGCAGCCACTTTCACCGATAATGGCAACATGTTCCCTACGTTGTATTCTAAGATGGATGTTTTCGAGAACGGGCAATTCATCATAGGTGTAAGAGACGTTTTCTATTCGCAGCATGGGGATATACTCTGTATTGGTTTTAAATGGAAAAATCCGTTACTATTACGAACGGATTTTCTTGTAATTTATTGATGTATTCCTATTAATCCTTAAATTCCTTTAATACCGCCTGATTGGGGAGTTCGCTATAGCCCATATTATAAAGTGTAAATCCAAATATATCGGCGTACTGTTCTATGGTTTTACTCACAGGTGTTCCCGCACCATGACCAGCATTGGTCTCTATACGGATAAGGGTTGGGGCCTCCCCGGCCTGTTTTTCCTGTAGTTCCGCAGCAAATTTGAAACTGTGGGCAGGGACCACACGGTCGTCATGATCTCCTGTGGTGACTAAGGTCGCAGGGTAAGACACACCTTCCTTTACATTGTGTACCGGCGAATATCCTTTGAGATAGTTGAACATTTCCTCGGTCTCCTCTGCAGTACCATAATCATAGGCCCATCCAGCGCCTGCTGTGAAGGTATGATAGCGAAGCATGTCCATAACCCCAACGGCCGGTAAGGCAACTTGCATTAAGTCCGGTCTTTGCGTCATTGTGGCACCGACTAAAAGTCCACCGTTGGAACCTCCTCTAATAGCTAAATATTCGCTAGAAGTATAGTTCTTTGCGATAAGGTATTCCGCAGCAGCTATAAAATCATCGAACACGTTCTGCTTCTTGGTTTTAATCCCAGCGTCATGCCATTTTTTACCGTATTCTCCACCACCTCTAAGATTAGGCACGGCATAGACACCACCTTGCTCCATCCAAACCGCATTTACAATACTGAACGAAGGCGTTAAACTTATATTAAAGCCACCATAACCATATAGGATGGTAGGATTTTTACCATTTAACACCAATCCTTTTTTATGCGTAATAATCATGGGTACTTTAGTCCCATCCTTTGAGGTATAAAAGACCTGTGTAGATTCATAATCGGCGGGATTAAAATCTATTTCTGGCTTCCAATATTGTTCGTATTCACCAGTTTCTACATTGTATTTATAGGAGGAACCAGGGGTATTATAGTTAGTAAAAGAAAAATAGAATTCCTTGTCTTCTTTTTTACCGCCAAAACCACTTGCGCTACCAACTCCGGGGAGTTTTACTTCTCTCACAAGTTTTCCGTCGTAGTCATATTGCAGTACTTTTGAAATAGCATCGACCATATATTCTGCGAAGAAATAACCGCCACCCGTATTAGGGCTTAATACGTTTTCTGTTTCGGCAATAAAATCTACCCAATTCTCGTGACTTGGATTTACGGCGTCCACGGTCACAATTTTTTGATTAGGAGCATTTCTGTTGGTGACTACATACAGTTTAGGACCTACATTATCTATGATGTAATTGTCGGAATCGGTGTCCTCTACCATTGGAATTAAAAGTCCGTTAGGATCTTCCAAATCCTGTATAAAAAGTTTATTTCCCGATGTTGAAACGGAAGCGGATATAATGAGAAATCTATCATCCTCGGTAACACTGGCACCAACATAGCGGTGCTTTTCCAAAGGCTTACCTCCGTAAACCAGTTCGTCTTCTTTCTGGGGGGTTCCTAGTTTGTGGTAATATACTTTGTGCTGGTCCGTTTTGGCAGATAATTCGCTTCCTTTTGGCTTATCATAACTGGAATAATAAAAACCCTCCTTGCCACGCCAAGAAATTCCGCTGAACTTAATATCAACCAACGTGTCTTCGACAATTTCCCTGGTTTCCGTGTCTATTACGATAGCCTTACGCCAGTCGCTTCCACCCTCGGAAATAAGATAGGTAGCCAAGGAGCCGTCCTTGGTAAAACGTAACCCTGCCAAAGAGGTAGTACCATCTTCGGAAAATGTATTAGGATTCAGGAATATTTCAGGTTCCTCGTCACCTTTTTGTCTGTAGACTACGTATTGGTTTTGTAGACCGTCGTTCTTGTAGAAATACGTATAATCTCCTTCTTTAAAGGGAGAACCCAATTTTTCATAATTCCATAATTTAGACAATCGGTCTTTTAAATCATCTCTGAACGGAATATTATCCAAGAAACCAAAGGTTGTGCTGTTCTGTTCCTTTACCCAAGCCTCGGTCTCCGCACTGCGGTCATCTTCAAGCCAGCGATAGGGGTCCTGAACATCGGTTCCGAAATACGTATCTATGGTATCAACTTTCTTAGTGGTCGGGTAGTTCACAGCGATGGGTTCTCTTTTAGCTTCGTTAGTACAGGCGGCAAGCAATGCGGCTGTCAAAAAACAGGGGATTAAATTTTTCATCTTTCTTAGAAATTAGTCGCACTAAAAATAGCATAAAAAAACCTTCGGGACAGGGATGTTCTGAAGGTTTTAACACTGTTTTGTAGATTATAATCATACCAATTCATGCGCTACCAAATACTCTGCTATTTGCACAGCGTTCGTAGCAGCTCCCTTTCTAAGGTTGTCCGCAACGATCCACATATTTAACGTGTTGCGTTGTGTCTCGTCCCTACGGATACGACCCACAAAAACCTCATCCTTATCATGGGCGTATATGGGCATGGGGTAGGTATTGGTATCCGGGTTATCCTGAACCGTAACGCCAGGGGTTTCGTTCAACAATTGACGAACGTCGTTGAGTTGAAAATCATTCAAGAATTCTACATTAACGGATTCAGAGTGACCGCCAGAAGTAGGAATACGTACTGCGGTGGCAGAGATGGAAAAGCTTCTATCATCCAATATTTTTTGAGGTTCCCGTGCCAGTTTCATTTCCTCTTTGGTATACCCGTTTTCCATAAACACATCGCAATGGGGTAGCGCGTTGCGACCAATGGGATAAGGATAGGCCATTTCTCCCTGAACACCAGCTATCTCGTTCTCTAATTGTTGTACCGCTTTTACGCCGGTTCCCGAAACAGACTGGTAGGTAGAAATTACCACGCGCTTCATTTTATACTTCTCGTGAAGCGGTGCCAAGGCCATGACCAATTGTATGGTAGAACAGTTGGGGTTGGCAATAATCTTGTCCGTTTTGGTGAGTTCAGCAGCATTTATTTCGGGTACTACCAGTTTTTTAGTGGGGTCCATACGCCATGCCGAGGAGTTATCGATGACCGTGGTACCAGCTTCTGCAAATTTTGGAGCCCACACTAGAGAAGTATCGCCACCGGCAGAAAAAATTGCGATATCCGGTCTAGCGGCTACGGCATCCGCCAAACCGATAATGGTATATTCCTTTTCTTTGTAGGCTAATTTTTTGCCCACGGAACGTTCCGAAGCAACCAATAATAACTCCGTTATCGGAAAATTTCGTTCCGCCAATACTTTCAACATTACCTCGCCAACCATTCCTGTGGCGCCTACTACTGCTACTTTCATCTGAACATATTAAATTAAAGGGCAAAAATAGGTATTCATGGGAGTTGTACAAGTGAAATAAAATAGAATCATTAAAATATAACAAAAAGTTATATTTAAAACAAATTTAATAGAACGAAGGCTCGACCAGATAGATCAAATAACACTTATGGCGCGCACTTTCTATAGGTTAGGGGCTAAAAAAGAACCGTCATCATCGTTTGCGAAACGATAATGACGGTTTAAAGTTAGCTGCAGTGCAGCGGCTTGTCCCGAAAACATTTCAGGATATACCTATTTACTTTTTCAGAGCGTCTCTAATTTCCATGAGAAGTTCTTCAGCAGTTGGTCCTGCCGGTGCTTCTGGGGCTGGTGGCGTTTTTGTTTTGTTGTAAGCTTTTACAATCATGAACATTACGAAACCTACGATAATCAAGTTAACTATAGTGTTTACCCAAGCACCCCAACGGATTGCATTTTCTGGAGTAGTTACACTACCATCTGCGGCGACAATTGCCTCGTCCAAAACAATTTTCATTTCTGAAAAGTCAATTCCTCCCGCGAAATGACCAACAACAGGCATTACAATATCGGCAACGAAGCCGTTCACAACTAGGCCAACTGCTCCTGCAAGAATAACAGCAACCGCAAAATCAATGACATTTCCTGTCATTATAAAATTTTTGAATTCTTTTAACATGATTTAGTGTTTTAAAAATGGTTATTATTAAGTGAGTGCAATGTAAGAAAAAAAACGGATTCTTAAAAAAACGTTAATTCTTGAAATTTAGTCCAATACTACTCGCTTTACACGCGGAGATATAGCTGTTAGCAGCTCGTAAGAGATAGTATTCGCTTTTTCCGCAAAGTTTTGCGCGGATAATTGAGGTCCAAAGACTATGACTTCATCACCTTCCTCACAATCGATATCCGTAATATCTATCATAATCATATCCATACAGACATTACCTACGATAAAGGCTTTTTTACCTTTAACTAGAACATATGTTTTTCCGTTACCGTATTGGCGGCCAATACCGTCTGCATGTCCCAAGGGTAGTGTGGCTATGGCCCTATAATCTTTTGATGTATAGGCTCTATTGTATCCAACACTTTCATTTGGCTCTATTCTATGAATTTGTGAAATGACCGTCTTAAGTGTTGCTACTGGTTTTAATTCCGAGTCTATTTTTGGTTCGTTTCCATAACCGTAAAGGCCAATACCGCTCCTAACCATTTCAAATTGTGCCTCGGAATAATTAATAATGCCAGAGGTATTCAATAGATGCCGAAAAGGCTCATACCCTAGTTTATTATTGAGTTCTAGAGCAATACTCTTAAAATTTTCAATCTGTTTAATTGTAAATGATCTCTCGTTCAGATCTTCTGATGCCGCAAGATGCGAAAAAATGGATACCACGCTTATTTCTGAACGCCTATGGAGTTGTTGTGCAATAAAATCCACATCATTTTCCCAAAAGCCCAACCGGTTTAACCCCGTATTGAATTTTAGATGTACCGGGTAATCTTTCTGATTTTCCTCTTTAGCGATCTCTAAGAATTCTTTTAAGACTTTTGGAGAATAAATACTTGGTTCCAAGCAACACGCTATAACTGTTTTAAAGTTAATAGGTTGAGGATGCAGTACCAATATGGGTTTGGTTATACCAGCATTGCGCAAGGCTGCGCCCTCATTTACATAAGCTACGGCAAAATAATCAACTTCTAAATCTTGAAGTTTTAGCGCAATTCTTTCGACGGCACTGCCATAACCAAAAGCCTTTACTACGGCCAAAAATTTAGTTTCCCGCATTAATCTGGAACGTAAATAGACGTAGTTATGAGCTAAAGCTTTTAGGTCTATTTCTAGAACGGTTTCTCCGTAATTAGACATTGGAATCTTTTTTAGAAGCTTTCACCTCTTCTGAGGCTACGTTCATATCCTTTACCTTTTCCTTAAGCATAGCTTTATAGAACGCCCCCCTACTCAAGGGCTCGTACTCTTCTGTTTCGCCGAGCATTACTAATTTGTTGTTATTGGACTTTCTAAAGCTGTAGTTAGCTAAATTTCCTGTTCTGGTACAAATAGCATGTACTTTGGTCACATATTCTGCAGTTGCCATCAGCGCGGGCATGGGGCCAAAAGGGTTTCCTTTAAAATCCATATCCAGCCCGGCGACAATCACGCGGATGCCTTTATTCGCCAAATCGTTACAGACTGTCACAATCTCATCGTCAAAGAATTGGGCTTCGTCTATTCCAATGACATCACAGGTATCGGCCAGTATTCGAATATTGGCTGCGGCAGGAACCGGTGTAGAACGTATTTCGTTAGCATCGTGGGACACCACCATCTCATCATCATACCGGGTGTCTACCATGGGTTTAAAAATCTCTACGTTGAGTTTAGCGAACTTTGCCCGTTTTAAACGTCTTATCAATTCCTCGGTCTTACCAGAAAACATGGATCCGGCGATAACCTCTATCCAACCGAACTGTTCCTTATGGTTAACCGTATTTTCGAGAAACATTTTGTAATTTTAGAGACTAAATTAGAAAATCACCGTTGAATTTTCTACCGTTTATTTTGATGCGGAACAAGGCAGAAATTCAAAGGACCGTATAGTTGTCGTTCTAAATTTAAACGAAGTTATGTGCAAAAAGAGACATAAAAAAACAAACAGTGAATTTTTAAAAAGTCTCTTGAACTAAAATAAGCTGTTTTTTCGTTCTAGATTATGGAATGCTAAAGTTATTTGAAAAAGGGGTATAATTATTCGGGAATAGACTAATTTGTATGCTGCAAAGTTCTCCTGAATACGATATCATATAAAAAAGATAAAAGTGGTTACTGATACTAACCGCCAGTAGCAGATAAAAAGTGTTAGATGAAAAGAAAGTTAAAACAGGAATTGGTAAAAATGTCAACGGACATTATCACCTCTCGGGATATAAATGAAATCACGGAACTCTATGAGGCGGCCAAAAAATTATACGAAAAAATAGCCGTACTCAAATTTATTGAGGAAGAGCTTAACGATATACAGGTTGATGTTTCCAAAAGTGTTATTGCGGAAAAATTTGAACAAATGGCCGGCGCCGTTCTCAATGCCAACGCCTCAGTACCGGAAAATAATCCACACGAAGAAGACATTATGACTCCGGGGATGGATACGATTAAGGATATGGTTTCAGAAATGCCAAGTTCGGATAACTTGGAGGAAGTGCTTAGCGAGTTCATGGGAAAGCCAGATTTAATCAAGAACGATAAAGAGTTGTTTATGCCTTCTAAGGAAACTCTTGAAGCTACCCAAGAAACCCCCAAGTCCTTGAACGACCGACTTGGAAATAAAGATTTAAAAGTTGACCTTAACAACAGATTAGCTTTCGTGAAACATCTTTTTAATGATAGTACGGAAGATTACAATAGGGTGTTATCTCAGTTAAATACAATTGATACAGAAGAGCGTTCTATTGCGTTCATAAAGAATATGGTAAAACCGGACTATAATAATTGGGAAGGAAAAGAAGAGTACGAGTTACGTTTTATGGAATTGATAGAACGAAGATTCGCTTAATACGCAGTCAAGATTTAGAATAGAGCCCGACAAAATTGTTGGGTTTTTTTGTTTCACCAATGCAAAGACAACAATCAATACAAAGTATATGAAAACAACAAAAATCCTGTACTATTCGGCTACTGCGGTCCTAACGGCTATTATGTGCTTCTCGGTTTTCAATTATTTCTTCAATCATGAAATGATCGTGGGATTTTTTGAGAACATGGGGTACCCTACCTATCTGATTTATCCATTGGCTATCGCTAAAATATTGGGTTTAATCGCTATTTGGGGTAATTTTTCCAAATGGCTTAAAGAATGGGCCTATGCAGGATTTTTTTATGATGTGGTCTTAGCTTTTTTTGCCCATTATATGGTGAGTGATGGTCAGCACATGTTTGCGGTCATCGCTTTTTGCGCAGTTATAATTTCATATTTTACAGGAAAGCAAGTAAGGCCTTAACTTTGTGCTATGGGAAAATTATACTTAGTTCCAACGCCTATTGGTAATCTTGAGGATATGACCCTTAGGGCCATTCGTATTTTAAAAGAAGTAGACCTCATACTTGCTGAAGATACCCGAACCAGCGGAAAGCTATTACAACATTTTGAGATTGGCACCCCAATGCATAGTCATCATATGCACAATGAACATAGAAGTATAACTAATCTTATCACTAAATTAAAAGGAGGAGCCAACTTGGCGCTTATTTCCGACGCGGGCACACCTGCGATTTCTGACCCAGGTTTTTTATTGACCCGAGCTTGTTTGGAAAATGACATTGCCGTAGAATGTTTGCCAGGAGCAACAGCTTTTGTACCCGCCTTGGTCAATAGCGGGCTGCCAAACGATAAGTTTGTTTTTGAAGGATTCTTGCCCGTAAAAAAAGGCAGGCAAACCCGGTTGAAGCTGTTGGCGGAAGAAACGAGAACCATTATTTTTTACGAATCGCCCCATAAGTTGGTGAAAACCTTGACCAATTTTGTGGAGTATTTTGGAGCGGACAGACCTATTTCCGTCTCTAGAGAGCTCACTAAATTATACGAAGAGACGGTTAGGGGAACGGCTGAAGAAGTATTAAAGCACTACACTGAAAAATCACCGAAAGGAGAAATCGTTATTGTTGTCGGGGGCAAGAAATAGTTTCTTACATTGAACCCATGTTAGCACCTTGGATTATCTCTACATTTACGGTCATAGCCGTTTATTATCTAGACCGATGGGAGAACAAGCATGTTAAATCCTTGTTTGATTGGGTGCCTGCAATTCTTTTGGCCTATATTATTCCTGCTATCGTCTCGTATATTTTGAATGCCGACTATTCTCAGGCAAGTATCCATAATTTTAGTAAAGACTATTTCATTCCCTTGGCCATTATTGCGGTCATGAGTAGTTTGTCCCTAGGTCAGCTAAAGGCAATTGGTCTAAAACCTATAGTAGTATTTGCCTCTGGTTCATTATTTATTGCCGTGTTTCCCGTGCTGTTAATGTGGGCGTTTTCCGATACGGAACTTATTTCAAAAACCATGGTGTTGGAAGACTATTGGATGGGAATACCGCCTATTGTTGGCAGTTGGATTGGTGGCAGCACCAGTCAGTTGGTTTTAAAAGAACTTGTAGAATGCCCTGAGAATATTTTCCTTACGGTTTTGGTAATGGATAATATTCTGGTGAACGTTTGGACCATTCTCATGTTTCAAGGTATCAAGAAAAGTGATAAGCTCAATTCATGGTTCAAGATATCCGACATCGCCATTCCAGAAAATATTCGTGCAGAAAAAGGCGCAAAATTGAATCCGTGGCTAAGCACCTGCATACTTCTTGGATTTGTAGTATTGTCCAATTTTTTGCTGGACAGTTTTGTAGTCAAAGTAGTATTGCTTTCGTTCGTAGGTTTGGCACTAAGTAATTTTATATCGCGATGGAATTTTAAATTCGCTTTAAGAGCAGGAGGTATTTTAATTATTATCGTGATGGCCGTTTTGGGATTAAAACTGCAGTTGGCCACTTTGGGCTTTAATGTTCCGTTTCTTGGTTTCTTAACCGTTTGGCTTGTTGGTCATTTTATATTTATGTTACTAATTGCCAAATTACTGAACGTGAATATGGCCTGGGTGCCCATTGCCAGTATGGCCAATGTGGGAGGTATTGCCACGGCCCCGGCGGTTACGGCCGCCTATAATATCAAATGGATGCCACATGCTATTGTACTGGCAATCTTAAGTATGGCCACGGGAACATTTTGGGGTATGTTAACGATTTGGTTATTAAAGAATTTTGTGACTTTTTAGAAAAAGTATATGAAAGAATTACTCTCAGAAATTAGAGCTTGTCAGGTATGTGCGCCACACCTTCCATTAGAGCCTAGACCTATTATAGCTGGAAACAAGAATTCAAAAATTATATTGGTGAGTCAGGCTCCCGGGAAGAAGGCGCATGACCATAATAAGGCTTGGGACGATCCTAGCGGAAGAAAATTACGAGAATGGTTGGGCGTAACAGCAGAACTATTTTATAATCCAGATAACTTTGCGGTGCTACCAATGGGTTTTTGTTTTCCAGGTAAGGCCAAAACAGGAGATTTACCTCCGAGAAAGGAATGTGCTCCGCTTTGGCACAATTTGGTTTGGGAGCAATTTAAAAATGTACAGTTAATACTTTTGATCGGGAAGTATGCTCAGGGCCAATATTTAAAGGAAACCGCTAAAAGAAATTTGACCGAAAACGTGCGGTCCTTTCAAGAGTTTCTACCTAAATATTTTCTGCTGCCCCACCCTTCCCCTGTGAACCGTTTTTGGATACGTAAAAACCCCTGGTTTGAAGATGAGGTTGTGGGAGAGTTAAGGGCACTAGTGCGTGCAATTCTAGCTGAAACGGTATAATTAATTTTCTTTTAGCTAGTACTGTAGAAAATGAAATTGTCGACAAAAAAAGACATTTTTTGTAATTTTTGTCTACAGAAAAAGACATTTTATTAAATTTTTGTCGATATGAAAAGACAATTTTTTATATTTGAGTAGTAAATTTCACCTAAATGGACGAATTATTCTCAACTCAGGAGCAACTTTTGGAACATGTTAGTAGTAAACAACGCTATCTTCTAACAACAATAGACTGGAGCGATAGGCTCATTGCAATTAAAGGGGCTAGAGGTTCGGGTAAAACAACGCTATTAATTCAACATATAAAATTTAATTTAACCAAAGAAGCGGTACCGCTTTATGTTTCCTTAGACAATCTTTACTTTATAGACCATACCTTAATAGAACTTGCAAAGGAATTTGTGCTTCAAGGCGGGACACATCTTTTCTTGGACGAAGTACATAAATATCCTCAGTGGTCCAGAGAACTAAAATTGGTTTACGATCAATTCCCTAAACTCAAAACAGTATTCACTTCGTCATCAATGCTGGAAATTTATAAAGGTGAATCAGATTTAAGTAGAAGAGTTGTAAATTATCACTTAAAAGAACTTTCATTTAGGGAATTTATTCTTTTTACAAAGGGTTATCATTTGCCAAAAGTAAGCTTGCAAGAATTACTTGAAGAGCACCATAATATAGCCAAAAAAGTAAAAGAAGACTTGCAGCATCCTCTTAAAGATTTTAAGGCTTATTTGGATTATGGTTGTTATCCTTATTTCTTAGAAGGAACAAATAACTATTTGCAAAAATTGCTACAAACCATTAATCTAATATTGGAAATAGACTTCAACGCTATTGAAAACATACCCTATTCCGATAGCAGAAGAATAAAAAAGTTGCTAGTAGCCATAGCGCAATCGGCACCCTTTTCTCCTAATGTTTCAAAACTTAGTGAGCGTTTGGGTATGTCAAGGGATTTTTTGTTGAATTCAATAAAGTTGCTAGAAAGGGCGGATTTGGTTATAGAACTGTTTAAACCAACCAAAGGAATAGGGGCATTTACCAAACCTGAAAAAATATATCTAAATAACACTAATTTAATAAGCGCTTTGAGTAGGCATATTCAAGAAATTGGCACTATAAGAGAAACCTTTTTTGCCAATCAGTTCAAGAACTTAAATGATCGTGAAATTCACTTAGCCGAAAAAGGAGATTTTTTAATTGATAGAAAGTACATATTTGAAATTGGAGGCAAAGGAAAATCCACAAATCAGATTAAAGGATTAAAAAATGCTTATGTGGTGCGAGACGATATTGAAATAGGGAATTTAAATAGTATCCCTTTATACCTGTTCGGTTTACTTTATTGAAAAATTCTCGTCCTTACAAAAAGCGTTATTATCTAAAAATACTTCTAATTTCCAACACTCTTTCAGGAAAGAAAAGTAGCAATATAATAGAGGGTATTACGATAGGGAGGATGACCCAAAAAACCAATAAACGAATTGATTTGTAAAGATATTTACCTGTGAAGTTTGGTAGTATTTTAATTTCTGGATTCATGTCTTACAATTTTATGCATGACCTTAGTTATTAAAGAGGTCCTTTTTCTTTCAATTTTCCCAATCTCTTTTAAAGTTGCTTTAGGATAGGCAAAACGATAAAACAATAGTCTAAGTAATTTCTTTATATCCATCACATGCAATAAAAGTGCTATTCCTACCAGTATATAATATACCTCCATAACCTAAAATTATATTTATTCGAATTTCGTGTATCTCATGATATCTCCGTGTAACATGAAGAAAAGACGATAATAAAATTTAACTTCCATTACATCCGAAAAAACAAAACAATTCTAAACGCTAAAAAAAGAAGCTTTTTTGTCTGTTTTAAATTCTTGTTCTCAGGTCTATATCATGTACATTCAAAATTAGTGAGTCAATTCTAATCCAATAGGGGAATAATTTCCAGTATGGCATTTTAAAAGAAAAACCCCGCCAATCGGCAGGGTTTTATTTTTTTATCTAAAAGTCCAGTTATCTAATAACGAGAACCGTCATGTTTCCCTTTCTCCCAACCATGTTTGCCCAAATATTGGTTGGCACTATCTACGGCACCTTCTTCAATATCCGTTCCTTGGCTGTCGTTCCATCGGTTAAGATATCCAAAGAGTGATATTACCCCGAGCATTTCTACAATTTCGCCTTCGTCCCAATGTGTATAGAGTCGGGCTTTAATCTCCGCATCAACGGCGTTGGGTACTTGTGATGCCTGTAAAGAAAAATCCAGAGCGGCACGTTCCGCTTCGGAAAAAGCGGGGTGAGTACGGTACTCCCAAATATTATCCAGTTGCTCCTGTTCTGCACCATAACGCTCAGCAGCACGTATGGCATGCGCCTGACAATAGCGGCAACCCGTAGCATTACTACTTACCCAGGCGATCATCCGTTTTAAGGCCGAAGTTACACGACCTTCATTGGCCATTACTGCCATATTAAGGTTTATAAATGCCTTGGAGATGGCCGGTCTATGTTGCATGGTAAGTATAGAATTTGGGCAGAAACCAAGCGTTTCGTTAAAAAATTTGGCCAATTCTGCAGTTTCTGGGCTGTGACTAGGGTCAAGCGGTTTTACTAAGGGCATATAAAGATTTTATTATACGAAAACCTCTTGTTCCGTTGCTTAGCATCGAGAAGTTTTCTAGTTAGATAATTGTATTTTTGTAATCTACAAGAAACAAAAAATTATGGGTACAACAAATCATATCAGCACCAAATGGTTAGGAAATATGGCTTTTGAGAGCAATAATCCTTCTGGACATCATGTAAAGATAGATATCGCCACAGAAGATGGTGGGGATAGTAGTGGGCTGCGGCCAAAAGCGCTCATGCTTTCTTCTTTAGCGGGTTGTTCAGGATTGGATATTGCAGGACTCATCAAGAAAATGAAGCTAGAGGTCGATGAATTTCATATCGAAACCATTGCCAATCTTACCGATGAGCATCCGAAGTATTATTATAAAGTAGAAATCGAGTACCATTTTCATGGAAGTAACCTAAAAGAGGACAAATTACAACGTGCAGTAGATTTATCCGTAGAGAAATATTGTGGGGTCATGGAAATGTTCAGACGGTTTGCCGAGTTGGAGATTAAAACCGTGTTTCATAACAAGTAAAAAAGTTCAAGCGCAAGTATCAAGTTCAAATTCAAAATATGACGGATAAAAAATTTGATTTAGAAGATAGACTTGTTGATTTTGCGGGAGCTATTGTTATATTTTGTAAAGATTTGCCTTCTGATATGACGGGGCAGTATTATGGAAATCAATTATTAAGGTCTGGTGGTAGTTCTGCCTTAAATTTTGGTGAGGCTCAAGGAACGAATACTAAAAGAGATTACATTAATAAAGCAAGCATTTGTCTTAAAGAACTAAAAGAATCAAGAGTAAACCTGAAAATCTTACATAAAGTTGAATACGGTATTACTAGTAAAAGGGATAACTTACTTGATGAAGTAGAACAACTTATTCGAATTATTGCAACAATAATTAAAAATAAAAAATAAAGTGTTGAGTCGGCTTTTGCATAAATGGACTTGCACTTGATACTTGAACTTGCACTTACAGAATGCGCTGGACCATTAAACCAAAACCAGATTCCGAAGCTATTGACCAATTGGCCAAAGAGCTTCGTGTGGATACATTGGTAGCGCAGCTATTGTTACAAAGAGGAATTAGCACTTACGAGGAAGCCAAAAACTTTTTTAGACCCCAATTAGAAGATCTACATGACCCGTTCTTGATGAAGGACATGGATGTCGCAGTAGAAAGAATAGCCACCGCCATTGCCAATAACGAGAACATTTTGGTTTTTGGAGATTATGATGTAGATGGAACAACGGCTGTTGCTTTGGTGTCTTCCTATTTGTTAAGTTACTATCCCAATGTGGCAACGTATATTCCCGACCGTTATGATGAGGGTTATGGCGTTTCCTATAAGGGTATCGATTTTGCCGAGGATAACGGTTTCTCGCTTATTATAGCCTTGGATTGTGGCGTAAAAGCCATTGAAAAGGTGGCTTATGCAAAAGAAAAGGAAATTGATTTTATAATTTGTGATCACCACAGGCCTGGTAAAAATTTACCGGATGCGGTGGCCGTTTTGGACCCGAAAAGAGAAGATTGCAGCTATCCGTATGACGAATTATGCGGTTGTGGCGTGGGTTTTAAATTAATTCAGGCCTTGGGTTCGCGTAGGGGAGAAACCATTTACGACATTACCCAATATCTTGATCTAGTGGCGACTGCAATAGGGGCGGATATTGTACCAATAACTGGGGAAAATAGAATTTTGGCCTATTACGGTCTAAAGGTCATCAACGAACAACCTCGTATAGGTTTTAAGGCCATTATAGACCAAATAAACAAGGCCACGCTAACCATTACAGATGTGGTCTTCATCATTGCTCCAAGAATTAATGCGGCCGGAAGAATGAAACATGGCCAACATGCCGTTAATCTGCTCGTAGAAACAGATTTAAACAAAGCCTCGAAGTTTGCTGCCGAGATTGAAAAATTTAATACGGACAGGAGAGGGTTGGACCAAGAAATTACCCAAGAAGCATTGGTCCAAATTCAAAGAAACGAGGAGCAAGAGGGATTCACTTCCGTAGTGTATAAAGATACTTGGCATAAGGGAGTTATAGGCATCGTAGCATCGCGCCTAACGGAAACGTATTACAGGCCTACATTGGTATTTACCAAAAGTGGTGATAAGTTGGCCGCATCTGCACGTTCCGTTAAAGGCTTTGATGTTTATAATGCCTTGGAAGGTTGTTCGGACTATATAGAACAGTTTGGAGGACATAAATACGCCGCAGGCCTAACATTGTCAGCGAACCAATATCAAAATTTTAAACATCAATTTGAAAAAGTGGTCAAAGAGACTATTGACCCGCAGTTACTGACTCCGGAAATCTCGGTGGACGCCGTAATAACATTAAAGGACATTACCCCAAAATTATTGCGTATTCTTAACCAGTTCGCCCCTTTTGGACCGGGGAATATGAGCCCGGTTTTTATGGCGGAAAATTTGGTGGATACAGGTTACGCAAAAGGCGTAGGACAAGATGAAGCGCATTTAAAACTTTCGGTTACCCAGTACGATAGTCATAAAATTGGGGGTATAGGCTTTAATCTTGGGGATAAGCTAAACCTGGTAACGAGCAGAAAACCTTTCAGCGCAGTATTCTCAATTGATGAGAATGAGTGGCAGGGAAATGTGAGCCTTCAATTAAAGCTAAGGGATATTAAATGAAGATAGAACACTTGGCCATTTGGGTAACGGATTTGGAGAAGACACGTAGTTTCTACGAAAAATATTTCGGGGCCACTGCGGGAGATAGATACCACAACCCCACAAAGAACTTCTCTTCGTATTTCATAAGTTTTAAAGAGGGTGCTAGATTAGAATTGATGCAGAAACCGGAAATACTTGGGCTTGCTAATCCTGCCCAAGAACATATAGGGATAAGTCACTTTGCAATTGCTGTAGGTTCTAAGGAAAAAGTAGATTCTTTGACGGAAAAACTGAGAACGGATGGTTATACAGTAGCCGGAGAACCCAGAACGACGGGAGATGGTTATTATGAGAGCGTTGTCCTGGACCCAGAGCAAAATAGAATTGAAATTACTATTTAGCAGATGAGCAAAGAAATAGACCCGTATGCCGCATTACGTTTCAAGGAATTCAATATATTTTTAGGAGTACGTTTTGCAATGGTTTTTGCTTGGTCTATGCAGTTTATTGTTATAGAATGGCAAGTGTATTCCATGACCAAAGACCCCTTGTCATTAGGTATCATAGGGTTAATGGAGGTTATCCCGGCGGTGGGTATGGCCTTGTTTGCAGGTCATATTGTGGACCAAAAGGAAAAACGAAATCTTTTGATCAAATGCATTCTTGGTTTTTCTGTAGTTAGTTTTGGTCTTTTTATGCTGAGTTTACCAAGCATGGAATCTGAAATGGAGACAAAGAACATTTTATACGGCATCTATTTTTTGGTATTTATAGGTGGTTTGGTCAGGGCTTTTTTAGGCCCTACAATTTTTTCCTTGATCGCTTTAATAGTGCCCAAAAGAATTTACCCAAATGCCGCAACGTGGAGTAGTTCTACATGGCAATTTGCCTCTGTACTGGGTCCGGCATTAGCTGGGTTTTCTATAAGCCTCATAGGGGTACATTGGTCTATGTGTGTCATCTTTGGGTTTTCTATTCTGGCCTTATTACTTCTATTAAAGATTCCTAAAAAACCCATATTGAATGCAAAAATAGGAGAACCGGTTTTCCAAAGTTTAAAGGAGGGCTTACAGTTTGTCTTTAGAACAAAAGCAGTCTTTGGAGCCCTTACCTTGGATATGATTGCCGTTCTTTTTGGTGGTGCGGTGGCATTATTACCCGTTTTTGCCCAAGATATCCTTCAAGTGGGTTCAGAAGGATTCGGTATTTTAAGGGCGGCACCGGCAGTTGGGGCATCTATTACCATGTTAGGTTCCACTAGATTTCCACTACATCGAAATGCGGGTAAAAAACTACTCTGGGCAGTAGCAGGTTTTGGAGTATGTATTATTGTTTTTGGCTTATCCCCGTATTTTTGGGTATCTGTTATTGCACTGTTCCTAAGCGGAGCGGTAGATGGGGTGTCCATGATTATACGCCAGACCATACTTCAACTAAAAACGCCAGACAATATGCGTGGTAGGGTAGCTTCGGTAAATTCTATGTTCGTTGGTTCTTCCAATGAATTGGGAGCTTTTGAAAGTGGAGTAACCGCAAAACTTATGGGAACGGTAACGGCCGTAGTATTCGGAGGCGCCATGACACTTTTAACCGTAGGGGTCACCGCTTTCGTATCTCCATCCTTTAGAAGATTGGATTTACAGAAAGATATTGACGAGCACGAGAAGGAGATTTAATCATACAAATCAAAAAAGCCCCTCTTGGGAGAAGGGCTATTTTGTAATGTAGGTAAATTAAGATTTGGGTCATTAAGATCGGTTTTTGTAGGTACTGTGAAGATTTGGAATCAACACTAAAACTTAATAACACTGTAAAGATATATGCATCCTAGCTACTTTCTAAATTATTGTTGTGAAACCTTCAAAATATGTTGTAAGAAAAAGATTACAAATAATTTAGATGATGAACTACTCCGTTTTACCCTTATATGCTCTAAGCGATAAGCTATCACCATCAAATACAGCATAGGTATAGTAATTGATCCAATCTCCTAAGTTGGTGTACTTGGACTTTTCGTTTAAATCGATTTCTAAAGGAAGATGCCGGTGTCCAAAAATGAAGTGGTCGTAATGTTGTGTTTCCAATTTTCTTTTGGCGTATTGTACTAACCATTCCTTATCTGCTCCAAGGAACTTGGCGTCCTCGTCTCCAGAAATAAGTTTGTTCTTAACAGAGAAGTACTGGGCAAGTTTAACACCTAAATCCGGATGTAACCATCTAAAGAACCATTTTGCAACCGGATTGGTAAATACTTTTTTCATCCGTTTATATCCTTTGTCATGCGGTCCAAGGCCATCTCCATGGCCTATAAAGAAAGAAATCCCGTTAATGGTGTACTGCTGTGGCCTATGAAAAACGGGAATATTCAATTCTTCTTCAAAATAACCGTTCATCCAAAGATCGTGATTACCAACAAAATAAAAGATAGGAATACCTGCATCTGAGATTTCGGCCAACTTCCCTAGTGTACGGGTAAAACCTTTAGGGACTACGGTTTTATATTCCATCCAGAAATCAAACAGATCACCAAGTAAAAAGATGGCACCCGCATCTGCCTTTATCTCATCTAACCAAGCGACAAATTTTTTTTCTCTGGGATAGCTTTGCTCCATCGTCGGTGCTCCCAAGTGATTATCACTGGCAAAATACACTTTCTTTCCTCCGGTTAGCTCTAAAGTTGTCATACGAGTTTACAAATATAACGGAATAGTCTTTTGTGCTATTAAAAGCGTCAACTTTCATTTCTAAAGAGCAAAACAAATGATGAGTTGAGCAATATATTATGAGAGCTAAACGGTAGGCATATAGTTACCGCATTAAAATTAGACATATGAATAACGATATTAAGACAATTGAGAACAAGATTAAAGCGATAATCGAGAAAAACGAAGATTCCGTAAAGGGCTTTGAAAAGGCTTCTGAAAATGCGAAGGAAATAGGAATCAAAGCTTATTTTGAAAAGCGAGCGGACCAACGAAGACTGTTCGTAAAAACACTGCACAATGCTGTTCCAGAACTTAAAACCGAAAATGCCGACGATGGCACTGCAAAAGGAAGTATTCATAGGACCTGGATGGACGTAAAAGCTTTTTTCTCCGGAGACAATGATGAAGCCATGTTAGAGGAAGCTGTACGGGGAGACAAATCTGCCATTTCAGAATACAATGAAATGTTGGCAGAAACAATGATACCTCATAGGGTGAAGGAAATTATTAGAGAACAAAGGGATGCCATACAAAACGATTTGGAAACCTCTAAAATCCTAGAGGAGATAGCATAGGCCTCATATGTTTATTATATGATGAAATTAAAAAAATCGGGGCTTTTGTGGCTCCGATTTTTTTATTCTATTACGTAAAGTGATTATGTATGAAAAGCTACATTTATCATGTTCCGGCGACTGTGTCCAAATAAAATATGAGCTTTCCTTTTAATACATTGTAGGCTCGCCCCCGAGTCATTTACTGGTTATCGCTGGCAAACCACTCCGCAAAAGAGGTTTCGGTCTCCTGTAATTTTAAGGAAAATAACTTTATGTTTTCTGGAAGGCGAGCCGTTATTTTGGCTGCAAAATCTATGACCATATTTTCACTGGTGGGCTGGTAATCCGCTAAAATAACGTTATGTCCCCTATCGGTCAGTTCCTTGGCCAATTCAACATGAGGTGTGTTTTTATTAAAGACCGTGGCGTGATCAAACTTATTTACAATTTCCTCTTTGACTATTTTCTTTAAATCACCAAAATCTATGACCATCCCTAATTTCACATGGGCGGTATCCGTAATAGGTGTGCCTATTACCGTTACAGAAAGCTTATAACTATGGCCATGTACATTTCTACATTTACCGTCGTAGCCATAAAGGGCATGACCCGTTTCAAAATTGAATTGTTTGGTGATTCTAATAGTTGACATTACGATACAATTAGCTGGCAAAGGTAGGAATTCTTAGATAAGGGTCCGTGTTTAAATAATAATGCTTAGCTACTGCTATATAATAAATAGGAGCCACCAATAATTAGAAAAGGAGCCGCGATCATTAATAGGATAACAGACCATCGATACAATCCCCAGAAAGAGACGGTCCTTGCTTTCTTTGGATTGGTTCTATCATATATAAGTTGTACTTTTTCTCCTATTTCATAAGCAGGAGGGCTAGAACTTATACCACTTTTAAACGTTTGTTTGTTCTGTGACCTGTCCGTGAACTCAAAAACAGGTGTATACATGGTGCTACTATCGCTCCGATGCGTAGAGAACTCTGTAACCACAGCTGTAGTTTTTATTCCCTTTTCCAGTAGATTTCGAGTTTTCTGAAATTGGTTAAATGCACCATAAGCTAGGAATGCTCCTATAAGAAAGAGAAAAGTATAAAAGATGACCCACAGCATAGTTTTGTTCTTGGACATCTTTTTTAGCGCTTGAACTTGCGGCGGGTCCTTACTCTATTTACAAAATAGATAACCACAACGAACAAAGCCAAAATTGGAAAGACAAGGTCGCCGTTTAAAAAATTGAAAAACTCCATTATGAATAAATTTAACACTAGAACGAAAATTGATAACTGTTATTGCACTATTTCTTGAACTTTGATATAGCTTTTATGGTAAAATCGGAAAGCGCTAATTTGCCTGTTAAAGCTGCGCGTTCCAGAAGTAGTTTATCCCAATGGGATGTATCTCTCCATAGCACTTTTTTTAACTCCGTTAACGCCTCTGGGTTATATTCCGATAATTTCTGTGTAAAGAAATCTAATTCTTTATCCATTTCGTTAATATCGTCGAATACTTTTGAAAACAGCCCTTTTTCTTTGGCCCAGTAAGCATTTTTCCACTCCGTAGGGGCAAGGCTCAGCTCAGAAATTGCTGCAACACCTATTTTTCTTTCTACTGCCGGTGCAATGACCAATGGGGCAATACCGATGGAGAGTTCGGAAAGGCGTATGGCAGAAGCTTCCGTAGCAAAAACATAATCACAGGCAGCGGCTAGACCTACTCCGCCGCCAACAGTTTTGCCTTGAACCCGCCCCACAATGACCTTAGAACAATTACGCATCGCATTGATGACATTTGCGAAGCCGCTGAAAAAGGTTTTCCCGTCCTCCAAAGTAGCGACCGCCATAAGTTCGTCGAATGATGCCCCGGCGCAAAAGGCCCTATCCCCCTCCGATTTTAAAAGAATCACTGAAACGGTACTATGCTGTGAAAGCTTATCTAGTTCCGCCGTTAGACGACCTAATAGTTCAGAAGTAAATGAATTACTAGCCGGATGTCCAAACTCCACGATAGCGACCTTACCATCTATTTTGGTATAAAGACTTCCACTCTTCCTATCGGTTCCCATATGTTCAAATTAAGATGTTATTCCGTATGTTCGGTAACCTATTTAAAATAGGCCTTACCCTTTTCAAAATTAGGTGTTTTGTAATAAGGGCCGAAACTTTTTTCTGAACTTCCAAACCAGTGCACCCCCTCTTATCAGCATCCATATTGTAAAAGAAATCCATATTCCCGTTAAATCCCATCCAAGATATTTTCCTATAAAAAGTGCAGGGACAAAACCTAAGAACGTTGCGGACAGTAGTGTATTTCTCAAGTATTTCATTTCCCCCAACCCTTTGAATAATCCATCTAAAACAAAAGCCAAGGTATTCATGGGAAGCCCAAGGATAACGATAAAAAATATGGTGTAGAAGGTATTTAGGACAAGTGTTTCTTTGGAAAAGAGACTACCGATGGGATAATAAAATACAAACCCAAGTACCATTAAAACTAGACTTACCCATAATCCGTACTGGGTTATTTTCTTTGCCAGGTACCACAATCCGTTATAGTCCTTGGCCCCCAAAAGTCTTCCTCCCATAATATTGCCCGCAGCGCCATAACCATCAATGAAGAAAGCGGAAAATAGCCAAATGTTTATGGCTATGGTGTGGGCGCCAATATAGGCATCACCCAGAGCGGTAGCTTCCCTCACGGCCAGGATGAGCGCGGTATTCAAGGCAATGGCCCTAACGAAGAGATTTAAGCTCATGACCACCAAGCGCCCCAGTTCTGGATGGATGGGAAGTTTAAGTTTAAGACTCATATCGGTTTTAGTAAGCAACAGCACAAAAGCCATGATGGCCATAACCGCTTGGGCAATTAAACTAGCGTAGGCCGCACCGTCTAAATATAGCGGTTCTACTATACCGTCTATTCCGTAGACTAGAATTACATCTAAGATTACATTTAAAACGGCCCCCGTAATAGCAATGACCATGGGCCAAAACGTATTTTGAAGCCCTCTGAAAATACCCATGACGGCAAATACAAAAAGTGTCAACGGAAAACCCCAAACCCTAATGGAATAATAGCTGATACAGTATTGTAAAATTTTTCCAGTGGCATTTAAAAGCTGAAAAATTTCTTCAACAATAAAGATGGTAGAAAGTAGGATCAGAATGCTAAGCCCTATATTAAGAAAAATGGCTTGTGCCGGCAATGTTTTTACTTCCGCTAATTTTCCCGCCCCCAGATACTGGGAAATAATAGCGGAGATGGCACTACGGGTCTGTCCTAGAATCCATATCAACATGGAAAGAAATGAACCAACGATTCCGGCTGCGGCCAAAGATTCAATACCGTCAACGGGAAT
This sequence comes from Maribacter sp. MJ134, assembly GCF_003970695.1. Taxonomy (NCBI): domain Bacteria; kingdom Pseudomonadati; phylum Bacteroidota; class Flavobacteriia; order Flavobacteriales; family Flavobacteriaceae; genus Maribacter; species Maribacter sp. MJ134. Next base: position 3,205,434 of record NZ_CP034570.1, read on the forward strand.
GTTACCCACAATGGCAGTATCCGTTATTGATAGCAAAGGTTCCGCAATCCCTGCTATGGTTGCAGGAATGGCAAGTTTGTTTATCGATTTAAAGTTGATGGCGGTCTTCAAAAAATAAAATTAAAGAACTAGTTCGTAACAGTAAAAGGGATACTTGCTCTGATTTGGATAATAAATAGCCTCCAATTTTTGATAGCCCCTTGTTTCATAAAATTTTTGATTTCGTTTATTCTGGCCAAAGGTATCTAAACGAACGGATACATAATTGTTGGTACGGGCATATTCTTCGGCAAAATTCATTAATCTTTGCGCAAAGCCTTTTCCTTGCTGAGACGGGTGCACCGCAAGTCTATGAATATAGATGTTGTTATTTTTGGTTAGCCATTTTACATTTTCGTACGCTTTGTCCATCACCGAAGAAATGACGATGCAACCAATAAGGTTACCTTCTTCCTTTACAACATAAAGTTCATTACGTTTGCAATCGACTAGGAATTGGGCGCTACTGGGATAAGTAGTAGTCCATTGAAATATGGCTTTGGACTCCATATGCAATCTACAAGCGGTTGTTAATTCAAGAATATCCGGAATTTCGGATATCTTTGCATGTTGAATCATAAAACGGATTTGTTTTAATTGTAAATTTAGGGGAATAATCAACAATTGTATTATGACTAATATTCTAGTTCCTATAGGTAATTCTACCGATGCGCACCACACTTTACAGTACGCTGTAGATTTTGCTTCAGATTTTGGAGCGAAGGTCTTTGTGATGGAGGTTTTCAACGCAAAATCAAAAACGGGCACGCTTGCTAACGTTTCGGAGAAAATTGCGGAAAGTAGTAAAGAGCGTTTAAAAGAGGTAATCGCTCAAATTGATGCGAAACAAACTGATATTAAAATTGCTTCCTATAATGGGGAGCTCGTAGACGGCTTAAATGAAATAGATAAGGAGCTAGGTATAGATTTAATAGTTTTGGCTCCTAGAAGTCATGACATACAGGAAGAATTGTTTCTAGGATATACTTCAGGTAGAATAATAAAACAAACGGATATACCCACATTGGTAGTGCCGAGGGGAACAACGTACGTTCCTTTTAAAAATGTATTGGTGGCCTTTAAATCGGGTATTTTGAAAAGGAAGAGAACCATAGACCCATTGGTTACCATAACCAATAAGCACAGGGCCAAGGTAAATCTATTGCTGGTAAAGACCCCAGGCTATTCCGATGAAGATTTAATGGTAAATACGGCCCTCATGGATATTAGCTCCCAGCTCACGATTACGGAGAACGCCACTACATATCAAGGTGTTTTAGAACATTTTCAGTCGAAACATCCCGACTTACTATGCGTATTTAGACGTAAGCGAGGCTTTTTCAAGAAGCTATGGGAAAAGAGCACAATTTTAAAAGCGGAGTTTTCGGCTCCAGTGCCGGTACTTATCTTGAGTTCTAAGAAAGACTAATCAGGATTTTGATAGCATGTTAAAAAGTATTTCCTTTGCCGCGGTGAAAAGGGGGATTAGCTCAGTTGGCTAGAGCGCTTGCCTGGCAGGCAAGAGGTCACCGGTTCGACTCCGGTATTCTCCACCAAGTATGACGGGGCTTCCAAGAAATTGGAAGCTTTTTTAATTTAGCGTTGCACGCAGATTGCACGCGGTTTTTAATGTGTTTTCTTTAAAGGGCTATGTACACAGCTAAGCAGTTTTATGACCATTTTCAAGTGAATTATTTTGATTATAAGCAATCAAATAATGAGTTCCTTCTGAGTAGAAGTTCTAAAGCGATGGAAAAGTTATGCAAAGATATCGTTGGCTATGATGAAAAATCTTATAAGAGAGCAATAAAGATTGATGTCCGTCTGACTTATTTGATGGCAGTTGATACTCTATTTGAGTTAGTATTTGCTTTGTTACCAGATAAAAAAGGAAACCTTAGAGACAAAGAAATTGTTTCTACCCTGTCAAGTGGGAAACAATATTATTCTGAACTCAGGGAATATGTTAATAATAGGGAGAGCAGATTTGATATTTTAAAAGACCAAGTTAATTATACCGGAGGTAAAAGCTGTACTGCCCTTCGCTATATTTTTTATGATGGACTCTTTGAAACGGAACATGAGAAAGAAATTGTTGAGAGTGTTGATGCTATATCTGAAGCTTTAAAATTCTTTGGAAAGGAGATAAACGAAAATCGGGATGAACTTAATGCCTACAAACATGGATTGAGGGTTGTTCCTTTTTTTAATACAATGTCCTTTAAAGACCCTAAAACTGGAAAAGGACTCGAAATTGACATGAGTGAATCCATAAGCTTTTTAACTGAAAACAAGAGTGAAAGGACAATCCATGCAAAACCACTTGATTATAAAAAAGACATTGCCCTAACAATCTACGTTACACATCTTATCAACAACATTATCGCATTAAGACAAAGACAACTTACTACTGCAAAAAACTTTCAAACAAGTATATCGGCCTTAAAAAAAACATCCCTGGATGAAGCAAGGAAATCGAATATACAAATGGGGAATTTCAAACTTAATTTACCTATTGCTTAAATCTTTTGCGAAGAGCCATCACAAAGAAAGTTATTAAGGTACCACCGATTAGGAACTCTACATTACGAGCGATTAACCAATAGCCGTTAAATGGGTTTTGTGTATCAATAATTGTAAATGGCATCGCTCCTTTAACACCTCTTTGGATTGCTTTCAATAGGTTAAAATCTATAAAGTAATAGATTATGCTAAAAGTACAAATTAAACAAATCAGACTTACTAGAGGCCGTTTGAAGCTCTGTGTATACCCTCCAAAAAAACCATAAAACCAATAAATAAACCATTGGAAATAATCTCTTTCATTCCAAAGGCTTTGTTGCCTTATTTTCATTTCACTTACATAGGCAAAACCTGAAAGTTCCCAGTTTTTACTATTGTCAAAGTTCTTTTTTAACTGGCGGTAATTATATTCCAAGTCACCGAGGCTATAATTTACATCATCGTCAAGGTAAATATTAGCTTCCCTTAAATAGAATTCTTCTCTTAGAATAATGCGGTCATTACCTTGCCAATTACAGTTTAAAAAAGCAGCGTCTTGAATATCACATTTATAAAATGAAATTGCCTTCATATTACATTGCCTAAACATGATATTGTTTTTGAATGCAAAATCAATAAATATCAAAATATTATTGGGAGTAGATTCTATGTTTTCAAATAATACTTCATTATCCCCAACGATGATTCTTTTAAAAACACACTTTTTAAAATTAGTATCAATGAAGTTGGCATCCGATTGAAAACTAGACCTATAAAAGTAGGTTTCATCCTTAAATGTCGTTTTATAAAAGAAAGTATCATTAAAAAACCCACATCTACTGAAAATGGCACTTCCTTTAAATAATGCAAAATTAAAGTTGGATTCAGATAAGAATTTGACCCCCAAAAAACTCGCGGTATTAAAGAAGGCTACAAATTTGAAATCTATGAAACCTAAAAAAGTAGAGTAGTCAAAATAAATAGATTCTTTAAATTCGGAAAGCTCACCTTCCTTCCAAAAATTAACATCTTTTTTTTTGGGATCATTCCTTTTTCTTGCAAAGTAATCCTCCTCGAATTCGGGAAAGACATATCCAATGAATTCGAAATCTTTTTTATCTATTTTATACTCGCGGATACGCCTCCAAAATTCAGCAACCTTATTTTTGTCCCACTTCTTTTCCCCTTTGGCATTGGTAGCATACCACTCGGATTTATCACTCTTGAAATAATTTTCTAACTCTTCGTTTTGCATGTTATGCCCTAGCTTTTCATCTAATAATATAATGGTATTTGGTTATATTAAGACCTTAATTTAGTCAATTGGTTTCGATAAAACCTTGTTCTCATGGAATATCCTCTGCATAGAATCCGCCTATTGGAAAAACACCTATCAACAAAAGAAGTCGCCTTGGTATTGTGCAAATCTACTAGTTGGGTAAGAATACATAAGAACCTGTTTGATTGGAAAAGGAAGGGTAGGCGAAATCTAAAATATGAACTTACTTCTGTAATTCAGGTTTATTGGAAGTACTACCATCAGAACCTTTTAAATCAAGACTTGTGGTAATACGGCCGTGTATCAAAGTTCTCGACAATATATTTTTGATCTTCAGCTTTTTTCAACTTAACAATACCATCCACCAAATATTCGTATTGTGGATTTGCATCATAATTTTCACCTTTCCAATAACTTTTTATTAAATGGATATTTTTATTGCGCTCATAGGCATCAATCCACTTTGAGTCTGCCTTGTGCACTTTGATAAAATCAACTTCTACTGGTGCAATGCGGAAATTTTTTCGATTAGAAAACATGTTTTTGAGCATGGTTCTACCATCGATATTGTCTTCGGCAAGAAATAAACAAGTGAACCTACTAGGGAGGTTAGAATCAATCAATCTTCTTATTTTTTCAAATTCTATTTCAAGCTCTGCAATCCTATGAATTTTTTCAATATCCGTATCTGAATAGAGTTTAGTGTTGGTGATGCCTAATCCAATTTTGAGGCCGTTTCTTGCCCAGTTCGATAAGGCAACATATTGAAATCTTGGCCCAACAAACCCAAGTTTCGTTGAATCCAAATCTGTTAAAAGACTATCTGGGTTAGCGTTGTAAAGTGGATATTCCTCATTCTTGAAGGTATGATAATGTGCTATTAAAGGTGATGTAAGTTGATTCGTATTTATAAGATTAAAACATACTAGAGGCTCATCTAAGTCAATAAAATAAATGAATTCTTTCGCTTTTAAGGAATAAAAAGATTGTTTGAGCATAATCAGGCAAGATATATCATATGATTCCTTTAGAATTCCGTTATTAATATGGATTTTAACCACCCAAAAGCAGCCTCTTGATCATACTTGATTTCAGGCCTCAATAAAGCCTCCATATCCCCGATAAAATTTGGGTCTTTTTCTTTTTCCTCAATATTCAACAAGAACTCCTTTTTGCTTGGCGGCTTGCCTACGGAAAAAGACATGTATTCATTGAAGCATTTTAGAATTAGTTCATGGTCTAATTCCAGATGCAATCTGGCATAGTCTAAATCGAAGAGGTCTCGCCCTTTGCTACGTTGGTATAATGCCCTCAATTTGGTGCCTAGTAATTCATTGATGTTATAAGTCCTGATGGAAGCACTTCCTGAAAACCACTCACTTTTTACTTCAAATGGGAATTCTACCCAAGGCAATACATTGAAGTGTTCCTTGCAATTGATTTCCAGCTTTAGCCTTCGGGGTTCTTCTTCATATTCCGAAGTGAAGCGGTAAAGTATCTTTGCACCATGGCCCTTTACTTGGGTTCGCCGATCTTGTTCAAAGAAATCTATTACTTCGCCGATACGCTTCATAATTGGTTTTATTGGCCCCTCTTTGATCTGTACTAGGTCGATATCCTCAGAATATCGTGGTGCGGGATTAAGATAAAGTTTGTGCAATGCGGTACCGCCCCTAAACGCTAGATTTTCATTTAAAAAATCATCTGAGAAAATTGCCACCAAAGCTCTACTAATGACCAAATCTTGTTCGACCTGGGCAAATTCTTTCCATGGGGCATATTCGCGCCATTGTGCTATGTATGGTTTTGGAATCATAAGTCGCTCTCCAATTTTAGATTAACATCGACTTTCCATTTGTTATCTACTGCGCCCGGACGTTGTTTTGAATTGGGCTGTAACAATACGGGATATATTTTTTGTTTTGCCAAGTCTTCAAAAATCTGTTCGCATAAACTATTATCTGCATCTATTTCGGAAATTAAAAATCCCAAACGTTGTAGTGTAGCTTTTTGGCTATACCAGTTCAACAAATCGGTCAAGTCGTCTGCGGTAACCGCTTCCAATAATTCTTCTATTGTGGAAAGCATCCGATTAAGTCCTCCTAATTTATTCTGATAATGAACAAGGTCGAGCAGCGTTAAAGCGGGACTTGAAATTTGATAAACTCCGGCATCCGACTTTTCGAAAAGGATGTTTTTTTTCGGCCATGCCGACGTGGTTAAAAATCGGATATCGAATGGCGGTTTTTGTATGTCCAAAGGTTTTGGTGCTTGTGTCATTACATAGTCCCGTTGAATTTGTTGATGGCTTGCACCATAGACCTTTGCCGCACTATAAAAACCCAAATAGTAGCTGCGTTCGAGGAATACAAAAAGTTTATGGATATAGAGATTTATAGGCAACTTTCCCAGATTGGAATACCTTGGCGTAAATATGACATAGAAATTCTGCCGGAGGTTAAAGACTTCCTTCTTTTCTATAAGGCGAGCCAATTCCCTTAGAATTGCAGTTTTCCCCTTGTCGGTTTCCTGCAACAGCTCATCCATAGAGAAGGCATATTCCTCTACGGACAAGAGTTTTTTAATGTATTCGGCAACCGTCATTGTAGTAATTATTTGAGCAATATACCGAAAAAAGGTATAACACTAAAATAAATACTACAAAATTTACACTTCTATTAATTATATAATTTAAGTAAATAGACAGAATCAATAAAAGTGATTCACGGAACGGATGCTTTTATAGAAAATATTGAGGGTCAATTTATTGAAAGACGCGAAAAACTCCTGAGGATACTATGTTACATGCTGGCTTTTCCATCCTGCTTTGTTCCTGAAGCGACGAAAACACCGCCACGGTTGAAAGAATCATCTACTTTGAAATCCGAGACTTTGGTCTTTTAAATATTGCCAAATTGGTCTGTCCACTTCTCCTTTTCCAATCCATTTGACAAATTGGCCTCTTAAACTTGGTTTTTCAAGATACCAGTCCAAAATCACGATTCTACCCTTTGGGCTTAACATTGACACCATGTTATCGATTATGTTCCGCCATTCTGGTAATCCTGAAAGTCCAAGGTCGCAAAAAATGGCGTCGATTTTAATTTGTCCTTTTCGCTCCGAATATTTAACAAGCCAATTTTGGTCTATCTTGGTTGCGTTATACAATTCCAGATCAATATTTGTCCATCTGTTTTTTTCGGTTTTCCGTTTTGCTTGGTCGAGCATTCCGCCGGATAGGTCAATTCCTATAATCAGTCCCGAATTTTCCAGATAGCTCTGAAAATATTTGAAATTCACTCCGGTTCCGCAAGGTAAGTTCAATACAGTTTGTCCTTTTTTTAATTCAAGTTCCTCAATCGCATATTTTCTAGCGTTTTTGTAGTACCAATTTGAGATATAATCATAGATTTTCGAAATCTTATCGTAGTAGCGGATTGCCTTTTCCTGCTCCTTTTTTGTTCCGTTCATTTTTGTTGCCATCGTGATTTTCGTTCAGCTTGCATGTAACGCCATAATATGTGTGCTGGTAGGTATCTTGAAATTTTGTTGATAATACCAATAATTTAAGTTTTATAATGAAGGTGGTCCATAAAACAACCATTATACAGGGCTGCAATTTCAAAGGTCTTTTTATATTAGTGGTCTATTGCCACTTCATCCGCTGCAACCGAACCGCGTTGAAAATAGCCAAAAGCGCCACGCCCACATCTGCAAAAACCGCTTCCCACATCGTTGCCAAGCCACCTGCACCCAGAATAAGCACTATTATTTTTACCCCGAAAGCCAGACCGATATTCTGCCATACGATACTCCGCGTTGAACGTCCAATTTTAATCGCCCTTGCAATCTTGCTCGGTTGGTCGGTCTGGATAATTACATCCGCAGTTTCGATGGCCACATCGCTGCCCAGACCTCCCATCGCAATACCCACATCACTCGCAGCCAATACGGGTGCATCATTGATGCCGTCGCCTATAAAAGCAACTTTTGTTTTGGGTTGTTTTTTGAGTTCTTCGACTTCGTTCAATTTGTCCTCGGGCAACAATCCGCCTTTCGCCCAATCAATATTTAGTTCATTGGAGACTTGCTGCGTAATGGAATCTTTGTCGCCAGAAAGCATTATGATTTTTGTAATTCCCGCATCCCTAATTTGTTTTATGGCCTGGTGCGCATCTTCCTTAAGTTCATCTGCAATGGTCACATAGCCTGCAAATTTCCCATCAATGGCAACCATTACAATGGATTCCACGATACTGTCCGTTTCCATGGGCACCTCTATGTTTTTCGAGGTCATCAATGCCTTGTTGCCCACCAAAACGGTTTGTCCGTTGACCGTTCCCTTTAATCCCTTTCCGGCAACCTCTGAAACATCGGTAGCCTTATAATCCAAACCATCCGCTTTATATTCCAGTATCGCCTTGGCAATGGGATGGGTGGATTGTTCTTCCATCGCCATCAGGTATTTCATAAACTCAGCTTCGTCAAATGTGATGGAATTGATTTCCTTGATTTTAAAAACCCCTTTCGTAACGGTTCCGGTCTTGTCCATTACGACCGTATTTACCTTGGTCATGGCATCCAAAAACGATGCACCCTTAAACAATATTCCATTTCGGGATGCCGCACCAAGTCCACCGAAATATCCTAATGGAATGGAAATGACCAATGCGCAGGGGCAGGAAATCACTAGGAATATCAGGGCACGGTAGAGCCAATTCGTGAACACATAGTCGTCCACAAAAAAGTAAGGCAGAAGGGTCAGGCCAATGGCAAGGTACACAACGATTGGTGTATATATCCTTGCGAACTTTCGTATAAATAATTCTGTCTTTGATTTTCTTGCAGTCGCATTCTGTACCATATCCAGAATTCGGGCAATGGAACTGTCCTTAAATTTTTTATTGGTTTCCACTTCAATGACACCATTGAGGTTGATGCTTCCAGCAAAAACTTTTTCGTCTTTTGCAATGGTGTCGGGTTTGCTTTCACCAGTTATTGCGGCTGTATTCAGCGATGCCTTTTCGGATAACAAAATGCCGTCCAAGGGAATTTTTTCGCCCACACGCACCTGTATCCTTTCTCCAATCTCGACTGTTTCGGGGTTGACCGCAACAAAATTCCCATCACGATAAACCAACGCTTCATCAGGTCGTGCGTCCAACAAAGCCTTAATGTTTCCCTTCGCACGATTAACCGCTGCACTTTGGAACAGTTCACCCACGGCATAAAATAGCATTACTGCCACACCTTCGGGGTATTCGCCTATGGCAAATGCACCCAAAGTAGCAATTGACATCAAGAAGAACTCGGTAAAGAAATCTCCGTTCTTGATACTGTTCCAACCTTCCCTAATCACGGGAAATCCAACCGGAATATAGGCCACCGTGTACCATACAATCCTGATCCATCCTTTGAAAAATGGAAATACATCAAAGTAATCGACGGCAATCCCTACTGTCAGCATCACAAAGCTGAAAATAGCTGGCAAATAGGTTCTAAAATTTGAAATTTCTTTAGGACTGCTGTGGTTATGTCCGTCATCGTGTGCATGTTCGCCCTGATGTTTTTTGGGGTCTATGTCCTGCAAGTTTACTTTTTTCTTTTTCATAATTACTGCAAGAATGCAAAAATAAGAATGCAACGGAAGTGCATTTATTGTCCGCTACACTTGTCGCATACTCCCTTTAAAACTAAATTCGCATCTTCGGCCACAAAGCCTTTCGGCAGGTTGATATGTGGAATTTTCTGTTCGGTCAGGCACACTGTTTCACCGCAATTGCCACAGTGAAAGTGCAGGTGCAGATCTCGCTCCAGTTCACAGTTGCAACCTTCTTCACATAATGCATATTTCGTCATTCCCGTACCATCATCTATCTGGTGGACAATGGCCTTGTCCTCAAAGGTCTTAAGGGTTCTGTATAGTGTTGTCCTGTCCGCCTTTGCAAAGGCGTTTTCAATGTCCGATAAGGTTTTGGCAGCATTGCTCCTGGCCAAGAATTGGAAGACCAACAAACGCATTGCTGTAGGGCGCACCCCTTTTTCTTCCATAAATTTATCTGCTTGTATCATGGTATCGTTGATTAATCATTGTCTTCGTTTCCAAATGGTTTCAAAATAAGGCCTACACTAAATATAAATCCATCCGTTGGGGCATAGATTTCCGGAAAGGTAGGGTTTTCATGGGGTGGCAGTACCAGAGGAGAGAAACGGCTTTGCCTCCTGTCCGTGAAATTTTCAAAATTAATGAATGTACTTCCCCACTTAAAGTTACGCATCAACAACAATCCCATGGTAACGAAATCAGTAGTTTCTGTTCCATTGGAGAGCAATTGCTTTCCAGTGTAATAGGTCTCATAACCGACACGCCATTTTTCGGATTCGTACATCAAAACGCTTCCAGCATTATGCTTAGCGGTCAAAGGTTTTTGGGGATTGCCCGGCAAATAGTTTAATCTTGTATCGATAAGGGCATAATTCAGGAACCATCGAAAATCCTTATAGGTAAATTTGATGTTCGTCTCCGCACCCTTACTCAATATTTCCCCGGCTGCATTTTCGAACTGGAACAAACCACTATCCAAAGAATTGAGCAACAATCCGTTTCTGATAGCAGTCAAATAGAACAATTGGTTGACGGAAAAGCCCACTTCGTCCGAAAGTCTCGTCCGGTAATTGAAATCAAGGTTAAGGCCATAGGATCGTTCAGCTTTCAAGCTTTCCCTATCGATTGGAAGCACATCCCTAAAATTGATGAATTCAGCCTCCTCCGTAAAAATATCGGGTATTTTATAGCCAAGACCACCACCGAATCTGCTTGAAAAATTGGTGTTGGATTTATACAACAATGAGATTCTAGGTAAAGGAAAAAATCCCCAATCCTCGGCATAATCGGTGCGTATGCCTGTTTCAAGAATCCATCGCTCTGAAAGGTCATGGATACTATTTGCGAAAAGGCCATAAGTATTATCATTCTGGTCACGTTCCAAGGGATTATCCAATTCATCAAATGATGTGGTATAAAGGTTGGCCCCCAACACCCAATCCGATTTTAGGCCCTGTCTCTGATAGGAAGCTTCGGTAAAAGTGTTCCATTGTGTTCCTTTGAATGACAAATCAGGTATTTCTAGACTTCTGTCAAAAAAAGAGATGCTGTTCTTGACCGAAATGGATTGGGTCGAATCCAACTTGGTTTCGAAGACAGCTTGTGTGCTAATCCGTTTGGACAGGTTCTCTTCGGTATATTGATGAATCCCGTTCTCGCCCTCCTTAATTTTTGTGATATCCCCACCTTGTCTATCATCATAGGTTCCGTTGACTCCAAACCAAATTGTGGTATTCCCGGAAGGGTAATAGAAAAGTTTGGGATTAAAACTTAAGGAACGTGTTCGAGGTAAGTTGCTGAACCCATCATCCTCTGGGTCAAAAACTTTTTGTAAATGACCAGAGCCGTAAAGTGTCCATCCCCATTTATCTTTTCGTTCGCCATAGAAAACGTTGGCGGTGCTTCCCAAGGCTTGGGTCTGTGTTAGCATAATATCCAGTTCTGGGTCTTCATTCGGGGTTTTGGATACCATATTGACCAAACCGGCTATGGCACCGCCACCGTACAAAGTGGAAGAACTTCCCTTTACGATTTCAAACTGCCTCAGATCTAATGGCGGTATTTGTAAAATGCTCAATCCGCTTGAGAAACCTCCGTATAGTGGAAATCCATCCCTTAGGAGTTGGGTATAACGACCGTCCAATCCTTGGATCCGAATATTGGTATTGGCACTACTCAATGAGGTTTGCTGCATCTGGATTCCCGTACTTTCCCGCAGTACCATAGAAATGTTCGTTGGGTTCATTACAGCCTTTTCCCCCAACTCCTCGACCCCAATGAACTCTATTCGGGTCGGTATTCTTTTTATGGTACGGGTACTTCTTGTGGACTGCACTACCACTTCGTCCAGGGCGTTGGCACCTTCCTTAAGATAAAAGACCAATTCGACACTTGTAGGTACAATGATATTGGTTTGCAATGTCTCAAAACCCAAATAGGAGATTTGAAGATTGTATGGGCCATCTGGCACATCCTCTAACAAGGCTACACCATCAAAATCTGTCGTTGTCCCTTTATTCAGGCTTTCGATATAGACGGTCGCCCCAAGCAATGGCTCTTTTTCTTCTGCTGTAAAAATCTTGATTTCCAAAGTGTTCTGTGCATAACTGAATACACAGAACATAAGCATAAGCCATATGCTTATCCCGTATTTATTCATTTTAATTTTAATTGAATTGACTAAATTTTTAGGAGAACGATCATTTGATCGCATAGGTAATTAGCCAATAATCCGTGGGGGTTGAAAGAGGGAGAACACTAGGTCTTCGCTGACACTTTCAAAATGGGAAAAACATTCTTGGGCAATCGTGGGTTCGATAGGTTTAAAAATATCCAAACCAAAAACAAGGGTATGGGAATGACAGCAATGGCACTGACAAAAAGGCGAGCAAAGTTCACAATCGCCGTGTTCTTGGTTCTGGTCGAAATCCACTTGAAACTCTGTTGTAACCGAATCGGAAATTTGACCATCATCTCCACAAGGCACTACATTGAGTGCCAAAAAATAAAGGGATAGTATGACCGCTAAAAATTTCATAGTGCAAAGATAACCGATTTCCAGTGCAACTGGATTGCAAAGAATAGCTTTTCGTATAATCCCATAAGGGGCTTTTTGGACAATGCTTTTCCTTCATTTACTCAATCCCCTCATGCCCTTCATGCCCAGTCATAGTCTTTCCGCCTTCATCGTTCATCATAGATTTTTTACCCTTCAATTGCGCTGCGGCATCAACGGTAAAAGTTCCATTGGTCACGATTTCATCGCCGTATTCCAAGCCTGAAAGAACGATGTAGCCACCGTTAACCGCATCTCCAATGGAAATTTCCCGCATCTCAAAAGTAGGGCTGTTGGGGTCGGTCTTGACGTAAACTACTGAACGTTCGCCGGTCCATAGGACGGCACTTTCTGGAATTACTAGGGTGTCATCCTTTTTATCTGATGTCAAAGCCAACGAACCCGCTACGAACATTCCCGGTTTTAATTGCCCGTTTAGGTTGTTCAAAACGGCACGGACTTCGATGGTTCTTGTGGAGGAATTGAGTATTGGGTCAATAAAAGAAATCTTGGCATTGAATTTTTTATCGGGATAGGACTTGGTAACAATATCGATATTCTGCCCTTCCTTCAAAAGGGAAACCTGATTTTCATAGGCATCGAAAACGGCCCATACGGTTCCCAAATTGGCTATTTTAAAAAGGGGCGAACCCTTTTTTACATAGTCCCCGGCCTCGACCATAATCTCGGATACCGTGCCGGAAACATTTGCATAAATCGGAAAATTCTCTTGTACCTTGCCCGGTGCCTCAATCTGCCCGATCTGTTTTTCGGAAAGTTTCCAAAGCTTCAATTTGTTTCGTACCGCTTTATATAATTCAGGTTGCGATTCCTTTAGACTGGCAGCGGTGATCAATTCCTGTTGCGCGGAAACCAATTCGGGGGAATAAAGTGTAGCGAGTTGCTCCCCATTTCGGACTTCTTCGCCCTCGGAATTGACAAACAGTTTCTCGATACGGCCATCAAAATAAGAGGCCTGGGTCGCGACCGCTTTTTCATTTTCTTCTATGGTTCCCGAAAGTTTGAGGGTGTTATCTTTTGAAGTACCTGAACCGACGGTCGTAGTCCTAATATCTGCCAACGACATAGCATTTTTTGTCATTTTGAACTGGCCCATGGCCATGCCCTCATCATTTGATTCCGCGGGAATCAAATCCATGCCACAAATGGGGCAATCGCCCGGTTCAGGCTGCATGATCTGGGGGTGCATCGAACACGTCCACATTTCGCCCGATTCCATTTCTTGGGTGTGGTCGTGTTCGGGGTTCATTCCATCGTTAGAATTACTACCAAAAATGAGCCAGCCACAAAGTAGCCCTACCAGTACTGCAATAGCGATATAAATGATGTTTTTGTTCATAATTTTATTCGTTTTCAAGACGTTCGATCATCTGTTTCATTTCCTCAATTTCCTTACGTTGCGCTTTGATAATATCCTCAGCTAATTTCTTAACCTCTGGATCTTGAATATCGGCGCGTTCACTTGTCAATATAGCTATCGAGTGATGCGGTATCATCGCTTTCATCCAAAGCACGTCGCCAACGATAGGTGCTTGAACTCTCACTAAACCTAACGCACCTAAGAAAAGAACCAAACTGCCTACGAGTATACCTATATTCTTCTTTTTGTCGTTGTACATTTTGCGCATAAAGAACCACATTATCACAGCCATTGCAGCGATGCCCAAGCAAACCATATAGAAACGGGTCAAGCTAAAAAATACATGGTCTAAGGAATACGTGTTTAAATGCATCGTAATGTACATCGCTACAAATGAGCAAGCAAGCATCATGAAGAATGTCTTATAGTTTCCGTCTTTTGAATGTTGTTTTGAATTTTCCATTTTTTAGGTTTTATGTTCATTAAATTATTTAATTGATATTGTCCGTAATCTAAGGGCATTGGCTATGACCGATACGGAACTGAAACTCATGGCCAAGGCTGCTATCATAGGGGAAAGCAGAATTCCGAAAAACGGATAAAGAACCCCTGCGGCAATCGGTACGCCCAAAGTGTTATAAATAAGGGCGAAGAACAGGTTCTGCTTGATATTCCTCATTACGGCATCGCTCAGGTTTTTTGCTTTAACGATGCCATTTAAATCGCCTTTTACCAAAGTAATCGCCGCGCTCTCGATGGCGACATCTGTACCTGTTCCCATGGCAATGCCCACATCGCTTTTTGCCAATGCAGGGGCATCGTTGATGCCATCGCCGGCCATTGCGACCACTTTACCGCTTTCCTGAAGTTTTTCGACTTCCCTTAGTTTGTCCCCTGGTAACATTCCTGCCTTAAAATCGGCGAGGTTCAGTTCGCTGGCCACGGCCTGTGCCGTATCATGATTATCGCCCGTAAGCATAATCACATCAATACCTTTTTCCTGTAACTCCTTGATAGCCTTGGCACTTGTTTTCTTGATTTTGTCCCCAATGACAACATAGCCCGAAACCGTTCCGTCAATGGCGATATACGAAACCGTCTTTCCCTGTTTTTGGTAGGTTTTAGCCTCGTCCTTCATTTCCGACGAAATGGTCGAATTGGCATAGTCCATCATTTTAGGATTGCCCAAATCCAACTTTTTGCCATCGACTTTTCCCTCTACACCTTTTCCGGTTACCGCACTGAATCCATCGACCTTTTTGATTTCCGTATTTTGTTCCTTTCCATAGCTTACGGTCGCTTCCGCCAGTGGATGCTCACTATTGCTGTTCAATGAGACGATATACTGCAATATCTCTTCCTCGGAATAGGTGTTGCCGAACACACCTATCTTTTCTACGGCGGGTTTTCCTTCGGTAATGGTTCCCGTTTTGTCCACGATAAGCGTATTGACCTTGTTCATTTTTTCCAAGGCTTCGGCATTCTTGATGAGTACACCGTTCTGCGCTCCTTTGCCCACACCGACCATTACGGACATCGGCGTTGCCAATCCCAATGCACAGGGGCAGGCGATGATGAGTACGGCGATGGCGTTGACCAAAGCAAAGACGTAGGCCGGATCAGGCCCCCAAACTGCCCAAACGATAAATGTGATTATCGCGATCAGTACTACAATGGGCACAAAATATGCGGATACCGTATCGGCCAAGTTTTGTATGGGTGCACGGCTACGGCTGGCATCGTTTACCATGTGGATGATTTGCGAGAGCAAGGTGTCCGAACCTACTTTCTCCGCCTTCATCAAAAAAGACTGGTTTCCGTTTATCGTTCCGCTACTGACCTTATTATCTACCGATTTATTGACCGGAATAGGTTCGCCCGTAATCATCGATTCATCCACGGACGTACTCCCCTCGGTCACTATGCCATCCACAGGAATTTTGTCCCCCGGCTTTACCTTTAGAATATCGCCCAATGCTATTTTGTCAATGGATACTTCCACTTCTTCGCCATCGACAATTTTAACGGCTTTGTTCGGGGCGAGTTTCAGCAGTTCCTTTACCGCCGAGTTGGTCTTGCTGTGAGCGCGGGCTTCCAACAGTTGGCCTAACAGTACCAAGGTCAGAATAACGGTAGCCGCCTCAAAATAGACATGGACTGCCCCTGATTCCGTCTTGAACTCTGATGGGAATATATCAGGGAACACCATACCGACCACACTGAATAGCCAAGCTACCCCTGCACCGATACCGATAAGCGTGAACATATTTAGATTCCACGTTTTGATACTGCGGCAGGCCCGTTCGAAGAACATCCAAGTGGCGTAGAACACCACGGGAATCGATAGTACAAACTGAATCCAATTCCAGTTTTTCTGTTCCAAGATATCGTATAACGGATTGTTGGTAATCATTTCACTCATCGCGATCAGGAAGATCGGCAATGTAAACGCTGCGGCAACCCAGAACTTTTTAAGTAACTTTCTATAGGTCTTCTCCTCTGCGGAAATGTCGGGTTGCATTGGCACCAGATCCATACCACATATTGGGCAGCTTCCCGGTTCGTCCTTAACCACTTCGGGATGCATCGGGCATGTCCATTGTTCGGAAGATAAAACGGACAGATTTTGTTCCTCGACCAAATCCATTCCGCATACGGGACAATCGCCCGGTTTGTCATAGGTTTTGTCGCCTTCGCAATGCATCGGACAATAGAAGGTTCCCGTTCCCTTTCCTTGGAAGGTATCTTCTTTTTTGCTTTGATGTTCGTGCTGATGCTCCCCGTTTTGATGGATGCTGTACTGACCGCCATCATTCTTTAAGGCTTCCTGCAATTTTTCGATGGGGATATGTTTTTCCATCTCAATGTTAGCTTCCGATTTTCCCAAATCGACAGAAACTTGGGTCACACCTTCCACTTCGGAAAGTGTTTTCTCCACATGGCTTCGACAGCCGTTGCAGGTCATTCCGTGTATGTGATAGGTGTGTTTCATATTTTACTTTTTTATGGTTTCAGTAACCTTTCCACACTTCAACATTTTATCCCCGTAGTATGGATTCTTTATTTCCTCCACATTGGAAATCCAGTAACCGCCCTTACCGTCAAATGCCATTGGGCAAAACTGTTTGTAGATTGCCCCTTCGGAAATCGATTCCTTGAACATCGGCTCCACCTTTTCGGTAAATTGGGAAAAGAACTCCCGTTGCTTTTCAATATCATCGGCTTCGGCCATGGCCATTGCCATCGATTTCATTTCTTCCCGTTCTTCTGAAAAACTCTCCGCCAGATTTCCCGCGGCCGTTTGTACTTCCCCAGCATCGGAATTGACCAAGGCCATACGGATCTGTTGATAGTTATGGAAAACCTTGCCCGTCATGCCATCCGAAAAGGACGCATCTGCCATCTCAGCCGTATTCTCCTTCTTGGTTTCTATTTCTTCAGGAGTACTGATTTTGGCATCCTGTTTATTCTTTGTTTCCCCACATGAAGCCAAAGTGATCAGTGTTATTGTTGCGATTGTCAGTGTTACATTTCGTTTCATTTTTTTCATTTTTAGAATTTATATTAGAGATCGATAATCAGTTATTTGTATTCAGTTTTTTATTGATTCGTTACATAGTTTATGATGCTCATTTGGACATAGTAATTTTTGACGGCCTCTATTCCGTTCATCTGAAATTTCAGTTGCAGTTCCTGAATGTCCAACACATCATTGAAGTCTATGGTTCCCGTTTCATAATTCTTGATCAGGATTTCCTCGGCGTCGTTTGCCCGTTCCAGATTCTTTAGCTGCGTTTCGTATTTGATCCGTGCAGCTTCTCGACTATTAATAGCATCGCTCAAAAAGGTTTCCAATAGGTTTTTTCGATTCTCTTTTTGGGCGTTGATCTCCTCTTGTCGCAATTCGTTCTGTACGGTTTTCGATTTGTATTTATTGTTGAAAATGGGAACGGACAAGGACACCATCGGCATCAAGATGTCCTTACCATTGTCGCTGAAATTCATTCCGGCCCTATCGGCTACGGGAATATAATCCAATCCAAAACCGAGATTGGGATTGGCTTCTTTTTGGTTCAGGATTTCCGATTGCGCTATGGATTCATAGAGCCTATCATACTTCTCCAATTCGGGATGCACTTCCAATCGGGACTGTTGAATTTCAGTTGGTTCATATATTGTTAGAGAATCGACAAGCTCGATAGCGAAGGAATCTTCCCTGTTCAGCAGCTTATTGAACCTTGTCCTTTCTGTTTGATACTCTTGTTCCAAGACCAATTTGTTTTCTTCCAGTTCATTTTGGCGAATCTGAAGGCGAAGGACATCCACCGCCGATGCCTTGCCCACTTCTACGGAAGTCAATGCCAATCTTTCATAGGTTTTTAGGAGCTGGATATTTTCATCCAAAACCTTTTGTTTTTCCTTGATCGCGAAAAGTGCATAATAGGATTGGGACACCGACAGGCGTAATTTTCGTTTGGTAATCGCGATATCCAGATAATCCACTTCGGCCAACGAGCTGGCATAATTCTCCCGAGCGGTAATGGTACCGAACCAAGGCAGCATTTGTTTGATGGAAAACCGTGCCTTTTGTGCGCCTGTTCTTGTTTCGGGTTCGCTAACGAAAACACCCGCACTTAACTCTGTATTGGGCAGGGCATCCGCTTCAGCGATTTTTTCCTTCGCAATATTGTACTTGATTTCAAAGGCCTGTACCTCGGGATTGTTGTTTTCCGCCTCTTGGATATAGGAGTCCAAGGTCTGGGCATTTGCAGCCAAAACCGATAAAAACCCAAGTGCTATTGTCGCTATTCTTTTCATGCGTTTTGTCTTTTAAGTTGCCATTCGCTTTTCCAACTGTACAATACCGGAACGACCAACAGGGTTATAAGGGCGATCAACATACCCCCAAAAGAGGGAATTGCCATGGGGATCATGATGTCGCTTCCCCTTCCCGTTGATGTCAGTACCGGCAACAATGCTAGAATAGTTGTTGCCGTGGTCATCAAGCAAGGGCGTATTCGTTTTTCCCCTGCTTCGACGACCGAAGCTCGAACCGCTTCCAAGGTATCGGGTTTATTTCGGTCAAAAGTCTGGGTCAGGTAGGTGGCCATGACCACCCCGTCATCCGTTGCAATTCCGAAAAGGGCGATAAAGCCTACCCATACGGCCACACTCAAATTGATGGTATGCATCTGGAACAGGTCACGAAGATTTTCCCCAAAGAAATTGAAGTTGAGGAACCAATCCTGTCCGTAAAACCATATCATCAAAAACCCTCCCGCAAAAGCGACCGCGATTCCCGTGAATACCATGAACGAGGTCGCTACGGAACGAAACTGGAAATAAAGAATCAGGAAGATGATGACCAAGGCAAGGGGCACGACCACGGACAAGGTTTTTTCAGCCCGTAGTTGATTTTCATAGGTTCCCGTAAATTGATAGTTGATGCCTTTGGGTACTACCAATTCGCCATTGTCGATTTTTTGTTGGATAAGGGCTTGGGCGTTCTCTACCACATTTACTTCCGCAAAACCATCGAGTTTATCAAAAAGCACATAGCCCACCAAGAAAGTATCCTCACTTTTGATGACCTGCGGCCCCTTCTCATATCGGATGCTGACCAGTTCGCTCAATGGGACCGGACTGCCCTTGGCCACAGGAACATAGATGTTCTTGATATCCGTTGGATTCTCCCTTAGCTCACGTGGGTAGCGAACACGGACTCCATATCGTTCCCTTCCCTCGACGGTCTGGGTCAGGGTCATCCCTCCAACGGCCACTTCAAGCACCCGTTGTACATCTTCGATTTGGATACCGTATCTGGCAAGTGCTTCCCTATTAATATCGATCAAGAGATAAGGTTTGCCAACAATCCTATCGGCAAATACCGCTTCATCCTTAACACCTTCAGCTTCTTTTAGAATATTTTCCAATTTAAGCCCAAAAGCTTCGATTTGTTTTAAATCTTGACCCTTGACCTTAATGCCCATTGGTGCACGCATTCCTGTTTGCAGCATGACCAATCTGGTTTCGATAGGCTGTAATTTGGGTGCGGAAGTAACTCCCGGCAATCTCGTTACCCGAACGATTTCATTCCAGATATCATCGGGGGACTGTATCTCCGGTCGCCAGTTGCGGTAGTATTCCCCACCGGAATCTGGAACCAGATCCTCCAAACCGATTTCCGAAAACGATTCAATATCGGACTCATTATACTCGGATGTAATATCGTCAAGCTGTGTATTCGGGTTCAGGATGAAATTCCCATCATTTAGGGCAAAAAGTCCGTCCTCGTTAACTTTGAAGCGTTGTCGTTTTCCATCTTTGCTCAACATGTATTCGGACTTGTACTGAATCATGTTCTCGTACATGGACATTGGTGCGGGGTCGAGCGCAGATTCCGTTCGACCGGCCTTGCCGACCACAGTTTCAATTTCAGGGATGCTGGCAACGGCCATATCCAACTGCTGTAGTACCCTCTTGTTTTCTTCCACTCCGGCATGGGGAAGGGATGTCGGCATCAATAGAAACGAACCCTCATTGAGTGCTGGCATAAATTCCTTACCCGTATTTTGCATAATAAGTACCCCAAAAACAACGATAGCCGTTGGAATGGAAAGGAACAATAGTTTGTTGCGCAACGCCCAGCGAAGGATCCTTGTATAATTTTTTCTAAAGAGGATGAAAAACCCTAACAGCCCAAAACATATCAATCCCACAAAAACAAGGTTCATAAAAATGCTGCGGTCAAATCCCAAGGGTCGCCAATAAGTTGCCAAAAGGAATACGATTGAGGTTGCCGAAATAACGATGTTTAAAAAAGTGGCCTGTTTGTCGGTTAAGGAAAATCCCCCGAATAATCGTCCGGCCAATTCAGCGTTCTTTAAAGGACGAACTGTTCCGAAGGCCATAAGCACCAATCCTAACCAATAACCGTAGACCACTGCGATAAGCCCTGCTACAATAAGTAATACGCTGAACACATAGCCCATAATACTTTTGCTTCGTTTCTTTCTGAACAAAAAGGCGGCAAAAGGCGGGATAAGAAACAGAGCTACGATGATGGAAGCCGTCAACGCAAAGGTCTTGGTAAATGCCAATGGTCGAAATAATTTCCCCTCGGCCCCTATCATGGTAAACACGGGGATAAAACTGATAATGGTGGTCATCACGGCCGTAAGAATAGCTCCGGACACTTCCGCTGATGCGTTATATACAACTGTATTTATAGGAAGCCCATCATCGTTTTCATCAAGGTGTCGAATAATATTTTCGGAAAGGATGACCCCGACGTCTACCATGGTTCCAATAGCGATGGCGATGCCAGAAAGGGCCACGATGTTGGCATCTACCCCGAAGAGTTTCATGGCGATAAAAACCATGAGAACCGCCACGGGTAAAAGACCGGAAATCAAGACGGAGGCCCGAAGATTGAATACCATGATGACGATTACCAAAATCGTAATCAGAATCTCCAAGGTCAAGGCCTCATTGAGCGTACCCAAGGTTTCCTCTATCAGCTCGGTACGGTCATAGAAAGGCACGATGGTCAATTGTGAGATGCTTCCGTCGCTCAGTTCCTTGGATGGAAGTCCCGAACTAAGTTCCTTTATCTTCTCTTTCACATTGTTGATGACCTCCAAAGGGTTTGCCCCATATCTGGCCACCACAACGCCACCTACGACTTCCGCTCCTTCCTTATCCAGAATACCACGTCGTACCGCAGGCCCGAGTGAAACGTTCGCAATATCCTTGACACGGATCGAAGTATAATCTTCCGAGGTTACTACCGCATTTTTAATGTCCTCCAAGGATTCCACATAGCCAAGACCCCTTACCAAATATTCGGCCTGATTGATTTCCAAGGTCTGTGCGCCAATATCACGGTTGCTGCTTTTTACCGCATTGACCACCTGATGAAGTCCTATGTTGTACTGCTTCATCAATTCAGGATCCACATCGATTTGATATTCCTGTACATAACCTCCAATGGAAGCCACCTCGGAAACCCCACTTGCAGCGGACAGCGCGTATTTTACATAGTAGTCCTGTACGGTTCTCAGCTCCTGTAAATCCCATCCGCCGGTTACATTTCCATCCTTGTCCCTGCCTTCCAAAGTGTACCAGTAAATTTGACCCAACCCTGTGGCATCTGGGCCTAAAGCCGGATTAACCCCGTCGGGGAGCAAATTGGTCGGAAGCGAGTTAAGTTTTTCGAGGATACGGCTACGGCTCCAATAGAATTCGACATCTTCTTCAAAAATGATATAGATACTGGAGAAGCCGAACATGGAGGAACTACGTATCGTCCGGACCCCCGGAATGCCCAATAACGAAGTGGTCAACGGATAGGAAATCTGGTCCTCTATATCCTGCGGGGAACGCCCTGTCCATTTGGTAAAAACGATTTGTTGGTTCTCGCCAATATCTGGGATGGCATCAACGGCAACAGGGTCGCTTGGCAGAATGCCAGTTTCCCAATTGAATGGTGCGTTGACGGTACCCCACCCCACAAAGAGAAGCAGCATGAGTACAGCGACTAACTTATTTTCGATAAGAAATTTGATGCCTTTGTTCAGCATAGAAATTGATTATTAAACATTTAGAAACCGTGTGAATAGAAAACACACGAACAACAGGTTTTGCCCAATACAGCGGTTGCCGTTGGGCTAATTTTCTAAAGTTTAAAAATCAAATGAGGAAAGTCTGATCTAGGATTTGGACATCCCGTATCAGCGGTGGGGGCGAATAATCCCTAAAGGGAACTACGTTTTCATCAAGCCCTTCAAAGAGGTTTATGTAGGAATAAATAAAAGAGGCAACAAACAGTTGTTGGTCAAATGAAAGTTGGTCAAAGGATATTTTCAGATCGTCTTGACCTTCAACAACAACTTCCACGTCTGAACAGCAATCCATTTCCATCTCCATCACGGCGCATTCGCTAGAGGATTTTGACATTTCGGCCTTCATCATGCAGGTGTTCACGCTATCGAAAATGCTGAAATCTACCAAATGGTCGCCACAGTAGTGCATATCCACCGAAAAGGACATGGTGGAGAACAGCACGATAAGTGCCATCGAAAGGGATGCTATTTTGCGAAATGCTTCTTTCATCTGCTTTGCAAAGGTACAAAATTTCGGAATTTGTTTTTTTGCTTTAATAAAAGTTTGGGTAACGCTATCGAAACACTGACGATAATCTAAAATGTTCAAAATAAATTTGTTTCATAAGACTTGATGTTGATTTAACTGCACCCAAAACGAAAGTTTTTAAGAAAATTACTATTTTAAGTTTCTCGAATCCATGTCTTTTAAAGCCAGTTTTAGTAAATCTTAGAGCCGCCCAAGAGGAGTGATTTGAGGTATCACATTTTGTGATACCTACTGCATTTACTATGCTAAACATCGTACTGATTCCCTCTTTATAGCGCGAAACCCTGTTTTAAGTGTGATTATTAGGAATTTATTTTTCATTTAGTTTCATCTGTTTTCAAGTTTGGAAACACCGAAAATCATTTGCTATATTGGGATCTATGAATGTTATCTGCATCGAAGAAAAAGCTTTTGATAACCTATTGGATAGGATGTTCAAGTATGTCCGATCCCAACTGGAAACCAACACAGTCGATAAATGGATCGACAAAAAAGATGCGAAGCGTTTACTGAGAATAAAATCAGATACCACCCTTCAAAAATTGCGGGATGAAGGCCAGATAAGGTATTCACAACCCGAAAAAAAGCATATCCTTTACGACCGGGATTCCATCAACGCTTATCTTGAGGCGCATGCCATGGAGCCTTTCAATATCAAATAATTTCCCTTACCTCAACTGGAGTTCGAAAATCTTCAGTACATACTTTTTCTCATTATGTTTCTTTGAAGAATAAACCCTCAAAAATGGGGTTTACTTTAACCAAAGTATCATTACATATCCTTTAATTAGGACATCGACTTGTTCTGCCATGTTCCTGCGGAAGTTCAAAAATATTCCACTCCAAGACTTCCCGAACGAACCGCTTCGCCGGTTCGCATTCGGGGCCTTTCCGTTCCAGATTTTCGAACCCCCTCGTCACCGCGTAAAAACCCAAGCGGCGAAAAAGCCGCTTGCCTTTTCCTCCCCCTACCCACAAATATTTTGGATATTTCCCAAAATCCGTAGTTTTTTTGACTCCATATTAGACCAGATAATTTACTCGATTGGTCTTAAATGGTCTCTATTGGTCTTAAATGGTTTTACGACTTAAAATATTGATAATTAGACTATTATAATTCAATTTCATGTATTATATTTATCCACGTAGGTGGATAGCAAGTGATGTTTTGCGCACCGCAAAAACGCCTACTTCTGACGAAGTGAAAAACGATAAAATCGGTTTAATAAATGGCTAGTAACAAAGGTGGTAGAAAACGTCTCGGGGACAAGAAAAGGGAGCATGCCATAACGCTCAGGTTCAACGGTACGGAACTGGAAAAAGTGAAGAGCATCCTTCAATCCTATAATCTCGATTTTGGAAAAAGGGGAACGGTCGGCCCTTTTCTAAGAAAGCTCATTTTGAACGGAAAAACTACAAAGGAAAAACGTATTCCCGATGGCTTCTCGAACCTCAGTTACCAGATCAATAAGATAGGCACCAACATCAATCAACTCGTCAAGGTTGCCAACTACAAGAACATACGTAGCCCGAACGCTAACCTTGAAAGGGAAATCAAAAAAGCTAGTCAACTAATGCTCGAATTGATAGAAACAATCAACACCAAAAACCAAAAATGATAGCAAGGGTACTTTATCGGAAAAGTGTACAGGGCGTGCTGAAGTATGTCTTGGGCAAAGAAGAAAGTACCGTACTCGGTTTTCAGAATACCTATTCCGATACGGATACCAACATGAAGTTTTTCGGTAGGGTGTTGTACCATCTTGGCAATCGGCACGATTCCGAAAAACGGTATGCGCATATTTCACTTAATCTTCCCCGTGGCGAGAACTTGAACGACAGGGAGTTTTTTGAACTCTCCAAAAAGTATATGGAACACATGGGCTATGGCGAACAGCCCTATGTCGTTATCCGTCATCACGATACCAAACACGAGCATGTGCATATCGTCTCGTCCACCATCAAGGAAGACTGTTTGCAGATCAACCTTTCCAATGATATCAGGAGGAGCATAGCGACCCAGAAATACCTCGAAAAAGAGTTCGATCTTTCCCCATCTCCCGATACAAAGCAGACCAAGGAACTTCCGAAATACGAAATGCCCGAATTCCGGAACCGGGACATTAACGGGGTCAGGTTCTATATACAGGACATCGTAAACAACACCATACAGAAGTACAAGGTGCGAAGTTTTAAGGAACTTGAAGAACGCCTTAAAGACCATCATATTGAGGTAAAGACGGTCGAGCGAAATGGAAGGCTAGGAGTATCCTATGGAGTCGCAGTAAAGGATGGATACAAATCGAGGTTCATCAACGGCTATACCGTGCATCCACAGTTGAGCGGGCCAAAACTGCAAAAGGTCTTCGAGCAGAACCAAAGCTCGAAACTATTGCCGATGGTCAAAAGACGACTGGAAAAACAACTGCAAACCACTTACGAACTATTCAAGACGATAGACCCCGAACATCTGCCCGACATTCTGGAATCCTATCAAAAACTGGATTGCAAGGTCGATTATGATGAGGAAGAAAAAGCAGTTGACTTTACCATTTATGACAAATCTGGCTATGTCCTGAAGGCCAAAGAAATAGCGACCCGTATCGGAATCCGAAAGAACCCCGAAAAGTTCAAGACCGAAAACACCGAGATGGATGCAGAAAGTAAACAGCTGAAACTGGAGCTTCAAAAATGCATCAAGGAAGCCTATGAAGAGACTTATCAAAATTCGGGAAGAAAACTACTTTTCTCCGAACATATCGATAGGCTAAGTGTAAAACCATTGGTCAAGGAAATAACAAGATCGGAACGTTTTCTATTTCTAAAAAAGTACCTGTATATCGATAACAGAAGAATGGGCAATATGCTACAGGAACAGTACGATATTGTAAAGGACAAGCTATCCGTTAAGGAATCTGTCAAGGAAGAACAGCAATTAATAAGGAAGGCCGAACTTATAATACAGGCTAGCGACAAGCGGTTATTCGATACGCCAAACCAACGAAAAATCCTTTTCGAGCTAGTTCGAAGCCTCGGCACCGATTACGGTAGGGGCATGCTCCGATTTTCGAATTCCCATCGACATCAAGTAAAACTAAACTTGGGCCAAATACAGTTGCCCAAGCAAATCGACTTTTACGCTTCCCCAAGCTTTATCAGGGAAAACGAAAAAATATTGGACGGACTTTTGAACGACAGAACAGAAAAAGAGATCAGCCCAAGTCCGACGGCGATATTCCTGCCCTTGATGTTCCCGAACCTTTACGGGGCCATGGCACAGAAATACAGGCAACGGTTCGAATGGTTGAGCTTGAAGTCATATCACAAATATGCAGAACGCATGCAGATATCCTTCGAGAAATCTCCGAAGGATTATGTAGAGTTCTTCAATGCCAAAGGCTTCTACTTTGAGAAAAGGGAGGATAGGCTTTGCATCGGTTCGATATATTCCAAGTATCCGGTAAGCGTTCCGATTTCACCAAAAACACAGGCCTATCTGGAATCATCGACCGACTTGAACAGGGTTTTAGGCGGGCAAACAAAAATCTTGGCAAACATCGAGACATCCGGACGGAATAATCTGAAAAGTCTTTGGGCGGGTCATTTGGTGGAGACAGGGCAATATAAGAAGGCGGCCTATCTCTTCGTATTGGACGGGGTAAGACCGAATCTCCCATTGCAGCAATTGGAAGATCATATGCAGAACGGGTTGAAGGAAGCCTTGGTTACTATCTCCCAAAAGCAAGTGAGCAGAAAACAGGCGCATCTACTTCGAAAAGGTGTATACGCACTTGGCAATATGTTGGGAAGCAATAGTTTTAGAGAAGAAGAAATGTTCAACGGCTTTAAGGATGAATTGACCGATTACTCAAAATATAAAGGCAAGTGGCTTTCGATGTGAATCCCAAAGGGAATTCGTTCAAAGAATTTAGCACCCTAAAGGATGCTTTTTGTGGATAGGGAGAGAAAAGAGATGGTGTGCCGAGCCAAGTTCGGTTTGCGCCCTACGGAGTTTCTTCTTTACGCTTACCTGTCGGGACGCTAAAGAAACTCCGCAGGATCCACGCGCAGGTAAGTTATGGTAAGATTTGGGGTAGGACGAAAAACGGTTCCAAGAAGTATGTTGATGGAATTTTAACCTGATTTACGAAACTTTAATAGACTTATTTTTCCGATAGTTGACCAAAAATTTCATCTTGGTACTCGTCCATTTTGCTTTTTCTCAAATTAGCCAGATATGCTTGGGTAGTGCCAATACGTTTATGTCCGAGCATTTGAGAGATGGCGGTTAATGGTATTCCCATATCATCCGCTCCTGACGCGAAGGTGTGACGAGCCGCATAGCTTGTCACTTTTTCTTCTATTCCCGCTTTTTTTGCTATTTTTTTGAGGTTTTTATTATAGCGTTCCCTTGCCCAAACTATTTTTTCATATTGCTTTATGGGGTTATCGTCTTTGACAATGTCCAATATGTAGTCCGATTTCTTTTTTCCTTCTGTGAAATAATCAAGAAGGGGTTTTAATTCGTCATGGATTTTGATATTGTAGGGTTCATCCGTTTTTTGTCTAGTGTATCGGATACGGCCGTCAATGATATTCGATAATTTCAAATGTGCTAAATCAACAAAGGACATCCCATTGAGTAGAAAGCTCATCATAAAAATATTCCTGTCACGGAAAAGAGTGGTGTCTTCGTCCAGTTCCAATACCGCAATTTTACGAATAGCATCTATCGTCAATGCTCGTTTTTCGGGTTTGCCGCTTCGTATGACGTAGTCATTAAAAGCATATCCCTCTTTGTCGGCTATACCAGCTTTGATAGCTTTGTTGTTAATGGATCGAATGGTGCGCATATAAGCACTTAGACCACCTAACTTGTTGCCCTTCGCCAAATGATATCTTTCAAAGCGATTTAGAAAATCTAAATTCAACTCATCAAATGTAAAATCTTTGTCGTTTCTAAAATTCTTGATTACGTTCAAAGTAAATCGATATATTTTAGCATTCCCGATGCGATTTGATTCAATAAAGCCTTTTATTAGTTGTTCCGTAAATTGATAAAAGGTCGTAGAGTTGTTTTTTTGAGTCAAATGATTACGGAGTTCCGAAATACTCATGTATTTCAATTTTCCTTTGTCTTCCCACTTGGTCAATATGTCGACCATTTGGGCCATTTTTTTCTGAAGCAAATTATTAAGACGGGACGGCGAGTCCGTTCCTTTATAGGTAGTTTTTATTTTTTGCCTCTTTTGATCCCATTCAGAAATAGCCAATTGATGCCCTGTTGCAATGCTTGTAGTTTTTCGATTATGGGTCAAACGAAAAATTAAAGGGAATTTTTTGGTATTTTTACGCCTAGTATCTAAAGAAAGTTTAATGTATGTGGGCATTTCCGTAGATTTCATTTGCACGCAGATTGCACGCAGAAATTGTATTATTATGGTTTTAAATGTATTTAAATATACAAAAATATTCTTGAAAAGCCTATAAATAGGCCATATTAAACCATTTGAATACAAATGTTACCTTGCTGGCAGGCAAGAGGTCACCGGTTCGAATCCGGTATTCTCCACCAGTAAATACAGGCCTTCACAGATGTGAGGGCTTTTTTGGTTTTAAAAATTGCACACTTTTTGCACACTTTCTTGTTTATTTTCAAACTTTAACATTTGCAAAGTCATTTAGTATCATTCTTAATCATTTTCTATTGGAAACTGGTATTTGATTGTACATATTGAATTTCTGACTTTCGTAGTATTTCTTTTCCCAAATCTTACCATAACTTATCTGCGCAGGATCCTCTTGGGTTTTTGTAGTATTCAGGTTGATAAGCGTTAATCAAAAACCCAATAGGGCGCATACTACCTTTCTTCTGAATTACCGTTCAGCACATTCCCCTACATTCCGTAAACTCCATTTCGGTGAATAAGCTTCACTCCAAAATCTTGGACACGATTATGGATTTAAGTACCTCCTTTAATAATTTTAGAAAACCCAAGAAGAATTTGCTAACCGAATAAATCTCCAAAAAATCCAAAATCAAGTCCGCTGGATAGGAATTTCCTTGTTTGCATTTTGTTCTGTTTCAAGAGGATTTGAAATTTCAATATGTATGGTGTTCGAAGTACTTCACGACCCGCCACCTTACCCCTTTTTTTGATAGCAAATAAACAACATTCGTTTTTGGACAGCGGCATAAACCAGGCTCGTGCCTCGCTCTTATTTATACGCCTTACCAACCCCGAATATTGAAAGTCCGGGGCAACAAAAAAAGGTAACGCGACGGCTCTATGGGAAGTAAATCGAAAACGGAAATAATGAAATCATATCAAATCCTCAAAAATGAAACAGAACAAAAGTTAAAAAACAAAAAAGAGGAAAACGCTCTAAATATAATAAGTAAATCGATTTTAAAGGCTGACCGATAGTCGGGCAGTTCTTAGTATTAATTCTAAATTTTTCAATTATGAGTACCATTAAAAACAAAGTTCAGTTAATCGGCAATGTGGGAAACAATCCCGAAATGACGGTTTTAGAAAGCGGTAAAAAAGTAATCCGATTTTCATTGGCCACCAATGAGAACTACAAGAACGGAAAAGGCGAGAAGGTGCAAAGTACGGACTGGCACAATATCGTAGCATGGGGCAAAACAGCCGAAATCGTGGAAAAGTATGCCGTCAAGGGCAAACAAATTGCTATAGATGGTAAATTAACAACTCGAAATTATGAAACCAAGGAAGGCGAGAAGCGCTATATAACCGAAGTGGTTATTAATGAAGTCATGTTATTGGGTTCCAATTCTGAAAATAAAGTAGCCTAATTCGCAAACGGTTTAAAATCAAAGAGGGCATCTCTCGCAAAAGTTCTGCCCTCTTTTTTAATACCCATAATCCTAAAATTATACGTAATGAAAGACAAAGTTAACGAAATACGAATAAGCTATAAAGAACGCATCCCTTGTCATTTTTGGACAAAGATAAATTCCTCGAAAGACGCTGCTGATTTGCTGTTCGAAAATTGGGACAAACAGACCATTCAAGTACATGAATCCTTTAAGGTCATACTCTTGAACAACAGCAATAAAGTGAAGGGTATCTATCAACTTTCCAAAGGTGGAATTACCTCAACAATAATAGATATACGAATCTTGTTCGCAGTGGTTTTAAAATCATTATCCGTGGCGATCATTTTGACCCATAATCATCCCAGTGGAACATTGAAAGCTAGTCAGGCCGATAAGGACATCACGGAGAAAATTAAAAAGGCCGGCGAACTTCTGGACATTAAAGTATTAGATCATTTGATTATGGTACCTAATGGCGACTACTACAGTTTTGCGGATAACGGGTTGATGTAAGATTAAACGCAATGGACATCAATATAGATATACCGGTACGTCTGAATTTCAATAATCTGGACGGAGATACACAGGAAAAATTGATGGAGCAATCCAAGAAAGAAGTGACACTAAAATGCGGTACTGAAATGAAAAGGTACGCCCAAGAAAATCATTTGGACTATCAAGAAATTTTGGAAGAGGAGGCCATCAATAACCTTTACAATTACAAATTTATGTTCACTATCTAATGAAAGGAGGTTTTTATCGATCGGGGCGACTTGTCAAAGTTGCCCTTTTCCTTTTATGGAAATGCAACGCTTTCCCATATTCAATATGGATTCCTTAAAAATGAATCTTTCTCATTCTTAAAAAACCGTGTTTCAAGCCTGGTAGTTATAAGAGCCTTTACCTTAAGGGAAAGGTATTTTTTTTGACCCCTTCGGGGGAAAAAGGAATAGCAAGAGGATAACACGCTAAAGCGGTGTTATAATGTTTGATTTCTTTTTCAATGCATTGAAAATGAAATGATTATCGATGATTTAGGCCTTAATTCGGTCTAGGAATAGGTAAAAAGTTTGTTGCAAAACATTCGGCAGGCCCTGAAAACATTAAAAAAGTTTGTTGTAAAATGAAAGTGAAAAACAAATACAAGTATGACTATCTGGCTTTGAACATAAGGGCAAAGGTTGTTGTACGCTTTCGTGCTTTCTCTAAAAAGGTAGCCCGCTCCCATGCAGAAACCTTGACCGTAATGATGGACTTTTTTGAGTGGCACAACTACTCTCCCCACCAACGCTTTGGCAAAGACGTAATTGCCGGACAGAAGAAAAACCGCAAGCGAATCGATGCCGTAATCGCCATTATCAAGTCCGTCGAGAAGTCTCAGAACGTTCCCATAATGAATATCGAGGCGATGCTGAAATCCCTCTTTAAAGAGGAAATCAAAAAGTACGCTCCCAAATTATTGGAACCGAAAAAGGTTACTAAATCCGAACAAAAATCCATAGCTGAAAAGAACATAGTTTCAAGAATCGACCATGACCGAACCCATGAAAAATTATCCGAAACTCGGGACCGATTGAAGTATGTTTTGGAACGGGTCGAACTGGTCAGTAACCGTTTTGGAAAGGACTTTTTAAAATTGGAAATCACTAGGGAAGAACTCGCCCGATTCAAAAGGGGTCTAAAAAATTAGTCATATGTATATAGCAATCACACCACAGAAACTAGGTCAAAGTTATTCGAACAGTGCAGCGGATTATGTTACCTATCTCGAAAAGGAAAACGAAGGTCTGGAACAAGAAAATCAGAAACATTTTTTTAACCAAACTGAAGACCGGATTTCTCCAGACAAAGTCATTTCGGAAATCGATGCCAATACCGCAAAACTCAAAAAAACCGAACCCAAATTTTATTCGATCGTGGTCAGTCCGAGCCAACGCGAACTCAAAAAAATTGTGAATAATACCGAAGCTTTAAAAACCTATACTAGAGAGTTAATGAAGGACTACGCCAAATCCTTTTATAGAGAGAAACTGGTAACAGTCGATCAGATAAAATATTTCGTCAAAATAGAACACGAACGCACCTATCGGGGTTTTGAAAAAGAAGTGCTGGAAAATGCCCCCTACCGAAAACAGATTGCCAAATTAAAGAACAATATCCGAAAAGTAGCCCGTGGGGAATTGAAAGGAAACATTAAAAAATTGGAACAGGAAATCGCTTCTTTGAGAGTTTCAGCACCCTATCAGATTAATGGCCAGATGATTGTGGCCGGAATGAAAAAAGAGGGCAATCAATCCCACATACATATCATCGTTAGCCGCAAGGATGTGACCAATACCTTTAGCCTTTCCCCTGGATCGAAGTACAAGGCTTCGGAAGTTGAAATGCATGGTAAGAAGGTACAACGGGGTTTTCATCGAGATCAGTTCTTCGAAAAGGCCGAAAAGACCTTTGATAGGGTTTTTGGCTATGACCGCAACTTTGTGGAAACCTATACCGCCAAGAAAACCTTGATCAAAAATCCCGCTATGTTTCGAATGCTCTTGGGAAACCTGCCCACCAACGAAAAAGCCCTCGCCCTAAAACTACTTTCAAAATCGGGAATGCACATTCCGGCCATTCCAACGAATAAAGTGCAGTTGGCCCTAAAAGTATTTCACAGATTAAGACGGGGAATGCAACGGGCCATCGAATCGGGATCAATAGGAATTTAAATCAAAGCCATGGAAGAATTAAATTTTAGTAGTGTGATGTTATTAACCCTTCTCTTTGGAAGCGGCCTTTGCTTTCTTTTGGTCCGTTTCATCAAGGAAGGGTTCTTTATCAATATCCTTTGGATCGGGCTTGGATTGTTTTGGGTTTGGTCAAAGTCCCCAGATGAAAAGCAGTTCCTTTTGGTTCTGCTACTCATTGCTTTGCCCTTGTTGTTTGTCAATATTCTCTTTTATGTATTCTTTCCCAAGGAGAGCGAATCGAATACCAATGGTAGGTACCGGGTCAAGCTTCAAGTCTCAAAAGGGAAACTGCTTTTGGAAAACATCCGTAGGGGTATTGCCATTATCGGAGCAGCGGGAAGTGGCAAAACAGAAAGCGTAGTCTATCCCCTTTTAAATCATTTTAGCCAGTGGAACTTTAGTGGGGTCATCTATGACTACAAGGATTTTGAGATCACCGAAATGGCCTACCCCTTATTCAGTCAATGTGATATTCCCTTCTTTATCCTTTCATTCGATACCATTCATTCAAGGGTCAATCCCATTGCGCCAAGATACCTGCCCGACGAGGAAAGTGTCAACGAGCTTTCTAGGGTATTGGTGGAAAATCTCTTGGAACAAAAGGACAACAATATGAACGCCACTACCCGATTTTTTAATGATGTCGTGGAGGGCTTGGTCGGGGGAATGATATGGCGTTTGAAAACCGATTTTGAAAAATTTTGTACCCTGCCCCATTTGATCGCCCTATATCAACATCTAAATACGTCACAACTTATTGAGTTCCTATCCGACAATGTCACGTCAAAAGCTATGGCGGATGCCTTTATCTGTGGTGTGGATTCCGAACGGCAGACGGCTGGGGTCAAGAGTACTTTGGCCAATGCTTTCAAAAAGATCAGTACCCAACGTATCTTTATGGCACTTTCTGCAGATGAGGTCGATCTGAACATCAATCACAAGGATAATTTGGCGGTTGTTTCGGTTGTGAATAACCCGAAAATCGAAACGTCTCTTTCTCCGGTTATCGCGACCATCATCCATACGATTACGAAACAGATGAGCGTCCGCCATCGTAACCCTTCTTTTCTATTGATGGAAGAAGCGGCGACTTTGCGATTGCTAAATATGCACCGTATACCCGCTACCTTACGTAGCTACGATATTACCACGGTCTATGTATTGCAGGATAAGATCCAGAATGACATGATTTATGGCCCTATGGCCAGTAAGGCAATTTTGGCCAATCTGTCCTATCAGTTTTTCGGCAAGGCCAATGACCCTGACACCGCCAAGTACTATGAACGTTTTTTTGAAATCGTCAAGGAGGAGACCAAGAGTGTGAACAAAGGCTATAACCTCAACTTTGATACTCGTGTCACCAAGGGAGAGCGTGAAGTGGCAAAGACTCGCGCCGACGTTTTCTATGGATTGCAACAAGGTGCTTTTGTGGTTTTGGCAGATGGAAAGGATAAAAAGGTAAAGTTTAAAACACCAAAACTTATCAGGCAATTGCCATTACCGGAACGGAATTTAAAGGAAAAACTTCAGGAGAATTTTGAGAAGATTCATCGGGAGGTGAAAGAGGTTCTAAAAGAATAGTATCAAAAAATCAAATTGTACACTCTTTACAAAAGGTGCAATTTGTAAAGAGTTGTCATATTCTTAATATGCTGTTGTATTGTTCAATGTGGAAAATAAAAAAGGCTCTAATAGAAAAATTGAACTCAAATATCTCCTATTTTAATGGAGTTAATTCTAAAGGAAAATGAAGAATTCTTATCTTGTTTTTATAGAATTGTTGAATGTTACTTTCTGTGTTTATATAACTTTTTGAGGTTCATGCTGAAGAATATAATCGGTTTTAAGTAGGTCAGACACCATTTACATGAACTAAAATACCCACAAGTGGCTATTTTTTTATTACACAACATTCTTATCTTTAGTTTAATAACCAAAACATATCAAAATGAAGAAGTCAATTATTTTTTGTTTTATAATTTTTA
This sequence comes from Maribacter sp. MJ134, assembly GCF_003970695.1. NCBI lineage: Bacteria > Pseudomonadati > Bacteroidota > Flavobacteriia > Flavobacteriales > Flavobacteriaceae > Maribacter > Maribacter sp. MJ134. The sequence goes on from NZ_CP034570.1 coordinate 3,240,012, forward strand.
TGGCAAGTTGCAAGGCCTATGATGTTAAACAAACTGAGCCAATTACTTTAAAAAAGGGAATTGAAGATATTATTAATGCTTTAAATCATGCAGGAAATTTAGAGACTACCAAGTATAATGGACTAGTTCCCTCAGAATTTACGGTTGAGTTGAATCTTACCACCTCAGAAAAGGGAACGCAAAATGCATCCTTAGAAATTGCACCAGCTTCTGTCATTCCTAAAATTGGGGCAGGGTGGTCGGCTGAAGTCAATAATTCATCAGGAAATAAGCTTACCATCAAATTTCGTAGCATATTGTTTGCAAAACAGGATGAATTTATGTCAACAAGATCACCGGATTCTATTGTTCAATTTTACCAACGACTTAAGGATTTAAATTGGAATGCCACATTAAATTAAAGGTCGCACCCAGTCTAAAATCACAAAACAACTAGATGAACACAAAATCAAAGCATTCATCAGGATTTATTAACGCTCACACCCATATTTTTACGAAAGACCATGTGCCCGAACATTTGGCACGTCAATTTGTCCCGGGACCCGTTTATAAATGGTTGAAGACTTCAAAGGTGATTAGTAAGTTGAAAAAGTACTACGAACCACCTGAGGGCCATTACTCTTATACCCAAAGAAATAAGCGATGGAGTACTTATCAAAATAGAATTGAAATTAAAAGAAACCCAATTTTAAAATATGGTTTATTGCTTATAAAAATATTAACCTGGGTAGCTTTTGTTTATTACTTTCTTCAAGCAATCAAACCTCTATTTATTCAAACCATTGCGGGCAAAATTATTTATGGGTACGTCTTAGTTCCGTTTGATTACATCACCTATCCCATAGAAAGCACTTGGAATATTTTAGTATTACTTTTTATAATTGCGCTTACTTTTAAATTTGTCCGAAATGGACTTTGGAAAATGCTAAAAAGTAGATTTATTAAAATAGTTGGAAAGGATAGGCTAGAATATTTACTTCGGTTTGAAAATCTTTTGCGGTACGCTAATTACAACTCTCAAGGTGGGATTTTTTCAAAACTTACCCAACAATATCCTCCCAATACTCAATTTGTTGTCCTGCCCATGGATATGGAATATATGGATGCCGATATAGTTCCTGTTTCCTATCTCAAACAGATGGATGAATTAATAGCTTTAAAAAACATTAGTAAAAATAAAGATGTTCTTCTTCCTTTTGTTTTTGTTGACCCAAGGCGAATAGAGAAACAAACTGAAATTGACCCATTCTTTAAATATGATGATAGTAGCCCTGACGAAATTAAACTTGAAAATTGCCGTTTAAAAACATATTTAGATGATGGAGCATGTGGCATAAAAATTTATCCTGCTTTGGGTTATTACCCTTTTGATAAAAAGCTTTTGCCCCTTTGGTTATATTGTGCGCAGAACGAAATACCTATAACCACCCATTGTTCTGTTGGACCCATTTTTTATCGAGGCGATAAAAAAGTGGAGTGGGATAGACATCCCATTTTTGAAGAAGTAATTTCTAATGATGAGAACGGCCAGCCCAAACCCCCTGAAAAATTACGATTACAACAAATTAGGAATATAGATTTTCAGGCCAACTTTACCCATCCACTCAACTATACTTGTTTACTAATACCAGAATATTTGAAAAGTCTTCTAGAATTGGAAGAATACCAACATCTTCAATTGCTATTTGGTTATTCCAAAGAAGGCCTTAAACGAGATTTAAGTAATTTAAAAATAAATTTGGCTCATTATGGAGGATCAGAAAATTGGGACGAATTTTTGGCTAAAGATCGCGAGCAAGAAGCAAATGAAATTTTTAATAACCCTACTGTTGGGCTTAACTTAAAAAAGGATCTCTTAAACCTTACGAATCTATATAGGCATTGGCACTATACGGAATGGTTTAGCTTAATAAGTTCTATGATAATTGAGTTTGATAATGTTTACACGGACATTAGCTATACTACCCATGAAAACAAATATCTTAATCTATTATCTGAAATATTAAATAATCCTGAAATAAAAGATCGGGTGTTGTTTGGAACCGACTTTTATGTGGTTAGCAATCAAAAGACAGAAAAACAATATTGGATAGATATGAAAAATATGATGGGAGATGAAAAGTGGAACTCTATTTCATATAAAAATCCCAAACGTTTCTTATATCATAAAGTTTTTAAGTAGTTGAAAATTTCAACCATCGCTAAAGAATCTAATTTACAATATTCCAAAAGGTCTTGGCGTATTTGCTCTTTTTCTTCTTTGTTAGTATCATTAAAAGCAATCTTACCCCAAGTATCCATAGCCATGGTTCCATCTTTTACTTCAAGGGTATCATAACTTAATTCTGGTACCAAAACAGGAAGTATCTTTTTAATGGATGATGACCCTTTAAAACGATAATCAACATATTCTTTTTGAAATAGCTTTTCTAAATCAAAGGTATTCTTATTGATATAGGTTAAATATTCTTTAAACCTGGGCATCCATTCCATCATACGGTCGTTCGCGCTATTTTCGTATGAGGCATGCCATGAAACAAAGGTTCCCTGCTTGTCCGTAAATTGTTCCATTTGTTCTATCATAGTTGATGGAAACTCTAAAGTATCGGCTAGATATTCAAAATGGGTCAATTCCCCATTTTCAGATAGGGTGTGCATACTTACTTGAAAAGGAATCTGTTCAAAAGGTTTGGTACCATTCAGTCTGGGTACTGCAGAACCATAAGCCTCATAATCATAGAAGTGCAAAGGAAACTCAAGTTTGGCCAATGTATTCTGTATTCCTTCTGTATTAATTATGGCTTTTCCTTGCTCAAATGATTTTAATTGTAGTTTTTGATATGTAGATAATTCAAAATCTTTGGGAATTGTTTTGAAACCTAGTGCGTTTTGTATCACTAGATTGGTTATCTTTTTTTCTGAAATTCGCTTTAGCTCATAGATTGAAGGGCTTGTAACCCCGGGATTAAAAATCGAAAATGCATCACAATGGTTTGTTCTTGTCTTGCAAAGACAAGAACAGCTTTTCAACTCTAAATATTCTTTAGAAAGTAAGTCTATTGCATCGTTTATTTGAGATGTACTTGTAGAATAAACTTCTGCAACTTCTTGAGTTACTTCTGTTATTGCAAGAAACTCTTTAGGCTTAATTTCGCCTTGCTTTAAATAGTTGCTATTCACATGTATTACGCTGCATCTGACAACTGATATCCCATTCTGTTCTAATACATTTTTTTGAAAACAAAGGTCAAAAACGTGATCATGGTTTTTACTACGGCTTACTTTAGATGAAGATTTTACCTCATATAAATGCCAAGTATCATTTTCTAATTTCTCCAAAATGTCTATTCGTGCGTATAGGCCTGTTTCTGTTTTAAAAGAGGGTTGTAAAAAAACCGTAGCATATTGGGCTAATGCTTCTTTGGTTTTCGTGGTTGATAAGAACTCAGGTAGATCAACAGGATTTTCAAATAATGCTGCAGCGTAGGCCTCTACTTCATAACCTTCTTCGGTTAATTTTTTTAGAAAAAGGGATTGCTCAGCCTCTGGGTAGTCCTCTGGTTTATTTTTCTTGAACCACAAGCTCTCTGGGCATTGCAGGTAGTGAATAAAGTCGGTCTTAGTTAGCTGCATGCTGTACGTATAGAAGTTACTTTGTCTGAAATTGATATGATTGCTTAATAAGGCTCATCAGATAATCTAAATCATCATTTGATTTAATAGCTGCTTCGTAATCACCAATACCCCAATGACCAACATCAGAAACATCTCTAAATAAACCTTTTGGGTCATCTAATGTGCTTGCCTTTAGGTTAATTCTTACTTTTAATTGTTTTCTTTGAATTTCCAAATCAGTGATGACCCGCTTATTTAATTTGAATCCGATATAAAACTTTGTAGGTACCATATCAATTTCTCCAAGGTCTAGAATACGGTCTCTTAATTGCGAATATATTTCTCTTGTTTCATCTGTACCTTTATCAAGATGATCTTGTTCAGTATAAACTACAATTTCTTTATTAATTTGTTTGGTAATATCATCGTTTGAGGTGATTGTCTTAACACTTGCTTGACTTGAAGACTTATGTTGATTAAGAACAATTGTATTGTTAGAATATTTTTTGATTTCCCATAATTCAAAGGGTAAATCCTTAAAATCAATGCTTTGTTTTTGAAACAATGTAAATTGAGGAGAGATAAAAATAACCTTAGATTGGCTCCAATCAACATCTCCCTTCTTTAGTAATTTATTGGTTTGTTCTTGATACTCGAGAATAAAATCTGCTTTGTTGTTTAAAAGAAGTGATAGGTAGGAGTAACCTTGGTCAATAACCGAATAGCTTTTCCCCTTCTTATATTCAATAATGGTAAAGGATTTACTTTGCTCATCGAAGCTTAGTGTGTCTACTCGAAGACCATTTAATTGAAATTCTGATTTGACAAATTCTAAACCAAAAAGAGCAGAGAGGTTGTTTTCTACCAATTTTTGAATGTCCTTTTCTAATTTGAAAGGAATATTTTTTATTTCTTTTAGCTCGTTCTTTTGTAATTGGTACAAATTCATCCTTAATTAAGTTTATGAGATTTTACGAACACACTGATACAATCGTTTTTCGATATTTTCTGATTCTAGAAGAAATTTAAAGTAGCTGTACTTAAGTATTCCCCCTGTCGAATTGGTAATCATGTATTTAGCCTCTTTTAATTCTTCCTTTTTGAATGTTTCAAAATCTTCATGTCGCTCCAGTGCTCTTTTAAAACGTTTTTCAAGAATTTCAAACCATGTCGTTTCGTATTGCTTGATTATAAACTTATATTTCGCATTTAAACGATAGACATCTAACCAAGTTTCTAGTTCTTGGTCAATTTTAGCATTTCTTCTAATTTCTAGATGCCATTTTACCCTTTTAAGTAGGGTTTTTAAATCGGACTTTTCATATGGTTCTTCCTTAATTATTGAAATATGCAGCGAATCTGGAGTTAATTTTTCATCGTAGGGGTTGTATGCCCTACGCTTTACTCCTTTGTTATCGTATAAAACATCTAAGTCTTTTTTTTCTTTTGAATTACATTTATGACATGTAGGAAATAGTAAATCGAAGTTTATAGATATGAATGGATATTTTGCCTTTGCCAAATAATGATCGTATGCTTCCCTATGTTTATCCTCTGGAGGATCAAACTTTTCTAAGCCACAAAAAGGACAGATAAATCCTCCATATATAGATTTACTTATTAAATCCTTATAATGCGATTTAACAGAACCAAAATCAGTTTCCATTGCTTTGACAAGCGGATATTCATCCCAAAGAGAGGTTAAAAAAGGTTTAAGTATATCTGCCATAGCCGGATGTAAGGCTTCGTAGGGCACTAGATATTTACTATTGTCGGTGAGGCATTTAATATCGTTATTTACAGTAAAAGCGTCTTTTAACTGTATTTTGGCTGATGACGGAAGGTAGTAGTAAACCACAACTATTTTCTTAAGAGGCTCTTCTAACCTCTTTTTAGAATCCCTGACAATTTTTTTAAAATCAGGATGAATTAATTTTTCTTCATCATAGATTGCTAAATCTAGTTTGAATATTTTCTCAAAAACATAACTAATATGCCTATGAAAACCGGTGATTTTATGTGATATTTTATTGTAACTGTAAATCATTGGTTGGTGGTGGCATTAGGTTATCGTCATCACTATTAAATTCTTCTTCTTTTTCCATTAAATAGCTATACACATCGAATTTCTCAATCGACTCTCCGAATTCTAATAAGCTTCTTTTAACTCTAGCTATGTCTTCCTTAGTTTGCAAGCTTTCTTTCAATTGAATCAACTTTTCATTGGAAAAATCAGAAATTGAAATATCTCTGTTGAAAATGAGCTCTAATAAAAAAGTAATCGAACTGCCATGTGTTTGTAATTCAGGATTTGTAAATATTCCATTTTCAAATTTGTAAACATTTTCTTTAAAACTGTCTGAAATAACAAATGGGGAGTGTGTAGTTAAAATGACTTCTTGTTGCCTCACTCGAGAAACTCGTTTATTACTATCAAATTCTACTCCGGTAATTTTATTTAAAATACTTATCATTTTCGCACGCCACATAGGGTTAAAATGTGTATTTGGCTCATCAAAAAGAAAAAGGCAGCCTGGTTCTTCCATCATTAAAACGGACCCAATTACTTGACTAAATTGATGTTCCCCATCAGAAAGCGATTTGTAAAATATTTCTTTAATTTCATTTTCTGCCCTATCAATAATCTTATCAACAGTTATTTTTTCTATTCTAAATATTAGACTTGATGGGTCAACCTTTGGCATCTCGTCTGATAAGTTCAAAGTCTTATGGGCATTCATTATCAATTTACGTGTCATGACAGGAACCGTGTGTAAATTGAGTGTGTCAAATTCATAAAAGACTTTGAATAGATCAAAAGCATTTTTGAAATGAAATTTAAAAGCTTCTATCGTCGCTTGGTTGACTTTATAATCTAATATAACTTTAGATATGAAACCTGTTTTACTTTCTTCTTCATAGTACGTTGTTGCGCATAGTTTTAAACTTTGAAGTTCTTTCTGCAGGCGATAACCTAAGGCAACATTTTTATTTTTATAATCAATAAGGTTGAGGGTAATTCTAAAATTGTTGAGACCTTCAACGGCAAGTATATTTTTATAGTAGTCAAGATTAACCTTCTTAGCTAGCAGCATATTACAAATAAACACCGAGAAATTTGATTCATAATCCATGAAAAACAGGGTGTTTTTCTCCATGGGATTATGGTTTGGTCCTTTTTGTTTATCACCCTCTAACTGTTTAAAATAATGATATCGAACCTTATGGTATGGATTGCTCAATAACTCATTTTGCCCAGAAGTATACGCGATTACCTTTTTAGGTAATATGTCTTTTGTTTCACCTTCCGGCCCAGTATAATCTACTCTCCGAGAATCTTTTTCCTTATTGAAATGTAAAGAAAACTCTGGATGCTCTCCAAGTTTTTTTGAAATCCTTACTAAATATTGCTCTTCATCTTGATTATGAATACCAGTTTGCACAGAAACATATGGCAAATAATATTCAATAATAAACCCAAAGCTTTTACCTAGTCTATCTTCTTCAGAAGCAGAAGGCAAATGGTATAATTCTAAATAATAAAAGACTTCAGAGAAGAGCTCAAGAAAATTAGATTTTCCACTGCCATTTAAACCTGCAAAAATCTTGGTAGAAAGCTGTTTTGTATCCTTAGAGTTATTAAACTCAAAGCGTTGATTTGGTTTTAAGCTCCGAAATGAGTTACCTAATATTTCAATGCTCCTTATCCTCATTCAACTATTTTAAAATAGATACCAGAACGCTGATACGCATCTTTTTCTTTAAATACCTTATAATCTCTTGCGCTTAGTTTTAAATCGAAATTCTCTTTTTGTGCATCATAAAAAACCTGCTCTAATTTTAAAAATGGGTTTAGATTAGATTGGTTTGACGAAGTTATTGCAGAAAAAATAAATTTCTTTAAATCTTGGCGCTCATGCAGATATGGTTTCTTTTTAAGCTGTTCGGAGGAATAGTAGCTTATTTCCATTTTATGTTCTTCCTCAAAGCACTTAACCAACATTTCCATTGAGAAATGATGTTTTCTAAAACGTTCTTTTATAAGGCCTGCTAAAAACTCTGAACTGACATCTTCTATTCTAAGTTTCAGGGGTTTGTCTGGGTCAAACTTTTCCCATTTAATGTCTTCCGCTTCCTCATCGGTAATGGGAGGAAGAGTAATTTTATCTTGGTACACTATTTTGGATTGTTCTTCGGACTTGTGAACTTCAGGAATATTATTTACTTCTTTTATTATGGAGAACTCCTCCCTTAAAACCACCTTACTCAAATCTAACTCTCCTTTGAAAGCATCTTGACCTAGACGACCGTAAAGGTTTTGTAGTTGTTTTAAATGTTCTTTTTGTAGTTTTATTAAATCTTCAATTTTATGTACTTTAAGCTCGAAGTCCTTTTGCATATCAATAGGTGGTAATACCACTTCAAGGTTGCCTAATATTGTTTGGTTTAGGTTAGTAATATTTGCGCCTCGTCCTTTACTAAGCATGCGGTTTTTAAAATTTTCATTCTTAAAAAGATAAGTCAAGTAGATAGAATTCAATTTTTCAGATTTTAGCCTAAATCTTATACAAAACCCGCTAAAGGTTACATTTTCATCGTTTGGATAAATCGCAATGCACCTACCAACTAATTTTTTGTTACCGTTAGAACGAACAAATACCAAATCTCCATTTTTAAGAAAATAGTCTTTAGAAGGATATTTAAATACACTAATTGTTGGTAAGGACTCAGTTTTATAAATAGTAGAAAGACTTTTGAACTCGCTTACTCCAAGACTTTTAATAATGTGTCCTTTCTCATTCTTTGAAAAGTTTAACCCGTTTTTAAAGTTCCCAAACCGATTAAGCCGTTTTGTTTTCCACCCTTTTTCATTTTTAACTGGATCTCCAAACATCTCCAAAAAAGTACTCTTCAATAATTCATCTAAAAGAGCAATACTTTCTTTGCGTTTGGCAATGAGTTCTTCACAATCGGTAAGGACTTGCGCTATGCGTTTTTGATCTTCTAATTTTGGTAAGAAAATTTTAGTTTTTAAGTAATTATCTAGTTTTAAATTAGCAATTCCAGTTGTTTTGTTTTGAAATCTAAAAGTTTTACCTCTTAAATGATTATTTAAAAGTGCATATAAGAGATATTTTGGAAAGGCTTTGTTAGGGTTAGGTCTTAAAATAGCTGTGAAATTATTTGTCAAATATGTTCCATTAGCTGGATCTTCAAAATAGACTACTCTACCAACTGGTTTATTTGGAGTGCCTCCAGATTTTTCAATGATAATATCACCATCTACAAGGTGTTTTTTAAAAACCTTGTTTTCGTCTATATTTCTTTTAACAATATCTGAAAAATTAATCTTACCAGAATTTGTGAAATTGGTTGTTCGAATTACAAAAACATCATTGTCCTTTTCAGATGGTTTGCCCCATTCGCCTGATATTTTATCGTTTATTAAGTCTACTATGCTAGAATAATTCATTAAAAGAACTCTTTCAATTCGTTCAACTTCTTAGAGATTTGAGCTTCCAAACCATTTTCTCCCATCAGTTTTTCTAAAATTACCTCGGGTTCTTCATATTCAATTTCTTCATATACTTCTTCTTTATAACGTGAAAAACTTAGGTCGTAGCCTTCTGAAACAATTTCCTTTTTAGGTACGGTAAAATAGTTGCGTTTCCTATCATTTTCAGACACCGGCTTTGCACTCTTATATTTAATGACAATATCTTGCAAGTCTCCATAACCTTCTAATTTGGCCCGTTTGTCATCTAAACTATAACCATCACTTTGCATATCGTAGAACCAAACATTTTCTGTTTCACCGCCTTTGGTAAATATCAATAATGCTGTACTTACACCTGCATAGGGCTTAAAAACACCGCTAGGAGCCGTTATGACTGCTTTTAATTCACTCTTTTCAATCATTAATTTACGGGCTTCCTTAAATGCTTTTCCGCTTCCAAAAAGCACGCCTTGGGGCACAACAATACCGGCAGTTCCACCCATACGTAACATTTGGTAAATACGTTCAATAAAAAGCAGTTCAGTCTTCGTTGTACCTAGTTGCAAACTTTCGTTGATATCACCTTTATCTATATTGCCAGTAAAAGGTGGGTTGGCCAAGACCACATCGTATTGGCTACTTTCATTATAGCTTTTACTCAGTGTATCGGTATAATCTATTTGTGGGCTTTCAATACCGTGCATCATCAAGTTCATAAGTCCTAAGCGCACCATGGTTTGGTCAATATCATAGCCTTGTAGGCTTTGATCTAAAATTTCTTTAGTTTTCTCATTAAATCTAGAAGCCTTGCTAGATCGTATAAATCCGTCTTCATCGGTCTCTCGAGAACCTTTCTTTTTATCTAATTGTGTAACTAGATATTGATAAGCATCCAATAAAAAACCACCTGTACCACAGGCTGGGTCTACAATACGGTTACCCAATTTTGGAGAAACCAATTCTACTAATAATTTTATAATATGGCGAGGAGTTCTAAACTGTCCGTTTTTACCGGCGCTGGCAATTTCACTCAATAAATATTCGTAAACATCCCCCTGGATATCCTGAAAATCTTGCCCTTTTTCAGAGGCATCTCTTTCCATCTCATCATAGATCTCATCAATAATCTTTACAGCTTCAACCAATAAAGAAGGTTTAGGAATGATAAAGACAGCATTCCGCATGTGTTTTACAAATGGGGAATCATCTGTATCCAAAGTTTTTATAAATGGAAAAACATATTGTTGTACCCTTTGCAACATTTCTTCTGCGGGCAATCTTTTAAACTCACTCCAACGTAATTGCTGCTTTTCAATTTTTAAGTCACTATTAGGTAATTGAAACTCTCCTTTAAAACGGGAAGTGAAAGGGTCGCCTGTAAATTCTGCCCTTGATTGTGCATCAGTATCGTTTTCATCTAATTTCTTCATAAAGAGCAAATAAGTAATCTGCTCAATAGCGGTTAAAGGGTTAGAGATACCCCCACTCCAGAACTTGTTCCAGAGTTCTTGAATTTGTGATTTGATTATCGGGTTATGTTGTAACAGGCTCATTTAAAATCGTTTTCAAAATTTTTGAAGTTTTCTTTATCTAGCCAAAACTCATAGCACTTGGCAATCACCCCATTTTCCCATTCCTTATCTTTTTTTAGGTCCTCCCAATTTTTCCCTAACAAATCAGCACACAATTTATAAAAGCCATCGCCCTGCTCTCTTTGGCCATTTTTATGTGTTACCAGTGCACTTAACAAAGGTCTTCCTTTTTCGAATTCATGAGCAGATATATTGCCTAACCATTCACCAACCAAACTACGATGATAATCATTGGAGAAATCAAGTCCAAGCATTAACACGTCATTCACTTGGGAATAACTTCTAGTGGTACGAAGTCTTGCCAATTCTATCAAATGTTTTCTTATATCCTTTTCCATTATGCTACTAATTGTTCGGTTAGGGTTACGATTTCCTTAATTTCTTTTGGGTTAAATACACCTTGTATTCCTTTCGGATGGATAACGGTAAACGGGGCTTCCAATAAATTACGTTTATGAATTTGGCCACGTTCGATGATATAATCCCGTAAAAGGTTTAAAAATTCAATTTGTCTTGTGCTCAGCGTTGTATGCTCCTGAATAAAATCGGCTACTTTTTTACTTACGGTGGCATCAAAACTTTCCAGTATTTCAATGCCCAAAATATGCTTTATAAATTGCAGGAAACTGGCGCGTTGATTTTTATATACTTTTTGTAACAGGGCTTCGGTAATATGTGGATCTTCTAAATACAGTTCTTCGGCCAGTTGGTCTGCTTCTTCCGGAGAGACATCCGCACCATTTTTTATTTTTTGGAGGATGGGGTTTCGGTCGAGTATTTCAGCAATCTTTTGTTCCACCATTTCGCGATAGCGCGAAATACTGACCGATTCGTGCTGTGGGCCGAATTCGATAAACTCCTTGGTGGTTACGATATCGGATAAATTTAACTGATCCATTCCGTTCCCCACAGGGCGGCGGTCGATATAGCGCATCAAGGGCGCCAGTTTTTCGGACAGTATATCAAATTCGGTATCGTTGACTATCGCCCAATACTTGTTTGACAAAACTTGATTGATATAGGAGGTATGTTTAGCTACTGTATTTACGGATTGCGGCAGCATTGACACCTGTTCCTGAATGTTTTCCTTTAGAATTTCCAACCGTTCGGCATTATCTTCCAAATGCACCAAAGAGGTTTCCAAAACATCTTTTTCAAAACGCATAGCCTTAAAAACCACCTGCGAAACCGTTCGGAACAAGGGTAAAATAATTTTCCGTAAAAACTCAAAACTTTTAGCATCCAGCCCTTCCCAAAACTCGGCTTTTCTGGCCTTGAATAGGGCAGATTGCGCGTCTTGGATTGCAACAGAATCTTGAGGTAATTTTTTTAGCTGTGTTCTGAACAATTCAATTTCTTTCAAGGCGATGTCAATTTCATCAAGTTCTAGCGCAAGTTCTATTTTATCAATACGCAGACTTGCAAAGCGAACCGGTAAAGGTACTTGTGGTTTATTCTCCACCCCTTTCGGGTTTAGTTTAAAGTATTCGAAGTTATCCCAACAGTCCAGAATTCGAAAAACGTCTTTTTCAACACACCAAGGTTTCATATCGGTAGGTTCTAACAAACGCGTACCACGCCCGATCATTTGCCAAAACTTGGTATAGGAGAATACAGGTTTCGCAAAGACCAAATTAACGAGTTCGCGAATATCGATACCCGTATCAAGCATATCCACACTTATCGCCACTCTGGGCATGTTGTTCAGTTTGAATTGGTCCAACAAGCCTCCCTTACCATACACTCTAGGGTCATCGGACACTAAAACTTTAGACAGTTCTCCGTTATATTCTGGATAAAGCTTATCGAATATCTCTTCTACTTGCCGCGCTTGTTGAATCGATTGGCAGAAAAAGATGCTTTTACCCGGTAGTACTCCATTGGGGTCTTTAATGGATTCTTCCATAAACTCGCGAACGATCAACGCATTCGTCCCTCGGTTCCGCACGGATTTCTCCAGCTGTGTACCTTCGTAGTTGATTTCTTCAATATCACGGCCTTCGTGCAATAATTTCTTTTGGTCTTCCAAAGAAACCGTACGCTTACTAATACCTTCATCTTGAAATTTGGTATGAATTTTCATCACCTCAAAATTGCATAGATAGGGTGGAATGTTGTTTACCGCTTCTTCATAGGAATAAGCAAAGGTTGGCAGGCCATTTTCGCATTCAAACAGTTGAAAAGTATTGTGATCGATGACATCCGTCGGAGTCGCTGTAAGTCCTAATGTAATTGTATTGAAATAGTTCAACACCTCTTGGTAGGTGTTGTATACGGAACGATGACTTTCATCAATTACAATTAAATCGAAAAAATGGGGAGACAAGGAATTCTCTTCATCCTTTACAATATTGAGCATAGTAGGATAGGTAGAAACATAAATTCTTCTATCCGTCGCAATAGACTTTTCACCACGTTTGGGCCAAGTAGGCTCGTTCGGTAAATGCTCTCTGAATGCTTCAAGTGCTTGCTCGCGCAATGCAATTCTGTCTACTAAAAACAGAACCCGCTCCGCCCAACTGGCACGCATTAATGCATCTGTCAATGCGATACAAGTTCTGGTTTTACCTGTTCCGGTAGCCATAACTAAAAGAAACTTTGTGCGTTTCTTTTCAATGGCCTCCATTACCGCGCGAATAGCTTGTATTTGGTAATCTCTTCCTGCTATGATAGTATTGATTAATTCAGCTGCAAGTGGTTTTCTTCGTTTTCTAATAAAATCGTAACGCTCTAAATCATCACGAGTAGGAAACCCAATGATTTTTTTAGGAGGGTAGTTATTGACATCCCAAAAGTAGATGTCCAATCCGTTGGTGTAAAAACAGAATGGTAAAACACCTGTTTCTTGTTCAATTCTTTCGCAATACTGTTTTGCTTGTTCTCTTCCTAATTCTGCATCTTTCGAAGTTCTCTTTGCCTCTAGAACAGCTAGTGCCTTGCCGTCTTTACCCAAAAGAACATAATCACTAAACGCATTATTATAATCTGGCGAAGGTTCTTTTGCTTTCGAAATCACCGAATATTCCTCAACAACCTGAGTATAGTCATTGACATTCCATCCTGCTGTTTTGAGGTGGTTATCAATTAATTCTATACGTGTTTGTTTTTCGTTCAAGAAAGTCTTTGGTTGGTGCTCTTGTAAAAATAGGACTACTTTTTAGATATACAAAGAAGAAGATATACTGTTCAGTAATGTGTTGAATATAATGATAAGACTCGATATTTTGTTATTGAAGATAGTCCCAACCTCTGTTTTTTATAACTCTTTACATTACGCCTCTTGCACATGGTTTTTGATTACAGATGAACCTCTTTGGAATACACATCAAAAAAACAAAACTCTTTACAAAATCCGCTTTTTGTAAAGAGTTTTAAAAAGGTGGTTAAATCGTTCTAGTAATACTTTCAATATTTTCTTTTTGTATAGTATTCTATATGAAACTGCTTTAAAGGAAAAGAAAACCTATAATCATGTTTGGGTTCGTCCATAAAACAAAAGAGCAATAAGCCTTTAAATCGTATGGCATCGTATTTGTGCATGATCGAAATCTGCCCAGTATTAGAAATAACCATAGTACAATCTTCGATTATTTCATCTGTCCATTCCATTCCCTGATCATCCATGGCCGTATGAACCCTCTTTAGTATTCCTTCCGGTAAATACTTCTTGATAGTCAACCCTTCGATCAAGTCTAGTTTTCGCATTCCAATATGAATGGTCCTAACATCTGTGTTCTTTTTCATTTGACTTTTACCCTAATCCATCCACATTCGGGAAGTTCATATTTATCGACTTCCATAATGGTATGAACTCCTTTTTTGGGGTATCTATATTTTAGCTTGGTTCCGTGCTCGTTGGCCTCCAAAAAGAATTGATTCAGACGTCTTGGCTTGTTGAGCTTCCTGTTCCAACAGTTATGGTTTAAGGTATTTTCGCCTATCTCCCGTAAAAGGGTGGTTATTGCAAATCGGTCATTATTTCTGAAAACAATATTGTGGACAAACATAAATTGGATATATTCCTATAATATGGAAATATTCCAAATTTATTAATGATTTTTTATACTTTTAAAACTTTAACAATTTTCAGTAAATTGAAATTTAAATAAACACGATTTGTTATGTGCTACAGTACGAGAGCTACAAGAAAGGTCAGAGAGCTAGAGGATTATTATGAAATTGAAAGACTGTTAGGGGAACAGGAAGAAAAAGAATACGAACTTATATACAATCATGCCAACGGCTGGGCACACCCCAATATGTGGATTCTTCCCCAACAGCGAAAGGGTCATATGATACCTGCAAAATGGGGCATTATGCCTTCTACCTCCGAAGGTGCTGATTACAAAGAATATTTTAAGAAAAACCGTGTGGCCTATGGCGGATTAAATCTCAGATCTGAGGATGTTTTCGATCATTATATGTACAGCAACAATGTTTTTACCAAACGCTGCATAATTCCCGTAGATGGTTTTTTCGAGCCGCATACGACCCCGGTAAAAGTCAAAGGAAAGCCTTTTAAGGTTCCTTTCTACTTTGGAAGAACCGAGGATAAACCGATGAACATGGCAGGTATTTACAATGTGACCAAAGATAAAATGGTCACATTCTCCATTTTTACGAAAAAGGCGACCCCCCTGTTCGAGGAAATACATAATCAACCTAGCAATAAACATGGCGATTATAGAAGGCCGGTGGTTCTTGAGGACAGCGAAGCCGAATACTGGCTAGAGGACGGCCATGACAAAGACGACCTGATCGATATTTTGGACAACGATCTGCCGGACTATGAATTTAAAACTTGGCCCATCAGCAAAGACCTGCATAAGGCCGATAGCGATAGACCGGACATCATCGAGAAGGTGGAGTACGAAGAATTGGCAATCGATTTTTGATCCTACTCGATTTACTTATAATCTTCTTCTAAGTATCAATTCCCGATTCCCTTTTAATTCTTTTAGGCTCAGTTGTAGTTTTTCATTATCACCCAAAGTAAATTTCGGTAGTACATAAACAAACCTGGAAGTTTCCGCATGCCTTGTTTTCTTAGGCATTTTATAAACATATTGAGGCTTAAGCGGTACGGATTGATAGGAAGCTCTGCGTTTCTCATTACCGATGACCATCGCTACTTTCAGATAGTCAATGTCAAAATCAATGCCCGTTTCGTTCTTAATCTCGAACTGCATAAAGACCAAATCCTCGAAATAGACCATATTCTTAATGGCCAATGAAACACCTTCTTTTCTCTTGAAAATATTCTTTCGTTCCGGTTGTTTGAGCATTGCTTCTGATGATTCTACCAAAAACGCTTTTGGGTATTGTTTGTGTACGACCATATTGGAATCCAGTTTTACGGTATCGCGAATGACGAGAGACTCCCTTTGATGCTCATGCCCGATACTTTCTGAAAAGGAAACAAAACGGTTAAGCTCCTTCAATGAATCGGCATACTTGACGATGTATGAATATACCTTACCATCGATGGTAACTACTAGAAGATTGCTTTGATTTCCTTTGGTCGCCTTTAAAAGCCCCAAGGGTTGAGCGCGCTCCCTATTGTAACTGAAGACAAAGTTATTTGCACCGACGATTCCCTGACGGATGTTCGCAGGGAAGAAAAGGGCCAGGTTCATTTTTTCATTGGCATAAATGGTATCAAGTTTCTTTGTCTTCTGACCAAAACTTGAAAGAAATGTCATAAGAGTCATAATTGTTACTGTACTTGTTTTCATAATTATTTTTTTAGAATTAACACCCATTATGGGCTTTCATAGCTTCGGTTTTAAAATGAGTTTGTAATTATTGTTGACCGTAACCCTGACGTTACGATTATTGCGTTGGAACACTTTTTTCACTCCACTTACCCCAGTATTGACCGCCCCTGAAACATCCGGAACGCCTGGAATATTGAATTCTGCAATCGCATCGCCCAAGACCTCGTTGAACACATCGCCACGGAAACTGTTTCGTATGTAAATGCCTTCCAATCCGTCAGCATTATCATAGGCCTTTAGCTTCAGCGGAATTCCCTCTATATTTTCCACATTCAGGATGACCCGGTTAGGCCGGAACTTTACGATTCCGTAGAGCAGCGTGTTTTTTTTGATCTCCAAACCTTGAAGGGTCGTGTTTTGGGTTACACGCATTTGAAGTCGGTCATTGACCTTTATGGTCTGTTCCCCATCGATTTCGACTATCAAAGACTCGCCAGTGCCATCCGCCAAAACCTGGGGACTGACCGCAAAGAACAATTGATGCTCCAAGCCCATCTCCTTTAGAGACGAGATAGTATCCTTTGTATCGATGACCTCACTTTTCTTTCTTCGCTTTTTACGTAATGGTTTTCGTTTTCCCGAAGCTGCGGAATCCTGTGAATAATCTATACGACCGATACGATATATACTATCCACGATGCGCTGTTTCTTTTTGTCCAAAAGGTCTTCATCGTATATTCCCGATTCATCCAAGAAACGTTCGTCATAAATACTGGGGGCAATTCGTTCCCTTTCATTTTTTATGGCATCCACCGCAACTTTTTTTGAAGAATACATATTCTTGCCCTCTTCCAGTTCGGGAACTAAGGTTTGTTGGAGTTCGTTGGCACTTTCATCATCCGCACCCAAAATAAAAACTGAATAACCGATAATGAATAAGATGACCACTCCGATGACCGCCGCAAACACAATTTTCTTTTTATCTATTTTCATAGCTCGTTTTTAAGTTCAATTCACTCCTGTTCTTTTATCTTCTTTAGGGAATTCTCGAAATAATCGGTAATGAGCAATCCATGTGTGTTCTTGGGATAGTTTCGGTCTACGGTAATAAGACCACCTGTTGAGACCATTTCATAGCGGTCGATTACAGACCCTCTGTTGATTTCAAAAACGGTTATAGTTTTAAAGCGATAGGGTTCGGCCCTTAAATCCACTTGTGATTCAACACTCAATACTTTTTGGACCAAAGAATATTGCAATATCCGATTATAGACCCCATCGGCCTTTTTCTGGCGATAGACATTGTCGACCGTGCTGTTTCCAAGCCAAAGTGCCTTTTCAAGATTGCTTTCATAGTTGCTGTCATCGATTCCGTAGAAGTATTCATGGAACAGTTGCAGATGCGACAATGCCTCGACCTGAAGATTTTCCTTTTGGGATACGAGCTTCAGCGGAATAATAGAACCGTCGGTGTTTACGGCAAAGGCACTATCCATGGCTTTTTGGTACATATTGAATACCATAACTCCCGAGAAAACAGAGGATAGCAGTGCGGTAACCGTAACCACAATGGTTATATAGCGGTTCAGCTTCAGTACATCGTATATATTTTTATAGGGTAGTTTCATTTTATTATTTTTTAAGGGGCCTATGACCCTATTGTGTAAAAAGCCTAAGTGTAAATGTGGTTGCCCGCTTATACAATTTGAATTTCAAAAAGACTATAAACCCGATGGTAGCTGCCTCGACTAATATCTTTATGGTAGTATTGCCGGTCGGACCTCCCCAAAGGTTGGTCCAGAAATTGGCATTGATTTCTGAATAGAGTTGGTTCACGAAAATGTTAACCAGAAAGAATGCAGGCACCAACATATAGACAGCCGCATATAGCTTGAAAAAGGTGTATGCCATTGACCGGAACTTTTCAAAAACGGCCAAACTGATGACCAATGGAAAAAAGGCCTGCATAATGCCTAAGAGAAAGTACCGCTCTGCCAAGAACAGTGGATAGATAAATAGGTCTATCATCCAAAGTACAAGGCCAATGAAAAAGCTGAACATCTTTATCCCGAATACCGGAGTCACCAATGCTTCGTATAACATGGCCCAAGCTTTTTTGGCCGCGTCGAATGCCCCGACATCTTCCTCAATGGGAATGTCCTTTAGCTGCAAGGGAATTAGGGCGGGTGCCGTGTCCCGATACTGCCCTTCAACAGCGACCAAAATCCCATCGAAAAAACCAAGTATTTGGGTCGAGAAAATGACCAGCAGTACGATAACAAAGTTCTTTGCCAGATCCCCTGGCGAAAGTCCCCAAGAATACCCTTCTTTATTGGCGAGGCCCTCATTGTATTTTTTCAGGATATTAACCAAAAAGAAAAGCACGGCCAAGACCTTGATACCACGAATGGTATAGGTGGAGAAATCGGTGCCTTTGATTGTCTCAAAGACCGCGTCCACATATTCAAGGCCAATACCCAAGAAAATTATCAGTTCCATTTTCTAATAGTTCGTTTTTCTATTGTTGATTTTGTCCTGCATCTCCCTGAAGGCGATGATGTCGCGATACCTTTGTGTCTTGCGCTCGATCTCGGATACCATTTCCTGAGATTCCCGTTGATGCGCTCGAATAGCTTTCATTCGTTCCCCATCGGTCAATTTCAAATGGTCGCTGGACAGGATTTCATTGATGAATTCCAAGTCCTCTGTGGCTTGGTCCAAAATAGCATTGAAAGAGTCCGATATTCGGGTAACTTCATCAGCTTGTATATAGGGGGAGTTAAGGATATCCCTTAAATCTCCTTGAACCATATTATACAGGCGTTTGTTGTTTCGAATGAGCTCTTCCACTGCTTTTAGCTTTTCAATGGCAGCACTGACTTTCTCAATGTTCTCTTTTTGCTTTTTTAGAAACTTCATCGTCTTAATAATGTTGGAGGTCTGCTTTCCAGCCTCTAACAGTTGTTTGGCAAAAGAGATAAAGTTGATATTGTCATAAACAGGCATTCCTTGGGCGGAGCCATTAGCTCCCATTGTTATGATTAAGATTGCGGTTAGTATTATTTTATTGATTCCAATTTTCATGATTTCTGGGTTTTGTGAAGTCGAATATTCTTGACTTCTTGTTAAACTTTTTTCTATTGTGACTATGCGGCTTTAAGCCGTGAAAATTCTTTAATTGCCAATTCCATATCACTATGCTTTTTAAAAAGGGCCATTATGGTCTCGTTGTCGGAGCCGTCGGTGAGGTAGGCCGCAAATACTTCTGGCGGCACTTCCAATCGAAAGATGTTACTTTCCTTACCGATCTTGATGAACATCTCGGTATACTTCCGCTCCCCTGTCAAATCGTTCTTAATGGATTTGAGCTGATTTAAGTCGTGGCTTGAAAGATTGAGTCTCTTAATAAGCTCGTCATAGCCTTTTTCGTTGTTCAGGCTATAAATAACCTGGGTGTTTTCGAGGATACTGGCGGAGGTGGAATTGTCCGGTAATTGATTTATGGATTGTAAAATGATGCCGATTGCACCTTCTTGCTTTCGGATAGCCTGATAGTAGAATTCCACACTCTCCAGTACATTGGGAAATTTGAGTTGCTTGGCAAACTCATCGAAAAGGATGATGCCCTTTTCTTCCTTGTTCCTCCAAATAGTCCGTTGGATAGCGGTCTTGATGAGCTTGAGCATTACCGACAGGATTTCTTTGTTGTCCTTTACCTCGTCCAGTTCGAATACGATGAGCCTTTTGTCCTCAATTTTATAGGATTGGTCTTCGCTCATCTCAAAGAGGAAACTGTACAATCCACCTTCCACATATTCGGATAGGATGTGCAAAAAGTTGGTAATATTGAAATAGGCCTTATCAATTCCCAACATTTCCAAAAGTTGTTCCCGATTATTTCGGATAAACCCGTAAAAGCTCTCCAACGAATGGGCATTGGAAACGGTTTTGTAGTAATGCTGAAGGATTTTTTTTAGGGATACGGATTGTGCCTTGGTCACTTTGAGGTCCGATGCGATAAGCTCGAACAGGAATACGGATAGGTCTTCCAACCGTTCAGGGGTGACATCGTCACCATTTGTTATAAAAAATGGATTTATTCCGAGATTTTGACCACTTTCATAACGCAGTACAGTATACTGTTCAGGGTATAACTGAGCGAACTTGGTATATGAACCCCCGAGATCGATGATGACCAGACGGACGTTCATTTCGAAATACTGACGAAGGATGTTATTGGCCAGAAATGATTTTCCTTCCCCGGTCGGTGCGAAAATGGCAAAGTTCCGAGCCTTGATTCGTTTCTTCTTCTCATCCCAGACATCTTTCAATACGGGAATATTATGCTCCCGGTCATTGAAGATGATACCGGTTTTGTCCGACTTATAATTCGTGTTGTTGATCAGCATGCAAAGTCCATGCTTCAAATCGGTTACATATAGGTCCTCGTTGGAAAAATTGGACGAGAAACAGCAATAACTATTGAGAAAATAGTTTTTTCGTTCCTCGCTGCTTGGGTAATAGGGAACGATATCCAATTCCTTGAATTCGGTCTTGATCTTGGATGCGATTTTTTCAAGCTGTTTTTCATCCTTGTGCCAGTAGATAACATTTAAGTGTCCACGAATAATCCTGGAACTATCATCATTGTTAATCTGGTCTTGGATGTATTGGATTTTCTTCAGGACCACTTTGTTTTGTGAACCGAAGTTGGAGCTCTTGTTCAGTTCCTCGATTTTCTTGTCCAACAGTTTGCGCCATTTTTGCTTATCGTCCAGATAGATAATCTGGTTGACCATATGACTTTCATTCAAGGAAAGTCCAAGACCGTCGATGAACCCTTGATGGAAGATAAAGTCGTCGGACGTAAAGCGTTCGTTGATCTTACTGGTCTGTACCTTTTCACCGAAACAACTTTCGCTGTTCACGGTCAGTACATCAAAATGGTGTTCTCCAATCTGGATGTTCTTTTTTCCAAGTTCGATTGCTGTATCGAATCCGTCATTATAGCCATTGAAGTAGTCCGAACTCATCGAAATGATTTCATGGCTCTTGAGCGGTATCAATGAAATCTTCCTCCCGTTATTGATAAAAGAAACCGAATCGTTGACCGCAGCTTTGAAGCGCTGCAGATTCTCTTGTAAAACCTCTGGGATTTTCGCATCCACCTTTTTGAAAGGGTTAACATATTTCGGATTGTTGAGCTGCTTATTCTTGGTTAGGGTAAAGAACAGATATCCATGATGTTCCATGTGCTGCCGTCCCTTGAAATAATCATGGGTAGCCTTCGAAAGAAAGGTATCATTGGGCAGGTTTTCTGAAGTGAAAGATCTCTTGAAGTAGATGTCCTGTTTATGTACAACGGTACCTACGGGTAAGGATTTGATAGCTTGAAACCAATTGCCGTGCATATCCTCAAAGTCCTTTTCCGAAAGGGAATAGATTTCGGGAAGTTCTACACGATAACAGGCCACGATATTCCCATTGTTTGAGAATATCAAATGGTCCTTGATGTCCGTTATCGGATGATATTTAGAGATATTGATTTTCGACATGGTTCAGGATATTATCTTTTTTATTGCTGATACTTTTAGGGAATACTCTTCGAACATTTAAGAGTCGGGTACTACTGCTCATTTTGTTGAGCCCGATAAAGAGGCAAGCATTCCAAATAAACAGTGAGAGGACAATCATCAGGCTAAAAGAAAAGATGATGACCAATAACGAGGCTACGACAGACACAATCAAAAGGGCAAAGAGCGATATGGGCAGACCCCATATCAATGCTCCTTTGCGAATATTCCGGTAAACCTCATATGTTTTCATAGTCTTTTTAAATCAAATCCCGCGATGCGGGTCATTACATTACACGACTATTGAAATGAGGTAGGTAAAAATGCCGACCACGGCACCTGCTATAAGTACAAATACAAGTACCCTGGTAATACCTTTTTTGAGGTCCGCGTTCTCCCCAAAGAAGTGACCCGCATTAAATAGGAAACCAATTAGAAAGATGACCCCAAGGATAATGGGAAAGATGGCACGGATAGTATCCGATACATCGTTTACGGAATCCTCGATTCCACCGACCTGTGCGTAACTGGCAAGGCTCATTAAAAGCATTGCCAGCGTTAGACTTTTAGCTTTTCTCATAACTGATAATTTTAAGGTCGAAACGATTCCGGCCTGTGATTAATTATTATGAAATGTAGAAGTGGAATGAACTTTTTGCCGAAGGATTCCTAAAAATTAACTAGGAATAGCGTTAATTTTTGATGGAAGTTTATGGTTTTGGAAGATTCGTTGAATATTGCTCAATGAAGAATCTGAAAATCATGAATCGATGAAGGCAAGAATAGTCGTTCTTATTTGTGGATTGATGCTAAGCAACAACAAAACTATAGGGCAAACCATACAAACAGGGCGCAAAGTTGTTGTTCTTGATGCCGGGCATGGGGGAAGCGATTCAGGTACTGTTTCCGAAGGTGGGCTTCAGGAAAAGGATGTTGTTCTAGACATTGTCCGGTATATGATAGCTTGGAACAAAAGTTTATTGGAATCCAAATATGACATCTATTTGACAAGGAGAAAGGATACCTTGATTTCATTGACTGATAGAACCAAGCTCGTCAAACATCTAAAACCTGATGTTTTCATTTCGCTGCATTGTAATCATTTAAATGATACTAACATACAAGGTGCAGAAATCTATACCTATGATAGTAATGAATTATCTCTGTTGTATGCGAAAATAATTTTGAATGAGCTAAATCAGGACCTTGGTTTTAAGACTAGAAAACCTAAACAGGGCAATTTTCAGGTTTTAAGGGAAACAAAAGAGCACTGTCCTGCGCTTCTATTAGAGCTTGGGTATTTGTCCAATTCAAGTGAGTCCTACTATTTAAATGACAGCCAAAACAGGAAGGCATTGGCTTTATCCATATTAATGTCCATTTAAATAAGAGTTATGAGAGAACTATGGTTTGAAGCTATAGGTAATATCAAAAGTATTGTGGTCTTAGTCTATAAGGAGGTATCTGAAGTTATTCGAAATTGTAATTAGTAAATCATTTTCAATTTAGAAGTCGTCAAAACGTAAATAAATGATATGATTTTGACGACTTACTTTAAATAAAAAATCCTTATTTGTTTAGTGAAATTATAAAATATTTATGCACTAAGTTTAGCCGCAGAGGTTGATCGGTTCAAATTGAGAGATACCCATAATAAAGGATGTTCGCTCGCCGAATCTCTTTCCTGTTGAATTGATTCATAGGTTTCCCAAATCGGTCTTTTTGTAGGCCACATGGCTTTACGGTTCATTCCGCTCCCGCTTACTTTCGAAAATAGTCCAGGCGATGCAAGTAAATAGTCATGCTGTTCAACATTTACCCCTTTTCGATATGCACCCATTCTATAGTATCCGGTATCCATTCCGGTATCCAGTTCGGCCTCAAAATTTGATAATTCTGAAATGTTTATCATATCCGTATTAAAAATTGGAGAAATAGACTTAGAGTACCTTGGTGCATTTAAGGTTCCTAGAACCATAATATAATCGTTTCCTTCTAGTCGTAATTTTTCATATTCCTCCGAAACCAGTTTTGCTTGTCGGGTTCTTTTCTCAATATTTTCTTTTACTGAATCAGATGAGAGTTGAACACATAGAATATAAATGAATTGACCTTTAGGCGTTTCCACTTTATAGGATTGAAGGTCATTTGTGAAAAGGAAACTTCCATCAATGTCCCTTTCACTAGAGAACGATTGTATAGCTCTGATTCGATAACCATCCTTTAGCATAATACCCATACCTAAACCATTTCCACCATTTCCATCAAGATGTATTATTTCTCTATAACCTAGTTCTAGTTTCTCCTTATAGATTAACTCGTTCAGTTTGATAAGAGACGCTCTACTTTCAACCTCTTGTAGCAAAAGAACTTCGGGATTATTGTCTGAAATGACCTTGATTTTATTGGCCAAAGCTTTGAGTGGAATAGGAACAGTGCATGTGTTTTCCTTCGCCTGCCAATCATCACTAATTATACCGGTCTTAGAAACGGATTCAGATTTGTTAAAGAAATCAGACTCTATGGTTTTAGTGCTTCCTCGTGCTAAATTGTGAAGTCTCATTAAGTAAGCTAATTCGCGCATTCTTAAAAAGTCCTGATCTTTTCGGTATTGTTTCCCAAGCAAGCTTTCAAATTCGTCTTTCCAACGCTCGAATTTTTGTTCGTATTCCATATTGACCAAGTCAATATGCCGATAGAAAATGTTTTGGATATTATATGTTGCTATTTTCATGCCGCTCTTTTTTTAAAGTCTACTTCATTGTTCTCTAGGATTTCATTGATTTTTTCTTCATCATAGAAAATTATCCCTCCTAGCTTTGTAAAGGGAATAGTGCCATTGATTCTGAAATTTTGCAGTGTTCCGGGGCTGATGTCGAGTTTCTGCATGACTTCATTGGATTTTATCCATTTGTCAATAGTGACCTTTTCATATTTTATAAGAAGTTGCTTGAATTCTACTAAAAGCTCTTCTTTGAACAGATTTAAATCTTCCGAAGTAATTATGTTTGTTGGCATAGTGTTAATTTTAGAGGATATTACATATCAATTTAAATACTTTGGTTTCAATACAAATTTGGTTGATACTGATGGAATAATTTCACAAGTTTCACCCAAGTTGGGTGAAATTTTAACATTTTAAATTAATATAAACACCGTCAAGAAAGAATTGAATGGGGTTTCGATATTTCAACAAAATAAAATAAAACAAAAATCTATTAGAAGTTTTGAATTAGTGTATTACACCGAGGATTTGTGCGAAAAATAGCAGTATTCTTGTAGGTCTGCTATTTTGATATATATTTAGAAAGCTAATTCCAACCATTAACCAATGTTAAGAAAGTCTTTTCCAAATTTTAGACAGTTGGATTCTATGGACTGTGGGCCTACCTGTCTTAAAATTATTGCTAAATATTATGGAAAAGAGGTTTCCTTAGAATCTTTAAGAAGACATTCTCATATTGATAGAGAGGGAGTTTCACTTGCAGGAATTAAAGAGGCGGCCCAAACAATTGGATTCGAAACTTTTTCATTTTTTGTCTCCTGGAAGGATTTGGAAACTAAGGTTAACCTGCCATGTATAGTCCACTGGGAGGGCAATCACTTTCTTACTGTATATAAAATTGGTAGGTCTAAAGTATACGTATCCGACCCGGCCAGAGGTAAATATGATTTAAACTTTCTAGAGTTTAA
Organism: Maribacter sp. MJ134; assembly: GCF_003970695.1. Taxonomy (NCBI): domain Bacteria; kingdom Pseudomonadati; phylum Bacteroidota; class Flavobacteriia; order Flavobacteriales; family Flavobacteriaceae; genus Maribacter; species Maribacter sp. MJ134. The sequence continues at coordinate 3,265,699 of NZ_CP034570.1, forward strand.
GAAAAAATGGAATAGCGAGGGCGAAAAAGGGGTAGTTATGACTTTAGAGCCAACACATGATTTTCTTAATAAGAATGTAGGTAAAAAGGGTAAATATTTACTGCAAATAATAAGGCATTTTCTCAATTTTGAAGGTCTTTTAAGTCAATTAATATTAGGTTTATTAGTATCCTCAATTATTCAACTTGCTTTGCCATTTTTTACCCAAAGTATTGTTGATTATGGCATCGAGTATGAGGATTTGGGATTCATTCAAATTCTTTTAATTTGTCAAGTTTTTCTGATATTAATTCAAGGCTTAATTGAGATTTTTAGGGATTGGATTCTTCTCCATATTTCGATGCGTGTCAATATTAGAATGATGTCCGATTACCTTACAAAACTTATACTCTTGCCAGTTTCTTTTTTTACAAGAAGAGGTGTTGGTGATTTAGTTAAAAGAATTAATGATAATGAGAGAATAGAAGAATTTTTAACCAATGGGTCTTTAACTTTTTTATTTGACATACTCAACGTATTTCTTTTCGGTTTAGTTCTTATTTTCTACAGCAAATTAATATTTGGAGTATTCTTCTTTGGTTCTCTTGTATATGTGTTGTGGTCGTTGTCATTTATGAAAAAGAAGGCTCTTTTAGATGAAGACTATTTTAAAGCCAGTGCTAAGAACCAATCAAAAATTTTGGAACTAATTTATGGAATAGAAGATATAAAAGTCAATGGGTCACAAGAAAGAAGAAAAAAAGAATGGTATGAAACACAATTGAAGTTATTTAAGGTAACGTCCTCGAATCTACGAATAAGCCATATGCAGATGAATGGCGCACAAATTTTAAATGAATTAAAGAACATTGTAATTGTATTTGTATCTGCATATTCAGTAATTGAGGGTACTTTTAGTTTAGGAGTAATGCTAGCCATTCAATTTATAATAGGACAACTAAATGTGCCATTGAATAATATGATGAGTTTTTTATTGGATTACCAAAAAGCTGAACTATCTGCAAGTAGATTATATGAGGTATACCAAGAGAAACCTGAAGAATTTTACAAGGAAAATGATTTAAAAGCAGACCATGATTCTATTATCTTTAGAAATGTTTCCTTTAGGTATGGACCACCCGGAACACCTTATGCTTTAAAAAATGTTTCCCTATCAATACCAAGAGGTAAGGTGACGGCGATTGTAGGGCATAGCGGTTCTGGGAAATCTACCTTATTTAGGCTTTTATTGAACTTTTATCCCCCAACTGAGGGCAGTATATATGTAGGTAATCATAGTTTAAATGATTTAAGCATAAAAAAATGGCGTCAACTTTGCGGCGTTGTCTTACAGGAAGGAAGGCTTTTTGACGATACCATCGAAAGAAATATTACCGAATCAAAATCAGAACAACCAACAAACTTAAAAGAATTAAAAAAAGCTATTAAATATTCCATGCTCGAAGATTTTGTTGAAAATCTTCCATACAAACTTAGAACCAAAGTTGGTAATAATGGGATTCGTTTGAGCGGTGGCGAAAAGCAAAGAATTTTAATAGCAAGGTCAATATATAAGAATCCAAATTATTTTTTTTTAGATGAACCAACCAGTTCTTTGGATTCAATTAATGAAACGAATATTCTCAAAAATTTAGAGTCTTTTTATAAAAACAAGACTGTGGTCATAATTGCACATAGGTTATCTACAATTAGAAATGCAGACAATATTATAGTTTTAGATAGCGGAAAATTAGTCGAAGAAGGAAATCATAAATCGCTGATTAAGAACAAGTCAGTATATTGGGAATTAGTACAAAATCAAATGGATTATTTTGAAAATATCTAACTACAAAAATTTTGAAGATTCTTTTTTAAGTCGTCCTCCCGGTTGGATGTTAAGGTGGGGGACATTGTTTACGTTTCTTTTTTTCTTTCTGATTTTTGTCTTTGCCGGAATCTTCAGATATAATGAAATTTTAGATGCAGAAATTCTTGTAACCAGTGAGAACCCTCCAATTGATTTGTTTAGCAGAAAAAGTGGAAGATTAGTATATAAGAATTTTGAATCGGGAAAGAATGTACATGAAAACGAAATTCTTGCAGTAATAGAAAATTCGTCAAATTATCAGGATATCTTCTACTTAAAAGAAAAATTACAAAACGATATAGTATTGTTCAGTACTGTAGAAAAATTGTTTCAGGAATTCCCAAGTAATCTTGAATTGGAGACAGATATACACTATTCTTATCAAAGTTTTTTAAAAGCGTTTGAAGAATATTTATTGTTTTTAAACCTTAAAGAAGACAGCCTTACAAGTGATAATTTAAAGTCTAGAATTCTTAAATTGAAAAAACAACTAGAGATAAAACAGGGACGTTCAGTTTCGGCTAGTCGAAATTATTGGTTGTCAAATGAAAAGTATAAAAGACAACTCGGACTTTTTAAAAAGGGAGTTATTTCCAAACAAGAATTGGATGAATTTGAACAGCAGTTAATTATCTCTAAAAATGATGTAAGTCAAATTGAAGAACAGATAGAAGTATTGAAAGCGGATACACTTAGTCTAAAAAATCTCAGTCAAGAATCATTAAATAAAAATTATTCAAATAGTTCTAGCCTTAATTCTGAACTACAACTAACAAGACAAGAATTAAAGAGCAAAATAGAGCAATGGGAGAATATTTACACACTTAAGACTCCTGTTTCTGGAAAAGTAACGGTTTTTGATATTTGGAAAAATCACCAAAATGTTAATGAAGGAGAGCACATAATAACTATAGTACCGGAGAGTGGAAATTTGCTTATAGGAAAATGTAAAGTTCCAGTTATGAATTCCGCAAAACTTAGACTAGGTCAAAAAGTTATTATAAAACTAGATAATTATCCATTCCACGAATGGGGACATTTATGGGGGACTGTAAATGCCATTTCGGAAACTCCTAAAAAGGGAGAAGAGGTTTATTATTCCGTTTATGTTTCCATTCCAGATTTGACCACATCCTTTGGAAAGGAAATAGAATTTAGACAGGAAATGTTAGGCCAAGCAAAAATAATTCTTGAGGAAGTATCACTTTTAAGGAGAATATTTTACGGAGCTAGAAATATTTGGGAAAATATTCAGCAATAGTTTTTTGTTAAAAAATCATCGATGAAATATAAAAGAGTGTTGATTGTTTTACTTGTTGTTTTGAACAATTCTTTTCTATACTCAAAACAGGACTCTGTTTCTCTTGATATGAATTCAAGTTATGATTCTCTTAGAGATTTAGAAGATAAGTTGTTTTCAAATAATGATTTTGATTCAATTAGAAACGTGCTAAATGTTCATTTAAAAAAAGCTAAATCTGAAAATAATTTAGAGGAGTTATCATGGGCGTATTACTATTTTATGTTCTTCGAAGAGGATGAGAAAGCGATTATATACGCCGATTCAGCAATAACAATTTCAGAAAAGGAAATTAATTATTTATTGCCTGGCACTGCTTATTATATGAAAGGCTTAATTTATTACGAAAATGGGAAGATAGATTCTAGTCTTTCCAATTTAATAAAGTCATATGATTTATCCAAAATAACTAAAAATTATGAGCAAACAGTTGATTGCCTGAATGGTATAGCATCAATAAAAGTTAGTTATGGCGAAGAAAAACAGGCATTAAAACTACATAAAGAAGCACTTATCTATTTGGCAAATAATAATAAAAGTATAAGAAGTGCAGACTATACAAGATTGGTCACAATGGAAAATCTAGCAAAAGGATATTTGGAGATTGGATATTTAGACTCTGCAAGGACTACCACAAAAGATGCAATCATATTGGCAGAAAAAATAAATGAAAAGGAACTTTTAAATAGCCTAAGCATTTTTAGAGCTCAAATAAATTACTATGATAATAAATTTTTAGTCGCTAGAGACACTCTGCAAAAATATGTTGAAACAATGCCCGAAATGTCCAAGGCTGATATATACTATTATTTGGGAAATATTGAGGAAAAATTACAAAACCAAACAGGTAAGCTTGCCTATTTTAAAAAAATAGATTCAATTATTGGAAGCGAATTAAAAAGCTTGGATAATGTAAAGGATATATATCAAACATTACTATCGGATGCTATAAATCAAAATGATAAAGAAAGAGAACTAGAATATTTAAAAAAACTGATTCATTACGATAGTATCCAATTTAATAGGTATAAAAATGTCAGAAATATCGGTAAATCACAATTTGATTTACCGAAACTCCAAAACCTTAAATCCGAATTGGAAGTTAAAATAAACCGTGAAAAGCTCCTCAAAAAATGGCTTATCCTTCTTTTAGCAGCTTTCTTAGTGCTTATCTCACTTCTTATTTATAGAAATAGAATTATTGAAATTAGATTAAAATCTGTATTATCAAAAAGAATAGTACCGAAAATATCGAATAACATAATTCGAAACGATTTAGATTTAGATGAACATATTTATTATAATATAACTACTGGTCTGGAGCAATGGGAAGAGAAAAAGGGCTTTTTGGATAAGGAAATGACTTTGCAAAAGCTTTCGAAAATACTTGATACTAACAGTACTTATCTAAGTAGGATCGTAAATGTAACTAAGGAACAAAATTTTTCGAGTTATCTCAAAGATTTAAGAATTACGTACGCTATAAATTTTTTAAAGGAGAATCCTGAATTCATAGGCACTAAATCAAATATCGTTCTTGCAGAATATTTTGGATTTAATTCTTTAGATGTTTTTACGCGGGCATTAAAAGAAAAAATTGGTTTGACTCCTTATATGTTTCTAAAAGGAATAAAATCTCGCAATTTATAAATTGCAGAATCTAAATGAATCAAATTTTAATTCAAATCATTAAATTACTGACAATATTAAAAACCTTGAATTATGAAACAAATGAAAACACATTTTGAAAATTCTGAAATTACGAATTTATCAATGATTAAAGGAGGTGGGGATGGTGGCCCAATTGATCCTAAGAAAATGCCTAAAAGGCCTCCCAGTCCTGTACCACCTAGAAAAAAGAAATAGTCCACTTAATGGTATATTAATTAGCCCTATCAATTTGATAGGGTTTCTTATATTTGAAGTATGAAACACCCCTATTTCTCTCTGTTAATAATAGTCTTTCTTTACAACTGTGAAAAACAAAAAACCTTTGACTATCCAGAGACAAACAACATTGTTGAAAGCATCACAAATTTTGATATAACTTACACTAATAACTTTTCAAATCTTGAAAACTTCAAAAGTGAAGAATCTAAGAATTGGTTTACAATTCAGGATTCGATTGCTGAACAATATTTTCTTAATAACCCTAAATATGGAGAATTAAAAGAACACCACGAGTCCCTATATTATAGAGAATATGATTACGCATATGATCTTAAATATGATGAAAATAGTAACGTTTATTTTCTAACCTATATATATGAAGGAGATAATCCCATATTAAATTTAATTAAAAAATCCACCTTAACAAATACTGAAAAAAGCATATACAAATCTATTAATTACAAGGATGGAACATATGATATAGAATATTATAAACCATCTTACGATGGGTCAAAATTGGCCCTGGCTTTTGGCAAAGAAGACGTCTTTTTTAATGAAATCGTTATTTTGGATACCTCTACTGGTAAAATTGTTGGTAACCCCATCCTTAATACAAAACCGAATAAGGCAGGTGGTATAATCTGGTCTCCAGACAATGAGTCCATACTTTTTATCAAATATCCAGATTTGAACAATGAGAATAGCGATAGAAATAGCTATACAGCATATGTAAACACTAATTCTAATGAACACAAAACTATTCCAATTTTTAAGAATAAATCAAATAATTTAAATTTCAGTGAGGAATATTATCCGGTTCCTGTTTTTAGATCCGAACAGAGTAATTATTTGTTTACCTATATTGGTAATGCTTCAAATCACTGGGATTGTTATTACATAACTGCAGATGATTTTTTTAGTAATAATTTAAATTGGAAATTATTATTTCAAGAGCAAGACCAAGTATTATATGATTATGGAATAGAAAAAGACCACAAGTATTATTATAAAAGAATAAATAATAATGTCCTTGAATTGTGCTACACAAACCTAAAGAACCCCGACTTTAAGAATCCTATTGTTATATATAAAAGTTCAGGAGGCGAGCAACTACAAAACTTTAAGGTAACATCAGGCGGTATATATTTTTCTGTATCCAATAATGGTGTATCTGAAAAATTATATAAAGCCAATGATGACGGTTTCAAAAAGAAGATTCCTCTTCCTAAAGTGACTGGAGAAATTTCTTTTGATTTCAGATCACCCTACCAAAGTGATTTATGGGTAAATCTATCTTCTTGGTCTGCTAACCCTTTTAGATACAAGGTACAGGAAGACACTTTGATTTTAGATAAGCTAGGGATGCTCGCTGAATATCCAGAGTTTGACAATATTGTTACTGAGATTATTGAGGTAGAATCACATGATGGAGAGTTAGTTCCTTTAAGTATTATAAAAAATAAGGATTTCAAAAAAACTAATAATACCAAAGCAATTATTACAGCTTATGGGGCATATGGGTTTCTGGAAAAACCTTGGTTTCATCCATCTATTGCGGACTTTGTAAAATCTGGAAACATATATGTTACCGCACATGTACGGGGTGGGGGTGAAAAAGGACCTGATTGGCACGAACAAGGAATGAAATCTTTGAAGGAAAATTCATGGAAAGACTTAATCAATTGTAGCGAATTTTTATTGCAAAATAGTTTTGTAGATAAGGGTAATCTGGCTCTAAACGTCAATAGTGCAGGTGGTATTGCAGGTGCAATGGCAGTTAATAGTAGACCGGACCTATACAAAGTATTTACAGGATTTTTACCGTCATTGAATCCAATAAGAATCGAGTCAATGAAAGATTTTGATGATTCTGATAATATATTTGAGTTTGGAACTGTGAAAGAGGAGCAGAGTTACAAAGATTTATTGAAAATGGATCCTGTTGTAAATTTTTCTTCAGGAATTAAATATCCTAGCACATATATCATTATTGGTTTTAATGATTATTTAGTACCTCCATCAGATGGCGGGAAACTTATTGCTCTCTTACAATCTTCAACTGAAAATCATGAAAAACCTTATTTGCTTGATGTTAAGATTAATGCAGAACATGACATTGACTGGTTAGAAGATTATTCAAGAATGCTGTTTTTTACTATTAACGAACTTGACAGAGAATATTAGACTTCTAGAGAATCCATCGAATTTAAAATAGCACTTTCCAATTCGTTCAAGAACTTCGCTTTGCTCTTTTTTCTTGACCTAATTTCATTATAAATTCTATAAACATCACCAACTTTAATATTAAAGGTGGATTGTAAGGCTTGAGTAATTTGTTTAATCCCAATATTGCCATTGTTTATTACCCTTGCACTGTGCAAAGCATATATTAGCTCTACCAAAGAGGTTTTAGAAGACGTCCATTTTATATTTTTATTTGAATTCGTCAAAACCTTTCTAGAAAATTTCTGCTCATTTTGTAAAAAAGAGAGTATTTTTTTATTAGCCATAATCTTTGCTAACAGCCTGTCCTTAGGTGTATTAAAATTAGGATCTAATATTTCAAGTTCTTGATTCTTACATATTAAATAATCAAGATGGCCTCGAGTAAAATAAAATTCGTCTAAATAATTTCTTCCGGTCTCTACATATTGAATAAACTCAAAATGTTTTAGAAAGAATTTATTAATAACACCAATTTTTTCATTTAAAAAGTTATGCTTGTAATCATCGGTCAATAATGAAAGCTTAGAATTTATTTCGTAAACTTCAGAATAATAAAGTAGTGAAGTAAGTACTACCTGTTTATCATTCTTAAAAAACTTTATTTCCTCCTCAATAGAGTCAAAGCCGGAAGCGATAATCTCTGTTTTCTTTTCTGAAAGAAACTTACTCGAAAGCCTTACAACTTGTTCACATGTATTTTGTATATCTAGGTGCCGTTCTTCAATATTCAAGACTTGCTTCTCAAATTTTTCTATAGAATTTATTCTCTTCTTCATATCCAAGTATATTAAAAGAGGAAAGCTCACTTTGGGAAACCAACACTATAAATGTCAAAAAAAACTATAAAATATAAAAAGATGATTTTCAGTGTTTTATAAATAGAATGATTTTTTGGAATTATTTACAACCTAGATTTCTGCGGAAAGCCTTTTGTTAAACATAATTCCAAATCAATTCAAACATTGGTAAATAAAAGTCACTATTTATAAATGACGATTGCAATTTATAAATAGCGTTTTTTTTTGATAGAATACTAAATAAGTAATGAGCATTTTCGTAATCGAACTTAAATATTCTCAGCTTATTTATGTCTATTTCCATCAAAAATCTAGAGCGCCTACAACAACTTCACCTACTTATTGAAGATGAGCAAACAGGCTCCCCTAAGGAACTTGCGAGAAGAATGTACATAAGTGAAAGGTTGGTTTATAATTTGATAGATCGTTTAAAGGATTATAAGGCGAGCATATGTTACGACAGAAGTCGAAAAACTTATTATTACTACGATGATTTTCGGTTTACCGTGAATATATCTGTATTAATAGTCAGCAAGAATGAAACCACTGAAATTTTTGACGGAAGTTATTTAAAGTAAATTTTTTTGTCAGAATTCATATATGTTTTTGGGTATATTTTTTTGATAAAACTACAAATGAAGCTCTCGTAAAGAATGATTTTTTGGCACATTTTATCTTGTAGATTTTCATGGATAGATTTAACAAAAAGCTCTACTGCAAGGTTAGTGCAGTGAGAGATAATATGTTTGCGAATATAAAATAGATTACCGTTAGAGATAACGATACAAATCGTAAAAGGAAATTATTGGAATAGTGTAAACGTAAAATTATGAAAAAAGAGAATGAAGTATTAAAAAATTTTCAAATAGAGGAGCTTGAAAAAAGATTTGAAATGGGCTGGGGACGTAGGCTTGAGTTACTTCTAGAAGATGCATGCGAGTGTGAACTTCCAGATCAAAAATAAGTTTTTGAATACGATGGGCAGTCAGATTAATCTGAATCAAAGTTGCTACAATTAGTGAATTTCTAACTGTAAACTGTGATAATATATCTTTTGTTTTTGCCTAAAATGGAATTTTTCTGATTTAAGGAATCATTAAAAACGTCAATAAGTGGTTGTCCAAACTGATAAAATTAAGACGACTAAATTTTAAATTCTTTGTAAAATTTTAAATTTATGATAGATATAAATTCGTTAGTAAAAGAAGATAGCTCACCGGTTTTTTATCAAAACTACCCGCGATTATTCGCTAAGTATTTTACAGACATTAACCCGGAAGTAATAAATCAATTATCGAAAGCTGGTTATTTTTATTACCATTCCACATTATTGACCGACTCCTTAATCGATGATAAAGAGTTTGCCAATTTTCCAATGATAACTCTTTTGCAAGAAGAAACGATTAAAATGCTGACTTCGGTTTATGGGAAGGACTCGGATTTTTGGAAATATTGGAATCAAAGAAGACAAGAGTATTTCACAGCAGTAAAAATTGAGAAAAAACTTGATTACGATTCAAATATAAGCTTGACCGAATATGAGGATTTAGCTGATAAAAAAGCGGCTTTCGGTAAGGTGGCTATCGATTGTTTATATCTGCTTTCGAATAAAGCAGATGATGAACTATATCGGCTTTTGTTAAAATCACATTACTATTTTTCAGTTGGGTTTCAATTATATGACGATGTTAAGGATTTTAAGGAAGATTTTGAAAAAGGACAATTCAATTGGGCACTTTATCAACAGAGGAATGAGAATTACCATGACAAATACAAGGGCGACATTAGAACCCTGAACAAGCTACTTTTTATTAACGGTATGGGACCAAAAATCATGACTCAATCAATATCATACTTTAAAAAAGCTATTAAAATCATAGAAGATTTAAAAGGAGATAGTGAATGGAAAGAAGTGATTTTTGAAATGAAACAGACCATTGAAAGTTATCTTGATATTACCGTGGGTTATATTAAAACGATTGAGAGAAGAATAGAAATAAAGGATAACAAATATGGATTATACAACTTCTTTAACTACGATAATGTTCAAAACAAAATGGTAAAGAATGCTCTTCATTATTTGAAAGACTGTTATTTGAAAAATTATTCTGATTTAAAGCATATCATGTATTTAAGTAATCAAGAAGGCTTTGAGAATTATGACCAGGTACACGTCTCAGACGTTTTTCAGAGAGCTATGTTAAATGATTGTTTGATGGATGTTTGTAAGGAGTATAAGGTTAATGTTGCTGACTTTTTCGATTTTGAATGTGACTATTTAATTGGGCAACGAAATCCAGATGCTATAGGAGCTTGGTCCTATTTCCCCAAGGTAAAAGAAATTGCTGCTGATATTGATGACCTTGGGCAAATAATGCAACTATTTATCAAGTCAGGTAATAGAAAGCATATAGCAAATTACTGCCAAAATGCAATCGATTTAACCTTATCTGATAGGGTAACGGAATCGGGTGGTATTGAAACTTGGATTGTGCCAAAACAAAATAGAAATGTTTTACAAGAGAAACAAGAAAATTTCAACTCTACAAAATGGGGAAAAGGTCCAGACGTAGAAGTGGTCGCAAATTTTGTTTACGCGCTTTCCATCTATGATTCAACTCAATATGAATCAACAATTAAAAATGCAATATCGTTCATTTTAGAAAATCAAAATCATTTAGGATTTTGGGAAAGTAGATGGTACTATGGTAACTTTTATGGTACCTATGTATGTCTGAGATTGCTGAATGAATATGATGAGCAACATTCGATTTATATTCAAAAAGGATTGGAATATATTTTAGAGGAACAAAATCTGGATGGGGGTTTTTCTATGTTAGATAGCGGTAAGTCAGATGCCCTTACAACTGCTTTCGCCCTACTGTCTCTAAAGTTATTTTTTAGTAAAGACCACAAATCTGTTGTAAGGGCAATTGATTATCTCAAAACAAATCAACACCCTAGTGGTTATTGGGAAGCTATTAATTTCATAAAACCCAAAGCCCAAGAGCCTTATAAAAGTAAAACGATAACGACAGCATTTGTCATTAAAGCATTATGTAATGTCAACTAATTATAGTGATTTAATACCCGTGCTTTCAGATGATGTAGAATATAACAGACTCACAGAAAACGAATTTATTTTAAGCAATAGGACACACCGACACTATTTAAAAATAAATAATAAAGTGTACAATTTATTATGCCAGGTAGATGGTAAAAAGACCTTAAATGAACTTTCACAATCTTTTTTTGATTCCTTTGGAGAAAAAATAAATGTAGTTACAATTCACGACTTACTCTACGAAAAACTTTCTATGTATGGTATTTTGGAAGGTATGACTGAAAAAATCAAAGGGTATGAAAAACCATCCTATTTGAATTTAAGTTTTATCATTTTCCCAGAAAAGATCGTTCATAAGCTTACAAGTAAACTGCACTTCTTATTCGAAAGAAAATATGTGATTTTAATTCTTTGTCTATCGACAGCAATCATATCATCATTGTTGTTTTTTAATTATAGCCTTTTTGAGTCATTTAATCTTCAGAATAGCATGATTTATTTTTTTTCTGTAATGGCCTCAAGTGTCACGTTTCACGAGTTAGGACATGCTACTGCGGCCAGTTATTACGGTGCTAAACATGGCGGTATCGGTGGAGGATTTTATTTGTTTACTCCTGTCTATTATGCAGATGTCACCGATATTTGGCGATTAAGCAAAAGACAGCGTATTATCGTGAACATATCGGGCATGTATTTTGAACTTGTTTTTTGTTCTATTTTATGTCTAATAGCTTTTTTATTGGGAAACAACATATTATTACTTGTCGCAATTACGGTTTGTTTATACACTTTATTTAATCTCAACCCTTTTTTGAGGAGTGACGGCTATTGGGTGTTGTCTGACTTAACGAATAAGCCGAATCTGTTCTTTCATTCAGCTAATAAAGTAAAGGATATTTTTAAATTCATTTTTCTTAGAAAACGTATTCAATGGAAGGTCAAAGATGTATTTCTCTTTGCCTATGGCTCTGTGAGTTTCGTTTTTATAGGCCTATTTCTATATTATGTCTTAATTGAAAACCCTAATTCCTTGCTTGATTTTCCCAAAAATGCCTATAACTTTTTAAGGAGTCTTTTTGATCCTAGTTCTGAATTTTCATTGATCAAATACGGAGAATTAATCGTCCCTCTAATGTTCTACTCGCTTATCATAAAGCTCTGTTTTGGTTCTATTCGGAAGCAAATTGCAAAAATGAAACTATTATCCTAATCAGTAAAGACTACAATTTCTAAATTACTTATATAAAAATTGTAACTGCAAGGATTATGCAGTGGCTGCAGTTACATTTACGTTAGTAATTAAGTACAATAAAAGAAATATTTATGAACGATAAATAGTAAATCAATTTGAAATTGAAGAATTGGAAAAAAGATTTGTAATGGGTTGGGGAAGAAAAAAAGGTCGGTGGTGACTACCAATTATCTGATAAGCCAATTAACGAATGGTAAATGACTCAGGATTGAAAAGTTTGTAATTAAGGTGAAAAATCTAATTAACGGTTAAAACTAAATATAATGAAACAACAAAACAAAGTACTAGTTAACTTTCAAGTAGAAGAACTTGAAAAGCGTTTTGAGATGGGTTGGAAGGCTAAAGCTTTGGTATCGGCAAAGGACAGGGCTGACCTTGAAGCATATGGTGAGATTGAATAATAAATACCTCGACTAAAGTTTAATTTAAAGGCGAGAGGACCATTGAAAGCAAACTGATATAATACAGGATAACAATTGACTTAAACATTTACAAAAAGGAAAAAGCTGATGCCTACATAAAGAAGGTTTTTTATTAATAATTAATTTTAGTAATATGCAAAACGAAGTTTTGGAAATTTTTGAGGTTGAAGCCTTAGAAAAGCGCTATGAGATGGGCTGGATTAAATCAGCTGAAATCAATGGCAAAGTAACAAGCGATGGCAAAATGGAGGCTGGATTCAAATTAGGAATCAAATAGTTTCAGTTTAGTTTAACAATGACGGGGAATTACTTCGATAATTCACCGTCATTAAATTAATAAATTGTTATGAAGATGAAATTCTTTTTTTATTTAGCCTTTGCTTTTCATCTTGGAATTTTCAGCCAAACAAAAGATTTGGTAGTATTAAACTCCGAGACTAGCGAAGGTCTTGATTTAGTAAACGTTTTTTACCCGAAACTAAATGAAGGTTCAATTACTAATGCTAGCGGAAAAGTTAGAATTGAATTAAGAAAGGATTCGTTGACTTTTAGCCATATCAACTATTCTTCGAGCAGGGTATCATATGAAAATTTATCTACTATTGATACTATTTATTTAGTTCCCAAAGAAAATACACTCAGCGAAGTGATTGTGACTAATTTTGATTTGAAAAAAAAATTGAGAACTACCTTTGAGAATTATAGCAAATATTACCCTACTCTGGCAATAACTAATGAGAGTACTTATAAGGAAGTATATAGAACAAACAATAAATTGGCGAGACTTATACAAGTGCAGTTAAAATGGTGGCACAAAGACTATAAATACAATTTTAAAAAGAACTTGAATAAGCAAAGTGAATTTAGTTTAGTTGAAATAGATTATTCTAAAATCTCTAATGATTCTACTCTGTCAAAAGCAGGATTTATTGAAAATAAAAGCCTTGTCCCAACATTTCATCTAAACTACTATATTTTATATCTCTTGGATTATTGTAATGAAATTTATATTGATAAGTTAATTAAGAACGAAAATTCCACTAAAGTTATTTTCACCTCAGACGTTTTTGATAATAATGAAAAAATAGCTTCGTTAAACAAAAGTGAATTGATTTTTGATGAAAAGGGTGCTATTATTTACCTCAAATTTATCCTTGATTATAATAATTTTTCATACGAAGAATATTCCGAAAGAAAGCGGACAAAATATACCGGACAGACACAACGGCAAATTATGGAGTTGAACTTCAAACAGATTAATAACAGTATTTATAATTTAAGCTCTTACAAATCTCAGTTATTAGGCACTATAAGTTATTCTGGAAACACTGATTCTTTTGATATCAGACAGGAATTATTTATAACCAAAAGCTATAAAAGTAAATCAATAAAAAACTCAGAAATAATAGACCTTGAAAAGCCATTTTACGAAAATATAACTAGTTATAAAAATTTAGAAAATAAAATACTATTGACTTCTGAAGAACTTGAATTTATTAATGATAGCATTAATAAATAATCTAGACCTCACACATTTAGTGGGACAGTGTCAATGTTAGGCAACAATCCATTCATTGGCTTCATCCAAAATTTTATTCTCAAAACTTTTTAGGTAAACTTCGGTGGTACGCATAGAATTATGACCAAGCCCCTCGCGTATAACTTCTGTCGAAACACCAAGGTATTTGGCGATGGTAGCCCAAGAGTGACGTATCGTATAGGTAGTAAATTTTTCTTCAATACCTGCATCATTTGCAATGATTTTTAGCCGTTCATTCACACGTCTGCGAATAGATTTATATTTTTCATAATGCTCTGTACTTCCATCATAGTTAATAGGAAACAGATAATCCTCTTTATTCTTACCTAAAGTATAATGGTCTAAAATCGCTGAAAGTTCAACAGTTATTTTAACCGAAAGCGGATCACCTGTTTTACTTCTCCCGTAATATAGCCTGTCACCTTCGATATTTTTCAATTTTAGTTTGACCAAATCTATTAAGTTCATACCTCTACAGTTAAACATGATTAAAATATAATTTTTGGCATGCCAAAGGATAGAATCTTTGGGGTAGCGTAAATTTCTTATTTCCAAAAAGTTGTTTTTAGATGTAGCTCTTTTTTTGGTCGTTTTACTAGAAGGTATTTTGTACTTTAAAAAAGGGTTTCTCATGGGTACAAATTCATCCTCTTCGATGGCTTTGTTATAAAGTGCCCGTATACCTCTCATATAGGAATTGATCGTGCCCGGTTTATTTCCCCTAGCTACAAAATCCACTTCATAATCCTGCAGAAGGCTTACAGTTATCTCATCAAGCCGAATATCCTTGGTGTTATTGAACTTTAAAAACCTTTTTATACAGCTATCATACCACTCGGCGGTGGAGGGAGAGTTCATCCGTCGCTTTCTGTTTATGATTTTGGTTCCGCACTCCAATAACGTTGTTCCGTTATTTATTCTATGTCTTTCAGGTGTATCGATTACACTATCCCAAGAAAGCTTGATTTCCTTAACAAGATAATCCACATCGATTTTTGAAATATCACTCCCAAAGCTTTTAATTTTTTTCTTGGCAAGATGCAATTTATCGTGAAGTTCGTCTTCGATTGAATCGTAATCTTTGTATTTGTTAGAGGGATCTGATTTTTTCAATCGACCATTTCTATCATCCCATCCATTTATGGAAGTAGACAAACCAAGAGCTATAAATCGAGTTTTCCTATGATGAACACGAAGAGCAATAGGAAAAGTACCATCTTTCCTTTTGGAGTTATTTCTAGTATCTAAAGTCAGTCTTACAACGGCCATTTTAAGGTCTAATCTTGTAAGAAGTTAGGAAAAAAATTGCACACTTTTTGCACACTTTTTCTTGAAATCAAACGAAATCATATGATTTCAAAAAATATTATATTTTGTAAATAATTGAAAATCAATAATATATAAAATATTCTGAATTTAGTTGAATGTGAAATTCAAGGCTGGCAGGCAAGAGGTCACCGGTTCGAATCCGGTATTCTCCACCAGTAAATATAGAGGTTTCAAGAGTTTTCCTTTTGGAGCCTTTTTTATTTGCACTCAATTTGCACTCATTTTTTGGCTTTTTATGGTCTTATTTGTATCGATTTAATTACATGGCTAGAAAGAGCGTTACCGGATTATATTTATTAATCATTTTAGAATAAAGTGTTGTCCAGCTTTGGTGCGACTTGTACAAGGAATGGATTAATCCTAAATGTCTAACACTAAGAATCTAGGAAATGGCGTTTCAATCCTAGTTTCTAAATGGATAGGTATTTAAGTACCGCTATGAACGGTGAAGAGTTGGCTAAGAAAAGTTTCAATCCTAGTTTCTAAATGGATAGGTATTTAAGCTTTAGTCCATCATATTGCCCGTATTTATCATTCCAGTTTCAATCCTAGTTTCTAAATGGATAGGTATTTAAGAAGGCAGAATGCCACGTAGGTATGGAGGAACAGGCCAGTTTCAATCCTAGTTTCTAAATGGATAGGTATTTAAGATCCTACCACAGGGTCTATGCTCAAAGGTGTGGATGGTTTCAATCCTAGTTTCTAAATGGATAGGTATTTAAGAGTCGCGCAAGGATAAAATGGAATCCTCACAATATGTGTTTCAATCCTAGTTTCTAAATGGATAGGTATTTAAGTGCAGGCCTATTTCCCTAAACCGCTAATCAATACCAGTTTCAATCCTAGTTTCTAAATGGATAGGTATTTAAGGCAATTTGGTGCGCGTTATAGATACGGCGATAAGCAGTTTCAATCCTAGTTTCTAAATGGATAGGTATTTAAGCAAAACCGCTTTAATGTTGGGTGAAAGTCAATTGTGTTTCAATCCTAGTTTCTAAATGGATAGGTATTTAAGAACCAATTTAAACAGCAGCGGGGAAGGAAGTTTAGGTTTCAATCCTAGTTTCTAAATGGATAGGTATTTAAGATTGGTTGCAACGTGTAGATGTATGCCACGTTGCGAGTTTCAATCCTAGTTTCTAAATGGATAGGTATTTAAGATTATTTCCTAATAACCATAAACCCGGACAAAAATTTGTTTCAATCCTAGTTTCTAAATGGATAGGTATTTAAGTAGGAAAAAATAATCCCTTAATGGTCAATTCATATCTGTTTCAATCCTAGTTTCTAAATGGATAGGTATTTAAGCATAAGCCTTTGCGTTTATCCCTGTTCCTGCCATCGTGTTTCAATCCTAGTTTCTAAATGGATAGGTATTTAAGAAGCTAAAACAAACAAAAGATGAATAAATTACTTTTGTTTCAATCCTAGTTTCTAAATGGATAGGTATTTAAGACCATTTTTCCCAAAGATGTGTTTCGATGAAAGGTTGTTTCAATCCTAGTTTCTAAATGGATAGGTATTTAAGTAGCACCGTCACCGTGACTTGTGCCAATAAGATTCTGTTTCAATCCTAGTTTCTAAATGGATAGGTATTTAAGTAGCACCGTCACCGTGACTTGTGCCAATAAGATTCTGTTTCAATCCTAGTTTCTAAATGGATAGGTATTTAAGATATATTATAATCCGATATCTTGAAGTAGTTCATTGTTTCAATCCTAGTTTCTAAATGGATAGGTATTTAAGCCCCAGAACATTTTATTGTCGCCAAAGAACTTTTTGTTTCAATCCTAGTTTCTAAATGGATAGGTATTTAAGAATTCTTACTGGACTAAGTGAATATATAGAGAAATTGTTTCAATCCTAGTTTCTAAATGGATAGGTATTTAAGTACTTACCAAAGGTTTACCTAGTATAATTATTTATTGTTTCAATCCTAGTTTCTAAATGGATAGGTATTTAAGGATTTCAAGATTATCGACAAGCCTAAAGATTTCATAGTTTCAATCCTAGTTTCTAAATGGATAGGTATTTAAGTAACCTTACGGGGAACTATAAAAACCTGAAAAGCATGTTTCAATCCTAGTTTCTAAATGGATAGGTATTTAAGTGAATCTATTCTCGATGGAAAAATAATTTTTGATATGTTTCAATCCTAGTTTCTAAATGGATAGGTATTTAAGCCCGGACGGAATTACAACCATAGACGAATTTAAAAGTTTCAATCCTAGTTTCTAAATGGATAGGTATTTAAGAAAAATAGAAATGCTTTGAATTACTATGCTTTGGTGTTTCAATCCTAGTTTCTAAATGGATAGGTATTTAAGTTATTGGCGGTGCGGTTGCCGCAACCGGTTTGGCCTGTTTCAATCCTAGTTTCTAAATGGATAGGTATTTAAGTTTAATGTTTATTCAAACAATGATAGCTGATGCAGCGTTTCAATCCTAGTTTCTAAATGGATAGGTATTTAAGCTTGCTATGCTCATGGTTGTTTGTTTTTTACCCCCGTGTTTCAATCCTAGTTTCTAAATGGATAGGTATTTAAGTGTATTGTTAGGTATTGCTCTAGCTATTGGAAGTGAGTTTCAATCCTAGTTTCTAAATGGATAGGTATTTAAGATCCTACCACAGGGTCTATACTCAAAGGTGTAGATGGTTTCAATCCTAGTTTCTAAATGGATAGGTATTTAAGCGTTTACCGCTTTTCTGTCTGAAAATCCATTTATAGGTTTCAATCCTAGTTTCTAAATGGATAGGTATTTAAGATTTGGATTCATTAAATTATAGCGTATACCATAATGGGTTTCAATCCTAGTTTCTAAATGGATAGGTATTTAAGTTGGGGTCAAATAGAGGAAATGGCCAAAACTGCTCGTTTCAATCCTAGTTTCTAAATGGATAGGTATTTAAGTGTATTTCCATTACTAATCATATGTCCTTCGTCAACGTTTCAATCCTAGTTTCTAAATGGATAGGTATTTAAGCGCTTGTGTCCCAAGAGGTAGAAAGGCTTCAAGCCAGTTTCAATCCTAGTTTCTAAATGGATAGGTATTTAAGTTTCGGAAAAGACCTTCTCTCCGGTTTCAATCTCAGTTTCAATCCTAGTTTCTAAATGGATAGGTATTTAAGTTTGACCTTGTTCACCGCAATTGCCAAGGCATCAGCGTTTCAATCCTAGTTTCTAAATGGATAGGTATTTAAGATTAATCCTGTTTTCATGGTATGCTCTCTATTAAATGTTTCAATCCTAGTTTCTAAATGGATAGGTATTTAAGAAAAATGTTCTTGATTACCAAAAAGACCAGGGTCATGTTTCAATCCTAGTTTCTAAATGGATAGGTATTTAAGCGTTTACCGCTTTTCTGTCTGAAAATCCATTTATAGGTTTCAATCCTAGTTTCTAAATGGATAGGTATTTAAGCACGCCAGAGGAACGTCTAAAGATATTCGAGGGGGTGTTTCAATCCTAGTTTCTAAATGGATAGGTATTTAAGATCCACCCGGATACCTTTTCGTTGACATTCATACCTGTTTCAATCCTAGTTTCTAAATGGATAGGTATTTAAGAAGCTAAAGGTAATACGTTTTGTCTACGACCAATTAAGTTTCAATCCTAGTTTCTAAATGGATAGGTATTTAAGAAGGCCGCGTACAATCTTAAGGTAATGGCCTACAAGTTTCAATCCTAGTTTCTAAATGGATAGGTATTTAAGCGGCATTCAGGAAGCTATTGGTATGATCGATAGAATGTTTCAATCCTAGTTTCTAAATGGATAGGTATTTAAGCTTAAAAATATGATGCAGAAATTAATTTGCTTTTTGTTTCAATCCTAGTTTCTAAATGGATAGGTATTTAAGCTTCAATACGTGCGTTCACATATTCCTCAGTCTCCTGTTTCAATCCTAGTTTCTAAATGGATAGGTATTTAAGTAGTGTATGCCTATGAAGTTCTGCTGCGTATATTTGTTTCAATCCTAGTTTCTAAATGGATAGGTATTTAAGCCAAACCTTCGTAGTTGTTTCTTTCATCTTTGCCTTGTTTCAATCCTAGTTTCTAAATGGATAGGTATTTAAGCAACTCCTCGGTTGTTGGCTCTGCCGAATCGATTATGTTTCAATCCTAGTTTCTAAATGGATAGGTATTTAAGAGTGACCTATTCGGAGGGGGATTTCAAAGCCTTACTGTTTCAATCCTAGTTTCTAAATGGATAGGTATTTAAGCCGGTTATTTCAAAGACATCAGAAGAAGCTTTTTCGTTTCAATCCTAGTTTCTAAATGGATAGGTATTTAAGTTCAAAAGCACGATTGTAAAGTAAGTTTATTCTCGTGTTTCAATCCTAGTTTCTAAATGGATAGGTATTTAAGCGTTAGGGTACGCAGCCTGCAAGACCTGAAGGGAAAGTTTCAATCCTAGTTTCTAAATGGATAGGTATTTAAGCAAAACAAAGCATAGCGTTTCAGAAAAAGTTTTTAGTTTCAATCCTAGTTTCTAAATGGATAGGTATTTAAGCTTTTTATGCTCGTCGGGTATTATGACCCTTTCGCTGTTTCAATCCTAGTTTCTAAATGGATAGGTATTTAAGCACCAGATGAATGGTGTAATAAGTTTATCGATTACTGTTTCAATCCTAGTTTCTAAATGGATAGGTATTTAAGCTTTATAGAGAATACAAAAGGTGATCTAGTTATAACGTTTCAATCCTAGTTTCTAAATGGATAGGTATTTAAGATGATAGTGGTAGACCCCACGACCGTAGCTGCTTTGTTTCAATCCTAGTTTCTAAATGGATAGGTATTTAAGACGTATGTCCATAATTAGCGTCAGCCATTCCATCAAGTTTCAATCCTAGTTTCTAAATGGATAGGTATTTAAGAATTTGGAAAAAACTGGATATAGCCACAGGATGTGGGTTTCAATCCTAGTTTCTAAATGGATAGGTATTTAAGGGAGATTGTTAAAATCAAGAACATTGGAGATAATAAGTTTCAATCCTAGTTTCTAAATGGATAGGTATTTAAGATCTCCAATGCCACTTTTAAGTTATGGGCTTTCGTTGTTTCAATCCTAGTTTCTAAATGGATAGGTATTTAAGCGTAGTGTATGCCTATGAAGTTCTGCTGCGTATACTTGTTTCAATCCTAGTTTCTAAATGGATAGGTATTTAAGCGTAGATGCGGATGGTAACGTTGTGTTCGGGCGTAAGTTTCAATCCTAGTTTCTAAATGGATAGGTATTTAAGAGGATGTGGTAAATTTTTTATCAATGATATCCTTCGTTTCAATCCTAGTTTCTAAATGGATAGGTATTTAAGAACGTCATATTTATAGGTGTCGGTTCTTGTAATGAGTTTCAATCCTAGTTTCTAAATGGATAGGTATTTAAGATAAACGAATCTTTTTGAAAAAGAATCGTTCTGTTTGTTTCAATCCTAGTTTCTAAATGGATAGGTATTTAAGCCGAAAATTGAGTTATAATTTCTTAATCCAAAAACATGTTTCAATCCTAGTTTCTAAATGGATAGGTATTTAAGATAGACTATTTTAAGCGCATTAAGCCAGCCGGCACGTTTCAATCCTAGTTTCTAAATGGATAGGTATTTAAGTCTTTGTACCGTTAGATAAGGTACTTACCGCATTGATGTTTCAATCCTAGTTTCTAAATGGATAGGTATTTAAGAACAATATCCCGTTTTTGATTTACTTTTAAGAGCCTGTTTCAATCCTAGTTTCTAAATGGATAGGTATTTAAGCCGATATGAGCCCTAAATACAATGTTTACAGTAACTTCAAACGTTTTTTCAACTTTTTCTTTCCTGTTTTTCAATACGTCAAAGAACGCTTCATATGGGTTTTTTGGGTAATTTCCGTATTGGCAACCGCCCGTTATTGTTGACATAAGCATTATTTTTCAAAAAGATGAATATAAATTAATACCCGGAAAACCTACTTTGTACAGATATTCCGATACGTACAATTTAAGCATCTTTTTTTAAATTTTGTTGCCTTTGGAAATTTGTTTCCGTCTATTATTTTAAGCATTTCCCCAGTGCTTTGCCTTACTTTACTCTTAGCATTTTCATCTATAGGAACCTCCACCAATTTGTTCCTACTTCTGGTATACACCAAGAAACCCTTATTGACCGGTTTGTTGTAGGTGTCCTCGATTAAAATCGCATAGCAATAGAGCTGTTGGGCATAGGTTTCAAAAATACGGTCTTTCCAAAGAGCGAACTTATAATCCAAGGGAGCGTAACTACCATCTTCCAGTTCCAACACTTCATCCACCTTGCCCCTTAAATAATCATTGCCCAAATACATATCCGTCCATTTGCGGGTCACGCCAATTTTTTTGCGCAGATACTCTTTGTTGCGTTCCAATTTTTCATCATGGATTTCCCTACCTCGTTCTACCTTAAAGTATTTAACCTCATTCTGCGGTATTCGTAGCACATATTCAAAATAGGTATACCGTGGACAATACAGGTATTCAATGATCTGGGAGGGGTAGAAGCTTTGCATTACCCTAAAAGAATAATGCTTTTACCTCGTCCGTCACCAGTTTTTCATCAAATGCCTGTCCCAACATACTGCATTCCTTCAATTGTTCTTTGTTCATTCTAAACAGATATACTTTGTCCGTTTCCTCATTGATGACTTTGTTGATCTGAAGTTCCAAACTGTCCTTTTCATTGGCGTTCAACGTGCCTAAAAAGCAGGAATATTGAACCCGATACAGTCCAGCATGCTTGCATGCTTTTGAAACATAGCTGCGAGCCGAATTATTCTTTATATCGTATAAAACCCAAGTAATCATTCTTTTTCAATTAAACTGTTCGCGAATCTGTGTGCTTCCAATTGGGTTGCATTAAGTCTAGTCTGTAACCTCCCTTTATATTTGATTCTGTCATTATCAAGGTATTCTAAGTATTCTGGTACAAAAAAGGCCTTTCCATCTTGGTTTAAACTTACGCCGCCGGTGAAGTTATCAAAATAGGATTTGTTCATTTTTTTGGAGGTAAACATTTTGAACACAAACCGCTCGCCATAAATACGATAGGGTTCAATAAAATCGTAAACCAAGCTTTTAGAGTTGTAATCGTCCCTATGCATAAAGCCCACAAAAGGATCTAGACCCGCCAACATCAGGGCCCTTTCTATACGGCTATAAAGTATACCATATGCATAATTGAGAAGTGCGTTGAATTCATCCTGTGCCGGCCTAAAACTACGCCCTTTAAATTGATAGGTATTTGGAATACAGGTAGACAAGGCCTCAAAATAATGTCTCCCTGCCGAACCTTCCCAGCCGCGGAAACTTTCTGCAACGGAGCTGACATCTGGGCCATCTGTTTCCAGAATCTTTTTTCTGAATTCCAAAATCGCCGCACATTTTTCGTCCAAGTAGGCATGTTGCAGTTTTCTATGTTTTTTTAGACCGTTCAGGAAATCTGCCTGATTTTCCAATTTTTTGGCCAACCAACTTTTTACCCAGATAAGCCCTGTTTCATTTAATGAGGCCACCAATTGCTGCTTTCGGATTTTGGTGGTACTGCCCAATTTGCTATGCCAAAACCTGCCCATGGGGTGCCCGTTGTTTTCAACGATGACGATATCTATATTATGCTTTAAGGCCAGGGCTATGGCGTCCGTGGTAAGGGCGGCCCCTTTGGAAACGATAAAAGAAGTTACCTTGTGTGCGGCAATATGGTTTACCTTAAAGGGTTGTTTTTTATCCTCGCGTACCTTTATCTCGAACATGTCGTCCATTACATGTAAATAGGTGCCGTATGTATTTATGAAAATCTGCATCAGCTGGCCATTATGGTTCCAAAGCCCCTACTTACCGATTTGCCAAGGCCAATCTCCGAAGGAAGCTTTGCATTTACAATAAAGGAACCCGTAAAAGCGACCATTTTGTTCTCTTTGAACAAGGTGCTTTTTTCCTGAAGGTTCACCTTGGCCATCAAACGCTCATTTTCGTCGAGTTCTATGTTCGTATTCCTAAAAAAGCTAAGGATGTGGCCCACAAGGATGGCATTGAGCATGGCCTCCTTTTCGGTTTTGGTTTTAAAATTTTGGTATTTGGGATAATTTTTTTGATTGAGGGCCATCCAGAGGGTGGCAAAGGAGTATTCCTGTAATTGGTTGCTATACCCTGTTTCCTCATTTTTCAGTTCGATATTTTTGCTGCTGATGGAATATTTTTTGCCCGAAATGTCCAGTTCCTTTATTTTCAGGAACAGTTTGGGCAACAGTTCTGCCCCTTCGTCGATTCCTACAAGCATAGGTGTATTTTGTAGTACTTTATATTGTATGGTGGGGTATTTATACCGAAAGCTACCATCGTCATAATGGTTGTGCAACATAGGGGAATGTTCTTTGAAAAGCGTACCAAAATACCCCCGTAGTTTATGGGCATCCCGGGTCTGTAATTTAATTTCCGGGAATTTGATACGACAAATCTGTAGTTGTTTGGTGGTAGTTGCTGTGGTCATATTCCTTGTTTTAGTGGATGTTTAACGGTTGTTCTATAGCCGACTAGAAAAGTTCATATTCATTGGATTCCCAATTTTCTGAGTTAAAAAGGGCCTCTAAATTTTGATTTATTTCTTCTATGACGACTTCATTTTCAGCGTAAACCTCACCGGGCTCAAGGCCATACCATGTACTGATTTCTTTGTGTTCCAGGTGTTTCTTGTTTTTAATAACCTCCAAAAAATTAGCATAGCCCCATGGTCCGCCCACATCCTCCGGCGGGCATTTACCCACAGCATCCATGCAATTGGGTATTCGTGTAAAAGCGTCAATCTCTTTTTGGGTCGTTTTTAAAAAGGATATCTTGTGCCACCAATC
The DNA here is from genome assembly GCF_003970695.1 of Maribacter sp. MJ134. Classification (NCBI taxonomy): domain Bacteria; kingdom Pseudomonadati; phylum Bacteroidota; class Flavobacteriia; order Flavobacteriales; family Flavobacteriaceae; genus Maribacter; species Maribacter sp. MJ134. Next base: position 3,290,221 of record NZ_CP034570.1, read on the forward strand.
GTCCCCAAAGTCATAATTGTACCAAAAAGATTTAGCCCCATTTTCAAACAAGAAGCTGTCCTTTAACAAGACTTCATGGGCTTTCAATTTCTCGGGGCCTCCAAAGTCATCAAAGTCGTCCGGTATACCTACACGCATTGTTGCACGGCCTTTGGCATCGCTGAATTCGAAAAGATGGGCGTTCAACCAGCCAAAGGATTCCTGGATGATAAAATGTAATTGCAGCATGGTACAATCTTCTGGCACCAATAGCTTGCGCTGGCATTTGTGGGGCAGGTCCTGTAGGGCGATTTTTAGTTTGAGGGGGTGTTTCATGGTTTGCTTTTGATTTAAATTTAAAAGGTAAACACACTATTTTCTTGTATTAATGTACGATTATACCCTGTTTCATTAATATATCTTGAGTCAATATCTTCTTTTGAAACAAGTAAGATGTTTTCTTCATATTCATTTATTGTTTCCAAATCTTCACACAGATATTTTGGAACAGAAATTATGTGCTGCTGGAATTTTAGTTTCCAACCTTTATTGAATTCTTCCCTGCTTATTTCATTCGTAATCTTCTGGAGATACTTCTCTAAAACTTCGGAAGCATCTTCATCTATCTCTATGAAAACGGCGGCGTATCGATCAGATTCTTCAATAATGCGAAAGGCTGAGACGGGAAGTTCGCCTTTTTCGTCAGAATCATATTTTAATGTTTTCATAGAATTGAAATAAGTGCGCGCGTCTGCAAAGGAGCTTTTTTCAGAAATCCCATCAAAATAGGCTGTAATCAACTCTAAATACTCTTTTTCGTAGAAGCAAGTTTTTTGCTCCAGTGACTTTTTTGCCTGAATATATGTTAATCGGCCATAAACCATCGTTGTTGCCTTAGCGTCAAAATCTATAATATAAAGTGGGGAATGTATTTTTTCAACAGTATTATTTCTGTTGATTCTACCCGCGACCTGAATTATGGAATCAATTGGGCCAATATCCCTGAAGCCCATGTCAAAATCCAAATCAACTCCTGCTTCAACCACTTGGGTTGCTATTAAAATAGGAGCTTGATGTTCTTGAATATCGTCTTTGATATCTTGAATTCGTTTAAGGCGATGGGCAGGAATTATATTGGTCGATAAATAATAAATCGGGTTTTCTAGATTGTTTTCTTCTAGATAATTTCTAATAATATCAAAAACTTCAATAGAACGTTTAACAGTATTGCAAACAATCAAACAAGATTTTTCAGCATTCCATTTATCGGCAAAAATGGAATACACAAATTCGTGTGTCCTGTTTTCTTTTTCTTGCTTTAAGTTATATAATAATGGATTTATTGAAGTGCGTTTAAAAACCTCAAATACTTCTTCATAATTGGCAAGTAATTCTTTTGGCTCTACCTTTTCTCCTTCCAGGTTTAAAATCTCTTGTTGTGCTAGCTCAAAAATTTTAGGACGTGTAGCCGTCATCAAAATAATACGTGATTTTAAAAATTTTGATAGATAAAACAAAGCAGTTCCCAGTAGGGGCATTTGATCCAAGCGTAAGGTCTGTACTTCATCGAGGATGATGATGGAATTTGCAAAATGGTTAAACTTCTTTAAAAGTTTATTTCGGTTCCCTATCAAGGTTTCAAAAAACTGAACAAAAGAAGTAATAACAACGTCAGCTTGCCAAGTGTCCAATGCCATTAATTTTTGATCATAACCTTTCTCCGCGCCATCTACATTTTCTTTCTGGTCGTTTTTCCCGAAAACATCTGCGTATTGATAATGCCCTAAGATATTGATGTTTTGTGTTTGTAAAACTTTATCGTATTCACTCAGAGCTTGTTCAATGATATTAATAAATGGTAAAGCATAAATTATCCTGGCTTCTACTCCTGAATTATACTTAATTTTATCTTTAAGCTTTAAAGCAAAATCAAGTGCCGTCATTGTTTTTCCAATACCGGTAGGCGCAGTTAACGTAAAAATGAAGTGCTCTAAAATATTGCTTTGTTCTAGATTAGAGATGACAACAGCCCTGCAGTAGTTCCGCAATTCGTTGTTGCCAAGTTCAGTTAAATTTTTCTCCTGAAAATCAGGTATTCCAAAACGGTCATCAACAGAAGAGGGTTTAATGGGTTTTAATTGATAGGCAACAGTATTGGAAGCATCGAGTTTATCCCCTTCTATCAACAAGGAAAACAAATAATTGATTAGGAAATAATCCTGAATACAAGCGTATTTTTTCCCCCAGTACCTAAAGCCCTTCCGCAGTTTTGTTTCTTCCGTATAGTAAACTAAATCCTGTAGTCTTTCAATTTCGAAATCTTTTTCGATTATTGGGAAATTCTGAATTAAATCCTCTTTTTGTTTATTGATGATTCGTTTTAAATCATCATCTAATTTTGAGGGAATCTGAAGTATGTCTATAAGCGGACTATGGTGTAAAAAAATTAGATATAAGGCTAACAGCGCCTTTTTCTCATCGTCCTTCTCTAAATAATTATAAGCTACAAAACCTCCTAATCGAGCGTGTTGTTTTAATTTGAAATCTATAGGCTCTTTATTTAAAAGATAGTTCTGAAAATAGGAAGTGTATTTTCCTAAATCGTGAAAATCCACCACAACAGTTATCATTTCTTTCAGTTCATCATCCTTATATCCTAGGGATAAGCCTTCTGAGAAATGAAATAAAGCCTTCTCCTTTACTCCATTTACATGAACGCGTAATTCTTTTGAACCTTCTGTAATTTCATGGTCATTTAATTTACTGTGGGAGTAATAGTTCATGCGTCCATAAATTGAATGTTCAGTTCGCCGGTATCGTCTTTTAATACATAATACGAGCCTTTTAACTTTACCCTAATGGGATGAGGAGTAATGGAGAACAGCAACCGGTTCATTTTGCGCACTTCCCGATTTCCGTTGGCTACAAATTCCCCCGGTAGCATATCTTCCTCTACAAAATTGTAATTCTGAAATTCTTCTTTATCAAACTTTAGTTCTTCTACAAGTTCTACAGGTACCGCAGAATGAATCTGAACATATTCATTTGAATTTCTTACCTCTATTTGACTATCACTAAAGGTTTCAATTTCTGATAGGCGTGCAGTGAAATTTGCTGTCCCTAGCGTGATATTGTACACCGGTTCTTTTTCTAAAAAATGGTTTCTAATCGATTCATAAACCGTTTTCTCTTTATCATTTGCCTTTATAAATATCTGATAAGCTACATCAGCTTTAGTAAGATCCCAAGCCGTGATTACTTCAAATGGTGTCTGAATACGGCCTCCTTCGCCACGAAAATCTGAAGACCAGTTTTTAGCCATATTCCCCGTACTTTTAATGCTTAAAAAATTAAGGCGGTGAAAACTTTTCTTCAATGGGTTAAGGACCCTAATGCCAATCTGAATATTTTTGGAAGCCAAATCTTCATAATATGAATCTCTTGACCATCCCATTGCAGCGGCCACTATTCCCATAATGGCAGTACGTGGCGGTATAGAAAAACTGAACGCAGTATTGTTCGCGTAATACTTTCTAAAATGCGCTAATTTTCCGCTGATTTTAAAACTTAATATCTCCATAACAGTAGGTTTAATGTGAAACTTCTGTTACAGTGAAAACTCAAAATCGGCCGAGGTTTTTATAATTACTTCCTTGATTTTATTTTCCCCTTCCTTATCTTGGGAGATTAAGTTTTTTAAAGCGGTTAAATCAAATGATAAATCTTTGAATTTTCGTACTTGCTTATCGGTAATCCCTTCTTTTGGTTCTGCATCCACAAAGTTGCGCAGATCCCCAAATTGCCCGTTTGAAAACCCCTCTTTGTAAACAATTTCCAGATAGAGTTTTGGGTATTGATTTAATTTGGAGCGTGTGGGTGAAGCCGGGATACTTTCCCAAATAGCTTTTCTAAATTCCAGAACATCAGGATTAGTAAGTCCGGTTGTTTTTGCAGCAGCGGCATTAATTGTTCCATTAAAGCCCAGTAAACTATAATGAACCCGATAATCTTTACCAAATGTACTGCTGTCATCGTTCATAATCGTGACAATAGAGCTTGAATCAATTAACTCCACTTTATTAAAGGAATAGCCCCAATTTAATTGAATTGGACCGGTATAAGCCTTAGTGAACCCGCCAACAGCGAACGCGCTGCCAAACATCCTTATATCAAGGAATTTTTCTTTCACTAAATAAGCCAGCAGCTCATAGTTCACTTCTTTCTGCTTAAATTTTTTATCTGTAATGGTTTTCCACACACCTTCAGCATCTTTCTCTTTAGCGATTATTTCTTTATAAACTTTTAAGGCTTCAGGATTGTTAGCAAAGGCTTTTTCCAGTTCACCTTCATTTTCAACAATTCGCTTTATTACAGCCTTGAGCTTGCTGTCGACACTAACTTTTGAATCTCCTTCCATATCTACAAAAACAACCTCATCCTCGTTGCTTGCTTTTAAATAATCTCTTATAAAGCGTTTAACTCGGGTATCGGTCACCAGATTGGTTTTCGTATCATAATCCATTCTAGGTTTGTTTTCCTGATCGGGATCACCGTTTGGATTACACTGAATGGCTTCATAAACAAATAGAAAATCGGAAGAGTTGGTAATGCTTGGTTTCATAGTTTAATATTTTATTTGATTTAAAGTATTTCTTTTTCAGTAAGTTCATCTGCATCTTGAACACCAACACCAAAAGAGTAGCCTGTCAAAAGAAAAAAGACAGCTTCTTGAGGGTTTAATGTCCAGTTGTTGAGATTGAAATGTTTTCCAAACTCGTTGTCTGTAAAAATTACTTTACCCATAGCATTATATTGCTTAGCCTTCTCAATCAGTGAGATGCGAAGCCGCTGTATATTTTCTTTATCCATCCCATTGAAGTTAACCTTCTGGATTACGGTCTTGGTTTTACCTTTTTGGATATATTCAACGGTATTGAGCATTCTGCCCAGGTAAAACATTGCTTTTTGATCTGTATTTAAGGACATCTTAGAAAAGAAATCCTGAATGGATTGCTCATACTTGTTTTCCGATTTTTCTTCGGCGGAGTTACTGTTGGGGTTTTCCATATCGATTAGGTTTAGTTTTTTAAGGAATTGTATGAAGGCGTGGTATTTGAAAACACTGTCACGAATAGCAAAATAGAAATAGTCGCTACTATATTGATGAACGTTAGTATAGCTGCCGTATCTACGGTAATAATGGCAAAGTATAAGTTCTATAAAGTAGTCATAAAGAACTTCCTTCTTTACTTTTCTGTTTTCTAGGATTATTTTAAAAAGTTCTAGGGCTTTGTTCTTTTTTTCTTTGTCTTTTCGAAGCGGAATAATTTTGAATATGGAATTGAAATTTAAATTTGTTGGCACGCGTTCTTTGCTCTCATAATCATATTCAGTAATAACTTTGTCCCAATCCACAAAGCTATCCTCTCGAAACTCCCAGTTGACATCATTAAAAGTTTTAAGCAATTTGCTAAAATGAAAGCTGCTTACATCTTTGATAATTTCGGTTGATTTAAAGAAATTACCATCAGACTCAAAAGCAATAAAGTTTATCCAAAATACTTCATCATCCAGTTCTAGATTAACGTTTTTTGCAAACTCATCCAGACTGTTGATGTTGAAAAGAAGGTCTGATTTTTTATGAATTCCTTCCAAAGCCATTTCTAAATCGACGTTAGAATTTTGCATAAATTGAGGTATAATCACATGGTCTAGATTAGCTATACGTATTTTATATCCTTGACTCAATAAATAGCTAGACGCATAATCCAGTTTTTTCTGATTTTCAACGCTAACTTGATAATTGACAGAGAATTTTTTTTTATCAAAAAAACTTGCATAATTTTTTGTTTCGGTAACAAACATCTTGTTTAAACTGTAGCGAATATCAAGATTAAGCTCTTCAACATCTTCCATCTGGTCACCACTGGCATAACACAATTTCATTTTAGTTTTTTTGCTGCTTTGGGTGGTTGTTTGATTACCAAAAAAGGAATATTGCAAAAAGGTTGTGTAATCTTCAATATCAGCAAATACAGTAGGCGCGTTAAAACCAAATTCTACAGATTTAACCAAAACATTTACAAATACAATGTTTTCATTATTACCTAAATTAAAGGATTCATTTATAGTGCGAATGTCAACAACACCTTTCGCAGAATGAACCGTCATTTCGAGGAACTTATCTTTGAGTTTGAAAATTTGACCCAGTAACTTTTCGAGATATTCTGTTAGAAGGTACTTATTGACTTTTTCAATGGCCTCGACAAGCTCTCCTTTCTCAGTATCAGTTCCTTCCTTTCCAAAAAATGTTTTATAAATTTGGTTGATTTTTCCAGCAGGGACAGAGGTGTAAATTGCCTTATTATTACCTCCTTTTATTTTTAATGGGAATGTGTTTTTTATTTTTTCTTCGTCATATACCCGTAAACTTTCTGGACTAATTATTATTTCTTGAGCATCTAAATCAAAAATAATAGGAAGTGTGTAGTTCGTAATTGGGTTACCTCGTTTATCCTCACGTTCGGCTTTTGGATAATCCAAAAAGCGATCCCATTCACTTTTCCCTTGGCTTTGCCATTCTCCGATTTTAAGTAATGTTTGAAGCATTTCTAGTTGGTTTAATTAAAAAATGTTTAATCCATAGTCCTAAAGACTATAGAATGATACATCTTACAATTTAATTCGGGGGAAGGTTTCTCGTAAGAGAATTCCTAAGATAGGATGTTTGGATAAGACTTCCTTACTGAAAAGCGTAATTTTCAAAAAAATATATGGAAGTCTTGTCAACCTCCGGTAGTAGATAAGACCTTCTGCTCCAATTCCTCTTATGCGGACACACCATGCCGGTCCACAACTGTCGTCCTTTCGCAACCCGTTGCCCAACCTTTTCGGTGGGCTCAGCAGAAGAAGCGACGTTCCACGCTCCTCGACCTTTCCTTACCCTCGCCACGAAAACTAATTCCCATAAAATCTAGGGTATTGAATCTAGGTGTTTTGACAATGGATTTTGTTTCGCCTTGTTTTTGATATTGCCTAGGGTTTTAATGTCCAGGACTGCCCTGTGATGGTATAATCCTAAGGGTAGATGTAAGGTAGTGTGTTAATTGTCCTGTAATTATATATACTTTATTGGAATGATCGATGATATCCAATTCAGACAATCCAAATGAGCCTTCCTAATCCTTCAATTAAGTCCGATCGGCAGGAATCTAAAAAAATACTAACTTAGAGTCCTATTGATTCAAATATGAAAATTACTTTTAGAACAAAGGAAGAAGCCAATAGGGAACAGGAAAAGGAGTATCTAGCACTATCGGGAAGTGAGCGGTTCTATAGGTTTATGGAGTTCATACAACATAGTAAGAAGCTGCCCTCCAAAGTCAAAAAAACCAACGACAAAGGTTTCAAGGTCATCATCAAAACAAGCGATTGATGCAACAATGGAAAAAGGACATTGATCAATTTCTAGAATTAGCCAATAAACATGGGGTACGAATGTTAATGGTTGGAGGGGCGGCCGTAAATTTTCATGGGTACCAAAGACATTCTGCCGATATAGATTTTTGGTTGGACACCTCTAAAGAAAACTTTGAAAAGTTGGAGCGGGTCTTTAAGGACATGGGCTTTGATTTTAATGGGTTCCCTCCAGAGGTTCAAGAACAGAAACAGAATATATCCTTAAAGTTTTCTCCAGCGGATCTGGATGTTGAGCTAATTACAAAATTCAATGTAGGCCGACCTTTTGACCAAGCATACGAGGCATCCGAACAGGTCCAAATTGGTCCGAATAAAGTTGCTAAGCTTCGTGTATTGACTTTAGATGATTTGATCAGTAGTAAAATCAAGTCAAATAGAACCAAGGATTTGTTGGATGTTAAAGAATTGAAGCGAATAAACAATCCCAAAAAGAATAAAGGACTTGGCATGTGATAATAATGGATTAATTGTTTAATCAATAAGAACGCTGTGGAAGTCGGCCGAACCTTTCGCTCTAATTCCTCTTATGCGGACACACCATGCCGGTCCACAACCGTCGTCCTTCCGCTACCGGTTGCCTAACCTCCTTTGGTGGGCCCAGAAAAACAAGCGGCGTTCCGCGCCCATCGACCTTTCCTTCCCCTCCCCACAAAATTCCTTTCTGGTGCTCGATAATTTATGCGTAAGGAATAGAAATTAAACAGATTATTGAAATGCTAGAATATGAGGGTAACTTTTGAACAACCTTAATAGCAATTGGAGAGGGGATTAATTGCCAATCGTATCGAATCATGTTGGTTGAAGTATCCTGAAAAGCAAATCCCATCAAAAAAGGGATGTATTTTGTAATAAAAATGTAAACAAATTTGTTTACATTTGTGATATGATTGCATATGCCAAAAAATATAAAGGAATACACCCTGGCAGGGTTCTGAAAAGGGAACTTAAAAAACGGTCTCTTAAACAACGCCCTTTTGCCCTGTCTATAGCCGAACATCCCCAAACCCTTAACGCCATTACGAATGAGCGGCGTGACCTCAATACGGCCTTGGCTCTAAAGATTGAGGATAAACTTGGTTTGGAGGAAGGCAGTTTGGTGCTCTTACAGGCCTTTTATGATATTAAAAAGGAGAAAGCGGGCCATCATACCAAGACACCTGATTTTTCGATTTTACGAAAATCCCTTTTCTGGGATACGGATATCAAAAAAATTGATTGGGAAGGGCAATACAAAGCGGTTATTCGCCGTGTACTGGAACGCGGCAATACCCAGGAAAAAAAGGAGATTTCTCGATTTTACGGGGCAAAAAGGGTTGCTGAGGTCGCCAATTCCATGAATAGAACAGCAACTTCACTTTAAATATATTGATTTGCTCTATTACAAGACAGTAAACCAGCTGCTCAAAGAAAGCCTAATCAAGTTAATGAACGCAAAAGAATTTGAAGCTTTTCGATTGGTAGGTGGAACATCCCTAAGTCTACAGATCGGTCATAGGGAATCTGTGGACATAGATCTGTTCAGTGATTTGACTTATAGCTCTATTGATTTTAATAGCATCGATAATTATTTGGACGAAGCGTTTCCATACGTGGACGATATTCGAGAACTGTTCCCCGGAATTGGGAAGTCCTATCTCATTGGAAAGGATAAGGAAAACGCCATAAAGTTGGATGTTTACCATACTGATGATTTCATCACGCCCGTAAAAATTGTGGATGGAATCCGTATGACCACCATTGAAGAAATCATTGCCATGAAATTGGATGTGGTGCAACGGGAAGGACGGAAAAAGGACTTTTGGGATTTGCACGAACTGCTCTCCGAATATGGGGTAGGGGATATGCTGGATTGGCACCAAAGTCGATACCCTTATAGCCACGATAGGAATCTAATACTTGAAAATTTCACCAATTTCGAAAGGGCAGATGAGGATTTCGACCCCATTTGCCTACGGGGAAAGTATTGGGAGTTCATCAAGGAAGATATCCAAGAAGCCATTGAAGCATTTGGCAGCGAAAATCCCTGAAATTTCTGCCCGTATGCTTAATATTCTTTAGTCCCTGCGGAAGTCGCACAAAAACTCCACTGCAATCCTCCCCGGACGGACACGCTTCGCCGGTCCGTCCGTAAAGTCTTTCCGTTCCGGTTTTGCACGACCCCCTCGCGACCGCGCAAAAGAACAAGCGGCGAAAATGCCGCTTGCTCTTTTCTCTCCCTACCCACAAAAAACCTGGACAGTTCTCTATTTCTTTATATTTTTTAAACAATATATTAGACCAGATAAATCTCCTATTTGTACCCATATATATCGATATGGTCTTATCTGATTTTACGGGTTAAATAATTGATTATAAGATAGTTGTAATCCTATTTCATTGATTATATTTATCCGTGAAACGGATAGCGAGGTGTATTCTAAGTAACTTAGAATTATCTACTTCTGGCGAAGTGTTTTGCTCCGAAAAGCAATAAAAATGGAACAACGGAAAAGAGGTCGAAAAAGATTGGGTAACAAGAAGCGGCACCATAATATCATGCTTCGGTTCAACGATACGGAATACGAAAGATTGAGGCAACTATGCGCATCGTACCAACTGGATATTTCCAAAAGGGGAACGACAGGTCCGATGCTCAGAAGGTTGATCTTGCAACAAGGGGCAGCGGAGAAGGATAGGCTTCCCGACACTTCGAACCTTGCCTATCATTTCAATAAAATAGGAAACAATATCAACCAATTGGTGAAACTCGCACACCGCAAAAACCAAAGGAGTCCGAACAGCGAACTACAATATGAGATACGGAAAACGAACGAATTGTTACAGGCTCTTTTGGAAACCGTAAACGAAAAATGGAAATGATAGCAAAGCTGATTTATGGCGAGACCTGTCAAGGAACGATGAAGTATGTTCTCGGAAAAGAGGGTATGCGCGTACTCGGTTACGGCAACACGTTTTCCCAAAACATATCGCCAAAGTTCTTTGAAAACGTACTTTATTTTCAGGGACAGCGCAACGCCACTAAAAACCGCTATGCGCACATCAGCCTTAACCTTCCCCATGGGGAACACTTGGACGACAAGACCTTCCTAAAAGTATCCGAAGAGTACATGGAGAATATGGGTTACGGGGAGCAGCCCTACGTCGTTGTCAGACATACGGATACCGAGCATGAACACGTCCATATCGTAACGACAAATGTAAAGGAAGATGGCAAAGTACTCGGAATCTACAATAGCCATAGAAGAAGCATGGCGACGCGGCAACACCTAGAGAAGAAATACGGCCTATCCCCCGCACCCACAACGAAACAGAAAAGCCAGCTGCCGATATATCGATTACCCGAACTACAGTTCGGAATGGATGCGGAAAAAGGAACAAAATATTACTTGCAGGATGTACTCAACAGTATCAACCAAAAATACAAGGTGCGTAGTTTCGATGAACTGGCAAGATTGGTAAAACCTTACCACATCGAAATAAGAACTATAAAGAACGAATCGGGAAGGGTAGGTGTCGCTTACGGGCTTAACAATCAAAAAGGCTATCAGACAAGGTTCATCAACGGCTCCGAAGTACACCGAGGATTGAGCGGCCCGAAACTTAAAAAGGTCTTCGATATACATTCCAAATCGAAGCTGTTGCCGACGCATCGCAAACGCCTCTTGAAACAGATAGAAACGACCTATGACCTTTTCCGAACCATCCAACCACATGACCTTGAGGAAGTCCTAAAGGAATATCAGGGAATCGACATCAAACTGGACATAAAAGGAGATGTTATCGAGGGGTACACGGTCTTTGACAAATCGATGTACGTTTTCAGGGCAAAGGAACTCGGCAGGAACGTTCGGATGCAGAATCGTTTGGATATTTTCGGCAATAGGGAGGAACCCACCCAAATCGATACCGAAAGCAAACAGTTCAAATTGGAAGTCCAAAAAGTTATAGAAGAGGCATTGAAGACTTCTTACCTGAAATCCCGGAAACAGCAAGGACTGCTTTCGGAACATATTTTGAAAACCAGCTTCGGGGATATCGTCCCAAGCTTGACCACTTCAGAAAAGCATAGTTTTTTGGAACGTTACATCCCAAGAAATCAAAAGACCGGATTCAGGAAAGCCGTAGAAAAGATTTTTCCGATTGTCAGGGAAAGGTTGTTTGAACTTGAAACCAAGAAGGAAAAGGCCGCTCTGCAAAACAAATTCAATCTCATTGGCAAGGTATTGAAAAATAAAATCTTCGATGTCAGCACGGAGCAAGGAAGCGTTCATCTTTTGTTTCAATCCTTGGGCGTAAAGTATCATGATAACAAGTTGTCCTTTGCAAATTCGGACAGACACACCGTTCCCGTTCCTCTGGGACACTTGTCTTTACCCGGGCAAATGGAAAAATATGTATCCACGGGATTCGTGCGCCAAAACCATTCGATGTTGGAAATGTTATCGGAACAGTCTTCCGAAAGCAGTCCAAAGCTGACGGCGACCGCTATGTTCCTGCCCATGATTTTTCCGAATCTTTATGAAAAAATGAATCCCGTTTATAAAAAGCAATTTGAAAGTGTCGCTTTGGGGTCCTATGTAAAAAATGCAGAACGGATGCACGCCCCCTTCGAAAAATCTCCGAAGGACTATATCGCGCTTTTTAACGCAAGAGGTTTCTATTTTGTAAAGGGAGAGGAGGGTTTCAAAATCAAGTCGATTTATACAGGCAACGAATCAAGCCACACCTTGTCCAGAAGAACAAGCCTTTATTTGGGTTCGATTCCCGATTTGACTAACGTTTTGCATAAACAAAAGCCCATCATCCGAGACCTATTGGAAGAGGGCAGGAGTAATCTAAAGAATCTATGGGCGGGACATTTATTGGAAAAGGGAATGTACGATAAGGTCGCCTTTATGCTAACGGCTGAAAAAGTGTACCCGAACCTGCATCGGGAAATGGTGCAGCACCATATGGACAACGGACTTCGCGAAAGCATGAACGTGGCATCAGTAAGGCAAACCAATATTCAACAAAACCGACTGCTCAGAAAAGGCGTTTATGCGGTTAGCTCCTTATTGGGCAGTAGTGGTAAGAAAGCCGAAGAGGTCTATAACGGGTTTAAGGATGAATTGACGGATTCCACAAAATCCAAAAGGAAAGGTATAGGCATGGGACTTCTGTGGTAAAACTTGAAGAGGAATTTTGCGCCCTAACGGGCGCTTTTTTGTGGATAGGGAGAAGAAAGAAAAATACTATTTGCTTATTTTATCACCGAAACCTAGGCGAAGGTTACTGCGTTAAAATTTTTATACGATATGTTGTCAAACTTAAATTTCTAATCTTTCCTGATACTCGTCCATTATATGTGTGGGTAGATTTTTAATGTATATTTCCGTTGTGCTAATATCCCTGTGTCCGAGCATTTTACTCAGAGCATTTATTGGAACATTATTGAGAATCAGGTTTGTTGCCATGGAATGACGGCTTACATAGCTTGTCAAATTTTCTTCAATTTCACAAAGTTGAGCAATCTCTTTTAGACGTTTGTTATATCGCTTTCTTGCCCATCTTACATCTTTATATTGGTCCTGAATTTCATCACGCTTTATAATTGGAAATATAAAGGCGGTTTTAATTTTATCTTTCAAATAGTGGTTCATTATAGATGCCAGTTGCTCCGTTATTTTGATATCATAAGGTCTGGCAGTTTTTTGCCGACGATATTGAATGCGGTTGTCTACGATGTTGTCAATTTTTAAAAATGCCATATCAATAAAGGAAATACCGTTCATAAGGTATGAGCAGAGAAAGTAATTGCGCGAATGGAATAAAGGGGAATCAGGTTCTAATTTTAAATCCAAAATACGTTTGATTTTATCTTTACTAATTGCTCGTTTAGCCGTTGGCTGAGTTTTTATTTTATATTTTCTGAAAGGGTAAGAATCTGCTGATACCAATTCTTGATGAATAGCTTTGTTGTATATAGCCCTAAATGTTCTCATGTATGTAGATAGTCCATTGATGCTATTGCCTTTTTTTAAATGAGCAGTTTCAAATCTTTTGAGATAGGCATAGGTTACCTCCTCAAACCGAAGATGCTCTTTTTTATGGAACTTTTTTAATACGCCTAGGGCACCGATGTAGGTTTGAGCATTTCCAAAACGATTTGCCTCTTTCATTTCTTCAATCAAGTTTTTGCCATATTCAAAAAAACAAATTGAATCCGATTTTTTGGTCAACCTATATTTCAGCTCCTTAATACTTAAGCCATTTAATTGACCGTTTTCCTCCAAGACATTTATACCGTCTCTCAGCTCTGTCTTTTTTTTTGTTAGGAGATTATTGAGGCGGGCTACTGAGGAAACACCTTTATAGGTCTTTTTTACGTCACGACTCTTTTTATTCCAGAATTCGGGAGGCACAGCAAAACCTGTAGAAATGGCAATGGTTTTACGATGATGGCTTAATCTGAAAACAATGGGACAAGTGCCATTTTTACGCTTGCGCCTTGTGTCCATCGAGAGTGTGATATTTGTTTTCATATACTAAAGATATAAAAATTTGCACTCAATTTGCACTCAAAATAGTGTTTTATATGGTCTTATATGAATTCATATTAATTTTAATTAACTGAAAAACAGTATAGTATGTATTTTTAGAATCGTATTAATACAATAATCCTGTGCCTGGCAGGCAAGAGGTCACCGGTTCGAATCCGGTATTCTCCACTAATATTTACAGGGCTTCACAGATGTGAGGCCTTTTTCTTTTTTCATAATGCACAGTTTGTGCACACTTTTGAAAATCTCTTCTTTTTGATATAAAATTTAACATAATTGGGCTGAATTCAAGTCAAATGAATGCAAATAATGGTTCGAAAAAACGTTCGATTTTTAAAATCATCTTTCCAAAAATGAGTCCGCTATATCAACTCCTTCATGTCACTAGCAAATGGTTGATTGTAATATCTCTTACCAGTAGCTTTGTACATTGCATTTGCTAAAGCGGCAAAAACAGGCGGGAAAGTCGGCTCTCCCAACCCAGTTGGGTTAATATCATTTTTTACGAAGTGTACCTCAATTTCTTTTGGCGATTCACGCATCCGAATCATACGGTAATCGTCAAAATTGCTTTTCCGAGGAATCCCTTCTTTAAAAGTCAATTCTCCGTATAGTGCATTCCCAATTCCATCTACAATTCCACCCTCACAAAGATTACTAGCCGCATCAGGATTTATTACGATACCGCAATCAATAGCACAGGTCACTTTCTGAATTTTTAGTTGGTCATTTTCCCAAGTCATATCCACCACTTGAGCAGCATATGAATTATGACAAAAATAAGCAGCAACTCCCCGTTTGGCATTCGTATCGCTATCACTCCAATTCGATTTCTCTTTGACCAATTTTAAGACGCCGGCATAACGTTCGGCATCATAATCGTTCTTTTCGCCTACCGGATTTTTCGCTGCACGGTCTAATAGTTCTAGTCGAAAATCGATGGGGTCTTTTCCAACTGCTTCCGCAATTTCATCAAGAAAAGACTGTTCAGCACTCGCCATAAAATTGGAGCGGGGCGCCCGAAAGGAACCTATGGTGATGTTCGTATTGATTGTCCAACTCTCGGCAAGGTAATTATCAACTGCCCCAGCTGGAAATCTATTTGCATACAAGGGACTTTCAGGAATACCTCCGGCATTAATATGAAAAGCGGTCACATTGTTGTTTGCATCCAAAGCAGCTTTGTAGATAACTTGATATGCAGGGCGATAGATACCTCCGGTCATGTCATCTTCACGCGAATACACCAGTTTAACGGGAGCTTTCATTTTTTGTGAAATGACAGCAGCTTCCAAAGCCCAATGGGCATATGAACGTCGCCCATAGCCACCACCGAGACGTGTAAGTTGAATATCTATTTTATCTATCGGAATTCCCAACCGAACAGAAATAGCCTGCTCTGTAAGTTCAGCTTTTTGAAGGGGCCCAGATAGTTGTGCGCTATCACTCTTTACATCGGCGAAAAAGTTCATCGGCTCCATACAATTATGGGCTAAAAAAGGTGCGGTATAAGTCCGCTCAATAACTCTTGCAGCATTTCTGAAGGCTTTTTCTGGATTACCATCTTTCCGGACGACTTTAGCCTTTTTAGATACCATTTCGGTCATCTTTGCAATATGGCCAGTAGAATTTTCCAAACCAGAGGGGATAGTAAGGGTTATTTGTGGCCCTCTATAGGGTTGTCTTTCCTCAGTATAGGTTTCAAAAGGTTCCCAATCAACAGAAATTACTTTTTTTGCGTTCATGACTTCCCAAGTAGAATCGCCTACAATGGCAACCACCTCAAGAAAAGTACAGGTGTCAAAATGTTGTCGCGTGTAGTCATCATCTAACACTTTTGTTGAAAAAACGGCTCGAATTCCAGGCATTTTCTTGACAACTGAATCATCGAATGATTTGAGTTTCATTCCAAAAGCAGGAGGATGAACTATCATGGCAGTTAACATACCTTCATGGTAGGTGTCTATTCCAAACAACGGTTTCCCAGTTACGATTTTGAGTCCGTCCACATTTTTTTTGGAAGTGCCAATGATTTTAAAATCGCCTACCTCCTTTAATTGCACTTCTTCAGGAACTGAAATTTGCACTGCGGTCGATGCCATTTCTCCGAAACTCGCGGACTTTTCACTCGATTTGTGATGCAGTATTCCCAATTCCGTAGTGATTTCTTCAATGGGTTCTTGCCATACTTCCGCAGCTGCCGATTTAAGCATATATCTTGCAGAAGCTCCTGCCATACGGAGACCTTCCCAACTTGTTCGAATAGCTTGACTACCACCGATAAATTGACGGCTGTATAAATCAGTATTTAAGGGAGCTTGTTCAACAATAACATCCTTCCAATCAATATCCAATTCTTCCGCTACTATCATCGGCATAGCGGTCTTTACATTTTGACCGCCTTCGGGATTTGGAGACATGATTGTGACTTGACCATTGTCCGCAATTTTTAGATAGCCATTGATTTCAAACCATTCCTTGGGTAGATTATTTACTTCTTCCGAAGTCATTTTACACGATGCCAACCAATTAAAACTTAGCATGAGTCCACCACCTGCCAAAGCAGAACTTTTTATAAAGGAACGTCTTCCGATTTTTGTTTTTACTGATGACATAACTAGACTTTTCGAAAAAGCTTGGACATGCTTTTGTAGTCAATGGCTTCCATATCTATTAATTTTAGCGACTTAACCATCTTGAGGGTCGAGGTCTTATATTTTTGGAAATGTGAGGTTTGTAGATGGGATTGATAAGCTTCATCATCTGCATAAATTTCTAATAAACGGATTTGCAACGGATTATCCTTTTGATACATGGGATAAATACAAATAACCCCAGCTTCAAGCCTAACCGATGCCTCGGATTCCTCCTTCAGTATAGCTTTGTATTCATCAATATATTCCGGATGGATTTCTATCTCCGCCATCCGTACCATCATATTGTCAAACACGGAATCTTGCAGGACTAATTTTTCCGATTGCCCCCAAGAACTACTTACAAGAGCCGAAAAAAAGATAAAAACCAGAATTTTGCTCTTCTTCATTAAGAATTGAATTTTTGATTATCCGACCACCTGTTTTTCAGTTACAAAAGGCTGTTGGTAATGACGTTGTCCAGTTGCTTTGTACAATGCATTGGCAACGGCACCAAAAATTGGCGGAAATGGTGGTTCTCCCATTCCTGTTGGTGCGATTTCATTTTCAACAAAATGCACTTCTATTTCTTTAGGGGCATCGGTCATACGTATCATCTGATATTCATGAAAATTCGTTTTCTGCGGCATCCCATCTATAAAAGGCAGTTCTCCGAAAAAGGCATTTCCAATACCATCTGTAATTGCTCCTTCGGCCATATTTGTGGCCGCATCAGGATTCACTACAATACCACAATCGATAGCACAAACAACTTTTTCAACCACAGGTTTTCCGTCATCCATTCGAATATCTAAAACATGTGCAGCATAAGAATTATGACAAAAATAGGCTGATATTCCTCGGTTTACATTCGCCGGAGTTGCGCTCCAACCTGATTTTTCACGAAGCAGTTCCAAAACTCCTGCATAGCGTTCTGCATCGTAATCATTTCTTTCTCCCACAGGATTTTCCTTCGCACGTTTTAGCAAATCCAAACGAAATTGAATCGGGTCTTTGCCTGAAGCTTCAGCAACTTCATCTAAAAACGATTGCTCAGCACCGGCCATAAAGTTGGAGCGAGGCGCTCGGAAGGCCCCAATGGTAATGTTAGAATCAATAGCCCATTCTTCCGCCATATAATTATCGATGGCTCCCGCAGGAAAACGATTTGCGAATAAGGGACTCTCAGGTACACCACCCGCTTTCACATGCAAGGCAGTCATATTATTATTTTCATCTAGTGCAGCACGATAGGTGGCATGATAACTAGGGCGATAAATTCCATTAGTCATATCATCTTCACGAGTGTATACCAACTTTACCGGGGCATTTACTTTTTGAGAAATCAAAGCTGCTTCAACGACATAATGTGCATAGGCCTTACGACCAAAACCACCTCCCATACGAGGCATTTCCATGGCTATATTTTCTACTGGAATTCCTAAACTGGAGGCAATTGTGGGCACAATTAAACTTGGAATTTGAATGGGTGCGGCAATCTCTGCCTTATCTCCTTTTACATGAGCAAAAGCATTCAAAGGCTCCATGCAATTATGCGCTAGAAAAGGAGCTGAATACGAACGTTCTATAATTTTTGCGGCATTTTTAAATGCTGCTTTTGGGTTACCGTCTGTACGGACAATGTTTCCGGGTTTTGCAGCAAGTTCTGCCATTTTCGCGGCATGATTTGTAGACGATTCGAGTCCGGCAGGAACGTTTTTGGTTTGCGTACCTCTAAACCCATTGATGGTCTCTGTGTACGAATCAAATTGTTGCCATTCTATGTTTAATTTCTTTTTGGCTTGTAATACTTCCCAAGTGGAATCTCCTACGACCGCAACTATTTCGGGGAATGCATTGACATCAAAACCACCTTTCTCATAATCGTCTTTAAAACTTTTAATCGCAACGACATCTTTAATGCCAGACATGGCTTTGGCAGCTTGAGCATCCATAGATTTTAATGTCATTCCGAAGGCAGGAGGATGGACAATCATAGCAATCAACATACCTTCTTTTTGGTAATCCATTCCAAACATCGGTTCTCCAGTAACGATACTTTTCGCATCAACATTCTTATGCGATGTGCCAATGATGTTAAAGTCTTTGACTTCTTTCAAGGTGATATCTTCAGGGATGGTAATTTTAGCTGCAGCGGATGCCATTTCTCCGTAGCCAGCCGATTTTTCAGTTGCTTTATGATACAACACTCCATCTTCAGTAGTAATTTCATTTGCAGGAACTTGCCATGCTTGGGCAGCTGCTGCAATCAAAACATGACGTGCAGAAGCACCTGCCATTCGCAGCGGTTCCCAGCGTGTCATTATGCCGCGACTACCTCCTGTAAATTGCATACCGTATTTTTCAGCATGATAAGGTGCTTGCTCAACGACAACATTTTTCCAATCAACACCCAATTCTTCAGCGACAATCATGGGCATTGAAGTCCGAATGTTTTGACCAAATTCAGGATTCGGTGTGGTAATCGTAACCACGCCATTATCTCCGATTTTTAAATATGAATTCATCTCAAACCATTCCTTAGGCATGGCTAAAATTTCTTCTTCTGTTTTGTTTTTGCAAGAGGCTAGCCAATTAAAGCCTAGCACTAATCCGCCACTTGCTAAAGTGGATGTTCGAATGAATGAGCGTCTACCTATTTTGGTTTTTATGAGTGTCATAGTATCAGATTTTTAGGAGTGCTCAGTACTTAAGCGTTGATTGAATTTGCTGCAATTTTAACCGCTTTTTTGATACGGGTATACGTTCCACAACGGCAGATGTTACCATTCATGGCCGTCTCGATTTCTTCATCTGAAGGATTCGGATTTTTTTCTAACAAAGCGGAAGCTGTCATAATTTGGCCTGCTTGACAATAGCCGCATTGCGGAACATCAACCTCTAACCATGCTTGTTGAACCGGGTGGTCTCCTTTTTCAGATAAGCCTTCAATGGTTGTAATTTCTTTGTCACCAACTGAAGATATTGGTAGTTGACAAGAACGTACTGCAGTACCATCTAAGTGCACGGTGCATGCCCCACATTGGGCAATACCGCAACCATACTTTGTTCCCACTAGTTTGATATGGTCTCTTAAAACCCATAACATAGGTGTTGTAGGGTCAACATCTAGTTCACGTTCTTTTCCGTTGATATTCAGATTAAATTTCGCCATGATTATTATATAAATATATGAATGCTATGAAGTTATGAAATTTTAAAACACGAATTTCCCTCTAGTTATTTAACTTTAGTGTGCAATCTCATGCGTGTCTCTTACCTTACTAAAAGTCAGGTCTAACAATTTCCAATCTTCTCCTTCTTTATGGTAAAACTCGGTCACGGTAAATTCATTAGCGACGTCATTACCACGAACATGAGCAGTTAGCGTAATTCGATTCCAAAGCAACACGGTGTCATCGGCAATAACTTCAACGACCACATCATGAACATCGGCTTTTTTGTACCAAATGCTTCCCGATTCGATGATTTCTAATTCTCGGTCTTTTTTCCAAGAGCCGCTCATGTGTACAAATCTTGATTTATCATGAAACAAGTTGGTAAGTTTATCAACATCCTTATCAGCCATCCATTCCCATTTTGCTTTAGAAAGCTCCGTAATTTCTTGTGTAATAGTGGTGTCTTGTGCGAAGGAATTCGCACTAAATGCGATTAATAATAATGCGATGTATATTGTTCTCATGGTTTTGCTTTTAGATATATGAAGTTAAATTAAACTATTTTGTTTTGCCGTTCTCATTCAAGAGTTTTCTTTTGATTCAAAAATAGAGGTTAATAGGGCAGTTAGCCATACCTAAATTACGGTTGCTCATACCATTTTTACGGATATTGATATGTAAGCTTGAAACCTTGGTAATCAATATCATATCTTTAGTTCAAACTTAGTGAGGTAATGAGAAATATTTGTACCATCAATGCTGTAGGAGACTACTTGAAAATGCGAAAGCAGGAAGTGCTTCACCCTTTGGTAGGTGTCGTTGATTTTGAGAATGTTGATGAATCAGCAAAAACCATTTCTGACTATGACGCGCTACAATTTAATTGCTATGCCATTTTCTTGAAAGATGCCAAAGGATGTAAATTGAAATACGGCGGTAAATCATACGATTATGATGAAGGAACCTTAGTATTTGTGAGTCCTGAACAAGTTGTTGGTTTGACCTACAATGAACCTAATTTTAAACCTAAGGGATATGCGCTCTTGTTTCATCCGGACTTATTGATAGGAACAAATTTACTCAGAAAGATGAAGCGCTATAGTTTTTTCTCATATGCCACACATGAGGCATTGCACTTATCAGCAAAAGAACGCAGGGTAATTATAAGTCTGTTAGAAAAAATTCAGTTTGAACTAGAACAGAATATCGACAAGCACAGCAGAAAGTTGATTCTTGCCAATATTGAATTGTTCTTAGATTATAGTTTGCGATTTTATGACCGTCAATTCTTGACCCGCGAAACTTCGCATCAAAATTCATTGGCGAAGTTTGATGGTTTACTAAATGACTATTTTTTATCGGATAAGCCTAAAATTCTTGGAACACCTACCGTAGGATATTTTGCAAATGAATTGCATCTATCGTCTAATTACTTTGGCGACCTCGTCAAAAAAGAAACAGGAAAATCGGCTCAAGACTACATTCAAAGTAAGCTTATCGAGGTGGCAAAAGAAAAAGTTTTTGACCTTAATAAATCGGTTAGTGAGATAGCCTACGACCTTGGATTTAAATATCCACAGCATTTTAGTCGTTTGTTTAAGAAAAAAGTTGGGTATTCGCCACAGGAATTTAGGTCGTTGAATTGATTCTTCCATTACCATTTAGGATTCTGTCTATAATAAATTAGGTGTAACAAACGGGTGTTTAAAGGGACAAGTTCAAAAGACAAAAAAATATTCCCTTAAAGTCTCATTCGTGGTCTCTTTTAGTAGTTTCTTTAATTGGGCTAACTAGACCATTTTCAGTAGGGGAAGCAGTAAGGAAAGGTTCTAAAAGAATTCAATCAAGATTGTATATGTCATCAATCTTAGCTTGGATTTGAAAAAGTTCGGTAGAAGCAAGAGGATAACACGCCAAAGCGATGTTATTTATTGTAAAACAATGACAATCAATGTGTTAATATTTTTTCATCACTAATTTTACTTGATTTTTTCGTAAAAAACCTTCGCAGCTCCTGTTTTACAGTTAATTTTTTAGTAAAAAAGGCAATTCAAGATGTGTCATTGTCATGACAATCTTGCTTTGCTCCCGATGGTTGCAAAGGAAAATTAGAACTTAAAACAAGATAAATAGATGCGCCCTATTTCGATTTCACTTAACGCTTATCTATCGGAACACTATGAAATCGAAACAGGAACCATGCGCAGTTAAGTTAGGGTAAGATTTGGGATGATTCTACTAAGCAACAATGCGTTCGTTGGCTTCATCTAAAGTGGAGTTATCAAAACGTTTCAAGTAAATTTCAGTAGTTTTTAAGGAACTATGCCCCAAACCTTCACTGATTATTGCCGTCGATATTCCCATAAACTTAGCAATTGTCGCCCAAGAATGACGAATAGAATAGGTTGTAAAGTGCTGTTTAATTCCTGCGTCTAGCGCGATAATTTTTAGTCTTTCGTTTACCCTTCTTCTTATAGTTTTATACTTCTCATATTTAGCTGTACTGCCATCGTAATTTGCAGGGAATAGAAAATCTTCTTCTGATTTATCTATTAAATAATGAGTTAAAATTTCTTTTAACTCGGAAGTGAGTTTTACTGATAATGGGTCACCAGTTTTACTTCTTCCATAGAATATTCTATCCTCACGTACATTTGATTTTTTAAGCTTAACCAAGTCTATCAAATTCATTTCTCTGCAATTAAACATTATCAGAGCATAGTTTTTCGTATGCCACAGCGCAGAGTTCTTTTCATATTTTAATTTGCGAATGTTTAGGAAGTCTTCTTTAGAAATCGCTCTCTTCTTTGTTTGATTTGAAGATGGAATCTTGTAGCGATGGAAGGGATTCTTAGCTACTTCAATTCTATCTTCATTTATAGCTGCGTTATATATTGCTCTGATAGCTCTTAAAACTGAACTTATGCTATTTGGTTTTAGACCTTTTGATTCTTTTTCTATTTGAAAATCTTTGAGCATACTTACATTTAGTTGGTCCAATCTCAAATCTTGATTGTTATTGAATTTTATAAAAGCTTTTATCCCATTGAGATACCATTCGGCTGAGCTTGGTTTGTTTGTTTTTAGTTTTCTGTCAACAATGACTTGACCCCAAACTTTTAGAGTTAATCCGTTTGACAGTTTACCTTTGAGCGATGGGCTTATCTGTTCCTCCCATTTATCTTTGATTTCTGTTACTAGAGTATCAATGTCCATATATTGAATAGCATCTCCGAGTTCATTTATCAAGCTTCGCGCAACATGAAGTTTGTCATATAGAATTTGGTTGATTTTGGAACAATCTATATTTTTATTTACAAGAACAGAGCGTTTCAGACAGAATGAATTTACATCCCATCCATTTTTTGAAGTTTCATAAGGCAATCGAATGATTCTTGGTTTTATATGGAAAACGCGCAAAGCAATCGGATACAATTCGGAAATTGCATTTTTCGAGGATTTTCGAGTATCTAATATGAGTCTAACTTTAGCCATTTTCACCCCTTAAACTACTTCAAGTTAGGAATAAAAATGCACAGTCTGTGCACAGTTTTGTTTGTATTCATATGATGTCAAATGAATATAAATCTTATGAAAAATGAGTTAACTAATTAAAAATCAATAAGTAACGAGCAATTTTAATTTTCGATGTTTTTAAGAATTTCGGACTGGCAGGCAAGAGGTCACCGGTTCGAATCCGGTATTCTCCACCAAGTATGACAGGGCTTCCAAGAAATTGGAAGCTTTTTTTATTTGCACGGCGTCGACCTAGCTTTCACTTGTCTTTAAGGATGGTAACCTATTCTTTATTCAACAGTTTTTTGCTCAATTCTTCTAGAGACATACCTTTGGTCTCTGGCATTACAGTAATTGCCCAAATGAGTTGCAGTACCATCATCAAGCCAAAGAAATAATAAATATACCATACTGCATTTCTCAGGAGTCCTTCACTTGCATCCAGAAAAAATGGAGTGATCAAGGTTATGATCGCCGCGAAGACCCAATGTATACTAACGCCCCAGGACTGACCATAAGCGCGCACGCTGTTTGGATATATTTCCGAAATGAACACCCAGATTACAGCACCTTGGCCTATGGCATGAGCAGCCACAAAAGAGCATATAAATGTGAGGGTCAGAGTAGAGCCCAAATCGAACTGAAAGCAGAGACCTACCATGAGTAAACTAATGATATAGCCAAAAGAACCTATTATAATCAATTGTTTCCTGCCAAGTTTGTCCAACAAGCGCACCCCAATAATGGTAAAGATTAGATTTACAATTCCAATGGCGATTGAATTGAAGAGCGATTCTTTTCCTCCTAAACCTGCTTGTTCCAAAATTTCTGGTGCATAATAGAGCACGAAATTAATGCCCGATAGTTGATTGAAGAGCGCAATAAAAAAGCCAAGCCAAATGACTCGAGAAAATTTCTTTTGAAAAAGGTTTTCGTTTTTTTCGGACTCGACTAAATCTAGTTTTATCTCATCCAGATGTTGCTGCGCGGTCTCTTTGGAATAAATGAGTTCCAAGACCCTGAGGGCACCCTCATCATCCTTCTTTTGCAGCGCCAACCATCTAGGACTATTCGGAACTTTAAGTACCATAATGGTATAAATCAATGCAGGGATGGCTTCCACGCCTAACATCCAGCGCCAATCGTTAGCACCATCGAAACCTTTTAGCAACCAATTGGATACAAAGGCAATTAGTATTCCAAAGACCAACCAGAACTGATAGAGTCCTCCAAGCTTACCTCTATTCTCTTTGGACGTGATTTCAGAGATATAGATTGGGGCCGCTACGGAAGAGATTCCTACGCCAACGCCTCCTATAAACCTAAAGGCGGAGAAAGCATAGGGGTCTTGTGCCAGGGCACAACCAACAGCCGATACAAAGAAGAGGATACCAATCCAGAAAAGGGTCTTTTTACGACCTAGTTTTTTTGTTGGAATACCTCCGAAGAGCGATCCAAAAACTGTTCCCCAAAGTGCCATACTCATAATGAATGTTCCGTGGAATAACGGAGAGGTCTCCCAAAGTTGCTTTATGGGGTCATTTGCACCGCTGATTACAACGGTATCAAAACCAAATAAGAAACCGGCTAAAGCAACGGTTATGGACCAAACTAGTATTCTATTCATAAAATGAGTTTAACAACTTCTAAATATAAGAAAACAAAACTTTAACATATACCATATTTTAGATGAGTACCTTTATAAAAGGTATCAAGGTAAAATTTAATATAGAAAATATGAAAGGAAAAGTGGCCTATATAACCGGAGGTTCTAAAGGTATAGGATTAGGCGTTGCAGCTGCTCTCTTAAAAGAAGGCGTGAAGGTTGCTATAAGTGGAAGAGGCACTAAGAGTTTGGAAAATGCCAAACAAGTTTTGGATGCTTCAGAAGATTTGATTTGCATTCAGTCTGACGTCACTAATTTTGATAATGAAAAAAATGCCGTTGCTCAGATTTTAGAAAAGTGGGGAACTTTGGATATTGTCTTCGCCAATGCAGGAGTAGGGCATTTTGCGCCTGTAGACGAGCTCTCTCTGTCGGATTGGAACATTATGGTCAACACCAACCTTACAGGGGCGTTCCACACACTAAAAGCGTCCATGGAAGGATTAAAGGTGTCTCAAGGATATTACATTACGTTGGCGAGTTTGGCCGGAACCAATTTCTTTGCTTCAGGTGCGGGGTATAATGCCACTAAATTTGGAGTGGTCGGTTTTACCCAAGCGGTAATGTTAGACCTTAGAAAACATGGGATAAAGGTGTCTACAATTATGCCAGGTTCCGTTGCTACACATTTTAATGGGAATGAACCTAACGAAAAAGATGCTTGGAAAATTCAACCTGAGGACATTGGGGAACTTGTAGTAGACTTGCTAAGAATGAATCCGAGAACGTTACCAAGTAAAATAGAGGTAAGACCTACCAGGCCAGATTTAAAATAGGGTTATACTTCTTTTTCCAGAAAGTCTATTTCCGGATTGGTAATTTCAGAAATAAGGTGAAACAAACAGCGTTCAAATTCTGATATAATTTCGGAAGCTATGCGCTGTTGCTCTTTCGTAGCCCTACCGGAAGATTCTTTTTTCGCAAAGAATTGTGTTCCGGCTTTTAAATTTTTAAGCGATATGATACCTGCTTGTATGGAATTGCTCGGGTGTATGTGATTGTACATGTAGGAGTAACATAATAGTTGAAAGGCTTTGCTGTATTGGTAGTCTTCGACGAGGGAATCCCATTCCTTGATTTCTACATTGCTTTTTTGGACTCTTCCCGTTTTGTAGTCGATAATTCTTACGACCCCGTCAACCTCGTCTATACGGTCTAGCTTACCTTTTAATACAACTGGGAATTCTATTCCCGGGATTTTGAGTGTTACGGATAGATTTTGTTCTAGTGCTATTACTTTGGTGGTGCATTTGCTTAGTCCCTCGATTTCTATCTCAATGAAATTCTGAATATACTTGATGATAACGTAATAGGAAATAAGATTTTTACCGGTACTGAAATCACCGTCGAGATATGTTTTCTTAAAGTTCTTTTGTACAGTATCTTCAATTTGTGATTTGGCCTTTTCCAGACCTTCCCTTGATAGTTCGTGACCAATAAACGGCGTATATAGTTCTTCTAACGTATCGTGAGCTATGGTCCCAAATGTATTCGCGGCTACTGTTTCTTCTACCGTAGCAATATCGTTAATACCCAAAAGATTTTGTTTATAAAAATCTACTGGATTTCTAATGTAATTGCTTAATGAGCTGGGAGAGAATCCTTTTGCAGCATAGGTACGGATAAGGGATATTAAGTCCTCGGTTTTTCTTATGCTTTCAACATTCTCCTGTAGAATAGTTACTTTAGGAGAGGCTATAATTTCAGTTACGTCCTTTCTATTAGGGTCCGTCAAGATTTGTGTAATGAGTCTACTTTTCTCACCTCCTTCTAACACGTCTGGTTCTGTATTGTAAATTAGATGGATGTTTTTCGCACGTTGTAGTAACCTGTAGAAGTGATAGGTGTAAATAGCGTCTTTCTCTTTATAAGTAGGTAGACCGTGAGCTATTTTTAAATCGAAGGGAATAAAGGAATTATTGGACTTTCCAGAGGGTAAGATACCTTCGTTTACGGAAGTAAGGATAACTGTTTCAAAATCTAAATTTCTAGATTCCAACATACCCATTACCTGTAGGCCTTCTAATGGATCCCCTTTAAAATCCAAAGTTTCTGAGGATAATAGTTGTAAGTATAGGGTTTTTAGACCTTTTAAATTGGTAATATAATCGTACTTAAACAGAAGGTCTTGCAGCTGGTTGAAGAGCGTATGAAATTTATACAACTGCTCTAGCGCCAAATTATTCCCGTTTTGGGTATAGATATCTTTCAGTTCTAAAATTAAAACATGGCTATTAGCAATAAATTGTTTTGGTTCCATAAAGGCTTGACCAAAAAGTAGCGGTATAGTAGCTATCTTAAAATCAAGAACAGATGCTATATGTTCTTTTGTTATGTAAGCCCAATTTTTGGTCTTAAGGGTAGTAATGACCTCATTGGTTGAAAAGCCTGATGTATTTAACAGGATTGAAGTAACAGGATGGGATAGCAAACGTATAAAGTCTTTATAAAACCAGCCTTTCGTTGTGCGTTGCTCGTGAATTTCAAAAAGACTTTCAAAGAAACTCGCAATAGGGCTATTTCCCAATTGTTGCCCCATGGTTATGTTTACCTTGTCAATGGTCTCAGGGATAGAATTTAAAATGGGGTTCAGAAGATTTTCATCAGCTAGAATTAAAGCAGTATTTTTTAATTGATCAGGAGTATGTTCCTGGATTTCTTCGAGAATATTTCCCACGTATTTAGATTGGGATATATTTTTTGGCACTCCAACTGCCTTGATTTTCTTTTTAGACAAATAATAATTACTTAAACCTTTCAGCGAATTCTTTTTTAAGTAATCCCAACGGGCGGTGTGCTTTCTAATAAAAAGACCTGCATCATGAACGGGGTCTTCTAAGAAATAAGAATCTATATCAAAATAAATAGTTGATTTCGTTGTATCTAGGATGGTCTGAATAATTTCACTTTCCGCATTATTTAAAGCATTAAAACCTATAAACACATGGTTTTTGGAATTATGGCTCAAATAGGTTCCTATGTTTTCGGCCGCCGTACGGTATACTAAGCCTTGATGACCAACATTTTCTTGAAGGAGTTTAGAATTAAATAAGGAATATATTGGGCTTAAATGATTCCAAAAATGAAGGTAGTTTTTCATTAACTCCGTCTTTTCATTAGTTAGGGACCAATGGTTGAGTTCTTGAATGGAGGATAGGTTGGAAAAAAGTTTTGGACCATCGATCAGATAGCGATCTACTTCATTGAAATCCTGCAGTAAAGTCTGCCCCCATTTTAAGAAGGATTCAAAGGACTCTTTTTCGAAATCACCAACAGTGAGATAGGTCTCATAGAGTTTAAATAACTGTTCAGTATTATTGATGTAGGTTAATCCGGAAACTTGCTCTATAAATTCTTCTATACTAAAAATAGAAGGCGAGATGATGGTCTTTGCAATGCTTTTAGAAATTGCTTTTTTAAGAAACGTACCTGCTCGTTTACTGGGAAGAATAAAAACAAGATGTTCAAAATCATCAACTTTTAAATTTAAGTCATCTATTACTTCCGCTATGAAACTTCGCATATGGTAAAAATAAAAAAGCTCCGCAATTTGCGGAGCTTTTTGTTTATTAAAACACTTATGTTTATTAGAAACTTATTTTACCAAGTTGATTTCTACCCTTCTGTTCTGAGTTCTACCA
The DNA here is from genome assembly GCF_003970695.1 of Maribacter sp. MJ134. Classification (NCBI taxonomy): domain Bacteria; kingdom Pseudomonadati; phylum Bacteroidota; class Flavobacteriia; order Flavobacteriales; family Flavobacteriaceae; genus Maribacter; species Maribacter sp. MJ134. Next base: position 3,318,856 of record NZ_CP034570.1, read on the forward strand.
GATCTAGTATTGTTAGTAGCAATTGGCTTATCTTCTCCGTAACCTACGGCAGATAATCTGAATTCTTCAATTCCTTTGTCTACTAAGAATTCTTTTACGGAAAGAGCTCTTGACTCAGAAAGACTCTGGTTCAATTTAGCACTACCAACACTGTCAGTATGTCCTTCTACAGTAAACTTAGCGTTAGGATATTCTTTTAAGATTGTGATGATATCTACCATTACAGAAGTAGACTCAGCTTTAATAGAAGATTTACCAGTGTCGAACAAGATAGTTCTTGCATAGTCGTTCAATTGTTTTTGAACCTCTTCAGTTACTTCTGGACAACCAGCGTTAGCTACAGTACCAGCAACATCTGGACATTGATCGTCTTTATCTAATACGCTATCACCATCTTTATCTGGCCATGGGCATCCTTTGTTCTCAGCAGGACCTGCTTCGTTAGGACACTCATCATCTTTATCAGCAACACCGTCACCGTCAGCATCTGGGCAACCAGCTAAAGCGGCAAGACCAGCTTCGTTAGGACAAGCATCGTCTTTATCGGCAACACCGTCACCGTCAGCATCTGGACAACCATTCATTTCGGCAGAACCAGCTTCATTAGGACAGCTATCTTTGCTATCTTCTATGCCATCACCGTCAGCATCAGGACATCCGTTGAAAGCTTCTAAACCAGCAACTTCTGGACAAGCATCATCTTTGTCGTATATACCGTCACCGTCAGTGTCAGTACCACCAAACTTAACAGAGATACCTGCTAAATGTTGGAAATGTTTTACTCCGTAATCCTCGAAAGCGTGCTTGTAAGTAGATTGTAAAGTAAGACCAAGGTTTTCAGAGAACCAGATGTTCAAACCAAGACCACCGTTTACCGTACCAGCACCAATTTCATCAACCCAAGTATAACCACCACCGATTTCGATAAAAGGATCGATAACGCTTTCTCTTTTGATGAAGTCATATTTAATTGTACCATCTATAGCATAGTGAGATAGGTCATCAACTGAAACGTCACCTAATTTGCTAATTTTGTTTAAGGAACCTCTTGCTCCAATAGAGAATCCGTCACCAACGGATTTAGATACTCCTACAAAAGAAATTGATGGAAGAATGTTCCAATGATCGTTCGCATTAAAGAATTCATTACCGAAAGAACTTACATCCCCAGTAGGATATACGTCAATGGCGTTAACCCCGAACTGTACTTGCCAAGGATTATTCTCGTCTTGCGCTTGTATGCTGTTAAAACCTACAAAAAGTAGGGCAACAACCAATAATTTGCTAAGATGTTTCATGTTCAAATTTTTAAGTTTAAGTGTTTATTAGCTGCAAATGTAAGTTGTTAAATATTATTAACAAAATCAATTTCCTATTTTTTTTAACGCATTTGATAGAATAAAATCAGCATTTAAACGATTTTTAATTCTTTGCCAACCTCAATAAAAGCCCTGATTGCGAAATCTAAATGCTCTTTTGTATGCGCTGCTGATAGCTGCACTCTTATCCTAGCCTTATCTTTTGGAACTACGGGATAAAAGAAACCTATTACGTATATACCTTTCTCTAAAAGCATATTCGCCATGTCTTGTGAGAGTTTAGCGTCATAAAGCATTACAGGAACAATTGCGGAATCCCCGTCTATAATATCAAAACCTGCCTCTTTCATTCCTTTTTTAAAGTATTCTGTGTTTTGTTGCAGCTTATCTCTTAACGAGGTGTCGTTCTCCAACATTTCAAAAACCTTAATAGAGGCCCCGACTATAGCAGGCGCTAACGAGTTGGAGAACAGATAAGGTCTGGAACGCTGTCTTAGAAGCTCTATAATTTCCTTTTTTGCCGTTGTATAACCGCCCATGGCCCCGCCTAATGCTTTTCCCAAGGTTCCTGTTATGATGTCAATGCGGCCCATTACGCCCTTTTCTTCCAAAGTACCTTTTCCTTTTGGCCCTATAAAACCAGTAGCGTGGCATTCATCTATCATGACCATAGCATCATATTTGTCGGCAAGGTCGCAGATTTCATCTAGTGGAGCAACAAGGCCGTCCATGGAAAATACACCATCGGTCACTATAATTTTAAATCTAGCCTTATCCTCATTGGCCTGCCGTAATTGTTTCTCTAGGTCGCCCATATCACTGTTAGCGTAGCGGTAACGTTTGGCTTTACAAAGTCTTACACCATCTATGATGGAGGCATGATTTAGAGAATCGGAGATTATGGCATCTTCCGCGGTTAATAGCGGTTCAAAAACACCACCGTTCGCATCAAAAGCGGCCGCGTATAGAATGGTATCTTCTGTACCATAAAATTCGGCTATTTTTTTCTCTAAAGTTTTGTGGATGTCTTGAGTGCCACAAATAAACCGAACCGAAGACATACCAAAACCATGAGAGTCCAAAGTGTCCTTAGCGGCCTGAACTACCTCCGGATGGGAAGAAAGACCTAGATAATTGTTCGCACAAAAATTAATGACCTCTTCTCCTGTGGAGATTTTTATTACCGCATCTTGTGGAGTAACAATAATCCGTTCTTCTTTAAAGAGACCATCTTCTTTGATTTGGTTTAATTCCTTTTCTAAGTGTTCTTTAATTTTTCCGTACATCTTTTAGGGTATAAATTCTATATCTATGTTATCGTTAATATAAACAATGATTTTATGTGTTACCGCATATTCCATTTCTAAAAAGGCATCGGCGTAAGTGTTTAACTGATTTTTATATTTGGAATTTTTTGCACCTGTTTTATAGTCTATGATATAAACTTCTTTATTTTTAATTACCACCCTGTCCGGCCGCTGAATCGTTCCGTCCGCCATCAGGATATCCGTCTCGTTGAGAACTGTTGTTCCGGTCTTGAACAAGTCCCTCAAGTCTTTATGGTCTATAACTTGTTGTAGGGTCCGTTTAATCGGTTCTATTTCACCTGCTACGATAATCCCTTTTTGTAGGCCAATTTTCAACGCAGTTTCCAAATCATCTGCAAACTTAATAAGTCCTAAGAGATAATGGATGGTATTTCCTTTCTTGATCGCTTTTTCTTGTTCCGTATCCCATAACATGCCAGCGCTGGTCAAAATGCTGAAATTGGGTCTGTCTTTATGAGTATATATATAAGGTATTGTTGTAATGTGAGTTTCTTTGCCCAAATCTTCTATTTTTTTGGGAACTGTGCCAAATTCATATTCGAATGTTTCATCGCGCCAAAGTTGCTGTTCTTTTAAAAAATGAATGAATAGGCCAGAAAAATAATCCGTTTTATAGGTGTGCTCTTTTTTAAAATCATATGCGCTAACGATATACAAAGTAGAGACCGCCCTGGTTAGGGCTACGTAGAGAAGGTTAAAGGAGTCTAACTGCAGTTTGCCCTGCTCTTCATTAAAAATATGGGCTTCTTTGTTGCCATAATCCAAGACTTCTTGTTTTTTGCTTATCAACACTTCGCTAAAACCTGAGAAAGTTTCGGTATCTACGGGTATCCAGAGTTTAGGTTCAATTTCTTCATATATATTGGTATTGGCGTAGGGGAATATGACTACAGGAAATTCCAATCCTTTTGCTTTATGAATGGTCATTATCTGAACCGCCGAAGTACTTTCTGGAATAACGATGCTTAATTTATCTTCCTTTTTATCCCAATAGTTTAAGAAGGATTGTTTATCTGCACCATCCTTTTGTTCTACCTCAAAAACGGTATCCATAAAAGCGTTTAGATAGGCGTCTTGAGATTGTGACAAACTAAACGTCCTAATCACATATTCCATACCATCATAAACGGAAAGCTGAGAAAATAGATGGCTATTAAAATTGAATTCATGTAGCAGTCCCTTAGCCAAGTCGTTAAGATGTTCAACTATAAAATCGTGCTTATGTTCATGGAGCTCGGCAAGAAAATTCAGTATAGCAAAGGCAAGCGCCTGTTCCTCTGGTTGCAGGGACCATCGTATAAGGCTTACCATAAATTGTATCTTGGAACTTGATGCAAGCAAAAGTGATTCTGATGAAATCACGGGTATATGCTCCTTCATTAAATAATCTGCCAAAGAAACACCATGTTTTTTCTTGCGGACAATAATACAAATATCCTCAAAAGTATAACCATTGGACAAGGCATGACTAATGGACTCCAAGGTTTTTTGTCCATAATTTTCCTCAGTGTCTTCTTCCAAAAAAGAGAGTTTTACATACCCGCCTTTCTTACTATTAGTTTCCTGTTTATTCCCTTCCTTAAAAAAGTGCTTATAACTATCGTTTTCTAAAAATTCACTAGCACTTTGAAAGAAGCGATTGTTAAAATTGATTATTTCCTCATGACTGCGGTAATTCTTCGGAAGCAAATAAGTGTCTGCGGATACGGAAAAAGGATTGCTTTGAGCAGTAGCTAAATCTAGAAATTGTTCTGCCTTTCCTCCGCGCCATCTATAAATTGCCTGTTTTACATCACCGACCAAAAATAACGAGCCTGTTTTTCCAAAATCATCTTGACCTTCCAGAGCACTTCCTATTAAGGGAATTAGATTGGTCCATTGCATCTCTGAAGTGTCTTGAAACTCATCGATAAAATAATGACGGTACTTTTCGCCTAAGCGCTCGTATATGAAAGGGGCAGGCTGGTTTTTTATTTCCTTAGAAATGATGGAGTTAAACTCTGAAATTGATAGTTGGTCCTTTTCTTTTTGAATGGCGGCCACCTCTTGCTGTATAGCATTTAGTAAAGTAAGTGGCACAAGATTTCTGTACACGTTTTGTAGAAAACTTCTTTGATATATTAATTCTTTTATGCCCAAATACCGCTGCAAAAGCTGAATTGGTATTTCGGCAGACGGTAAAACAACGTTTACCTTAACTATTTTTCCGTTAATCAAATTTTCCTCTAGCTTGTTTTTATACAATGAAGCGGGTGAAAAAATACCATTTTTAACTTTTTTAAAATGATCAGGCAAAGTCTGTCTAGGAAAATCTTCCATCTCAAGACCACTCTGTGCAATGTAGTTGAGCGTTTCAGTTGCCATTGCAGACAATTTTTTTTCTAGATCCTTTAGTTGACGGATGACCGCTTCCTTTAAAACTTTGAAGCTTTGAAGGTCCTTGTCCTTCAATAATTCTAAATGAGAAATGTTACTCTCATTAAAGAGTAATGCTCCAATCTTGAGAAGATCGTAGCCAATGTCCCAACTCCGGTCGTCATCAATTTTTTCTAGGGCAAAGTCTAAAAGTACTTTGGTAAGTTCCTTGTCTTCCCCTGCTTTAGATAGGATTCTGGCCACTGCCTCGTCCAAAAGTAAATCACTATCTAACACAACTTCAAAATTTTGCGGAATTTTCAGGTCCCTTGCAAATGTTCGTATTAGCCTATGTGTAAATTTATCTATGGTGGAAATATCGAAAAAAGCATAATTATGAAGAATTTCTTTTAACCGCAGTTCGCTGAGTTTCTGAAGTTCTGGCACCGTTAGATTCAGCGCTTGCATCATCTCTAAAAATAGAGGAGGAGCATTATCTTCGGTGGTAACCTCGCTAAAGTTAAAAAGACTCTCCAAAATTCTCCCCTTCATCTCATTAACCGCTTTATTGGTAAATGTGATGGCCAATATTCTCTTGAAACCAAAAGGCCTAGAAAGAATAATTTTTAGATAGGCACTGGACAAGGTATAGGTCTTGCCGGAGCCAGCGGATGCATTATAAATTTTAAAGGAACTGTTGTCCACCTATTTTTACTTGCAAAATAAGGATTATAGAACAGTTCTTAACAAATAATTATAGGAATATAAATGTTAAAACCTGTAAATTTGAAAAGCAATTAATATTAATCTTTTAAACTAAAAATTATGGCTTTTGAATTACCAAAACTGCCTTATGCATATGATGCTTTAGAACCGCATATTGATGCAAGGACAATGGAAATACATCATACGAAACATCATAACGGATATACTACTAAGTTGAACGGTGCAATAGAAGGCACGGATTTGGAGGGTAAATCTATTGAAGATATCTTGTCTAGCTTAGACATGGGTAATGGTGCCGTACGCAATAATGGTGGCGGTTTTTACAATCACTCTCTTTTTTGGAGCGTTATGTCCCCTAACGGAGGAGGTGCTCCCTCAGGAGAACTTTCAGATGCAATAAATAGTGCGTTTGGTTCTTTTGATGGATTTAAAGAAAAATTCAGCACTGCCGCAGGTACTAGATTTGGCTCGGGATGGGCATGGTTATGTGTACACAAGGGAGGTAGATTAGAGATTTGCTCTAGCCCTAACCAGGACAACCCTTTAATGCCAAATGTTGGCTGTGGAGGTCAACCAATTCTTGGTTTAGACGTTTGGGAGCATGCTTATTACCTAAACTACCAGAACAGAAGACCAGACTATGTAAGTGCTTTTTTCAACGTTATCGATTGGAAAAAAGTAGCTGAACTATATGCTGCAGGGAAGTAAAATACGTTAGGAAAATTCTTGTTAAATAGAAGACTGACAACCACTTAGAGAGAAATCTTTAGGTGGTTTTTTTTGATTTTTACGCATAGAAAAGGGCGGAGAAGTCTCCACCCTTTTCGTCCCAAATCTTACCATAAACTTAACCTACTTATGCTATGGCAATACTAAATTACTGGTATTGTGGGAAATAAAAAAAGAAATTTTAAGAAATTTTTAATTATAACCTCATTAAGTAGATTGCTTAAGGAACATTGATGAGAATTAAAAAACGGGTCCGTTTTTAAAATGTGGTCAAATAAAAAAGGCAGAGCACAGCTCTACCTTTTTTCCCCAAATCTTACCATGAACTTAACCTACTTATGCTATGGTTCTTCAAATGTATAAGCTTTAAGTCTTGTGAAAAAAGGTATTTGTTTAAAGTCTTATTTTAAGGTTGAAATACCTTCTGTGTATTATTGTCTTACAGAAGACGAAAGAAGTTGTTCGCGTATTAAATAAAGAGCAATAAAAAGGCGGAGCATTGCCCCGCCTTTTCCCCAAATCTTACCATGAACTTAACCTACTTATGCTATGGTTCTTCAAAGGTATGAGCTTTAAGTCTTGTGAAAAAAGGTATTTGTTTAAAGTACAATTTCTAGGTTGAAAGGTATAGGAGGAGTTATCCATGTGAGGTTATCCTAATCTTTCAGAGCTTACATTATATCAAATAAAAAAGGTGGAGAGTTCTCCACCTTTTTTGCCCCAAATCTTACCATGAACTTAACCTACTTATGCTATGGCAAGCTCTAAAATAGAATTGCTCCGGTCAAAAAGACTATTCCATCGATAAACGACAATTTTTATCGATGAAATACATTAAAATTAGATATTTTCTTACTAAAAAGCTTAATACGCTCTTTCGTTTTTACCTTCGTAAAAGTTGATAAAAGCCTTGTTTACCACCCTGTTTCCTCCAGGGGTGGGATAGTTTCCCGTAAAGTACCAATCTCCTAAATTTTTTGGACAGGCCTTATGTAAATTTGATATGGTCTGGTAAATTATTTGAACTTCGGCATTGATACCTTTTGGGCTAAGAAGTTCTCCAGTTTTCTTCGATATTTGTTCAGCCGAAAATGGGGCGTAGAATTGCTTTACGTAATTAATTACGTCTTTATCCTTGGAGTTAATTTGCTCAACACATTTTTTATAAATATCGTCGACTATGTGCATGGTATTATTGTCCTTATGGAGGTCTAGCGCAGCTCTAAAGGCAATAAAGTCTTCTAGTTTGGCCATGTCTATACCATAACAGTCTGGATATCTGATCTGTGGAGCAGAGGAGACTACTATTATTTTTTTAGGAGAAAGACGGTCAAGGATACGAAGTATGCTTTTCTTTAACGTGGTGCCTCTAACAATACTATCATCTATGATGACCAAATTATCACCTTTCTTTACAGACCCATAGGAAATGTCGTATACGTGGGCTACAAGGTCATCTCTACTGTCATCTTGCGTGATAAAGGTTCTTAATTTAGCGTCTTTAATAGCTACTTTTTCAATTCTTGGTCTTACCTCAAGTATATCATGGAGTTCCTTACTGGTAATTTTGGAGCCTATGGCAAGAATCTGTTCTTCTTTCTTTTTGTTAAGATAGTTCTGCGCTTCTTTAACCATACCAAAGAAAGATGTTTCTGCGGTGTTCGGAATATAGGAGAATACCGTTCTCTTTATATCATGGTTAATAGACTTTAAGATTTGCGGAAAAACCAACTTGCCCAGTTTCTTTCGTTCTTGGTAAATCTCCTTATCGCTACCTCTAGAAAAATAGATTCGCTCAAAAGAACACGCCTTTCTTTCCTTAGGTTCTAATATTTGTTTTATGGCCGTTGTGCCACTTTTCTTAACGATTATAGCGTGTCCGGGGTCCAGTTCTTGAACACTTTCATAAGGCACGTTGAATACGGTCTGTATAGCAGGACGCTCAGAAGCCACTACAACAATCTCATCGTCCTTATAATAATATGCAGGCCTTATACCTGCGGGGTCACGAAGCACAAAGGCGTCACCATGTCCAAGTAGACCGGCCATGGCATAGCCACCGTCAAAATTTTTGGCAGCTCTCCTCAATATTTTGGAAACTTTTAAGCGTTCTGCTATAATGGCGGAAGCTTCTTGTTTTGTATAGCCCTGCTTTTTTATTTCCTTATATAGTTTGGCAACGGCATCATCTAAAAAGTGGCCTATCTTTTCCATTACGGTAACGGTGTCCGCCATTTCCTTAGGGTGCTGCCCTAACTGTACCAAATTATCGAACAGTTCATGAACATTGGTCATGTTAAAATTACCTGCAACGATAAGGTTACGATGCATCCAATTGTTCTGTCTTAAAAACGGATGTACACTTTCTATACTATTTTTACCAAAAGTTCCATAGCGTACGTGACCTAAGAGTAACTCGCCAATATAGGGTATATTCTTTTTTTGTAACGCTACATCATCTTCATATTCTGGATGTTCCTTAAGCTCCTTGTTTATACGCTCATTTATTTGAGCAAAGATATCTTGTATGGGTTGTTGTTGGCAAGAACGAACCCTACTCATATAACGTTGCCCTGCATCTACATCTAACTTAATGCTAGCAAAACCTGCACCATCCTGACCGCGATTGTGCTGTTTTTCCATCATGAGGTACATTTTATTTACACCATAAAACGCGGACCCATATTTTTCCTTGTAATATTCAAGGGGCTTAAGCAATCGGATTACAGAGATGCCACACTCGTGCTTAATAGCGTCACTCATTACTTCTTTGTATTAAAAAAGCCCCGAATATGGGGCGTGGGTTATTGTAATTCAATTTCAAATTGTGTTAATGCTTTAAATTGATGCAATCTTTTATTGACTTCCTGTTTATCCAAATCAATCATTCGTTCCGTACCAAAACGTTCCACGGAGAATGATGCCAAATTAGAACCATGAATTACTGCTTTCTTCAGGTTTTCAAAAGAGGTGTCGTCCGTAGCTGCCAAATATCCAGCGAAACCACCGGCAAAAGTATCGCCTGCGCCAGTTGGATCAAAAACTTCTTCTAGAGGTAATGCGGGAGCAAAGAAAACTTGATCTTGATGAAACAATAGCGCACCGTGCTCTCCTTTTTTAATGACCACATATCTAGGTCCCATGCCATATATCTTGTGTGCTGCCTTTACCAGGGAGTATTCTCCCGTTAGCTGTCTGGCCTCCTCATCGTTAATGGTGAGAACGTCTATATACTTAATGGTTTCCAATAATTCCGGCAAAGCGTTGTCCATCCAAAAATTCATAGTATCTAAAATGATGAGTTTTGGTCGTTTTTCCATTTGATTAATTACACTGAGCTGAACTCCTGGGTGTAAGTTGCCCAACATGACTACATCCGCATCGGTATAACCAGTAGGGACAACAGGGTTAAAATCGGCCAAAGTATTTAATTCCGTAACTAAGGTGTCCCTAGAATTTAAGTCGTTGTGGTATTTTCCTTTCCAATAAAAGGTTTTCCCGCCTTTTACAATTTCTAGACCGGTTAGATCAATATTTCTATCGGAAAGTAGGTCTAAATATTTCTTCGGCATATCATCACCTACGATAGATACAATAGCCGCATCTACCTTAAACTGTGATGCCGCCAACCCAATAAACGTGGCCGCGCCACCTAGAATTTTATCGGTTTTACCAAAAGGGGTTTCAATCTCATCAAAAGCAACGGTCCCTACGATAACAAGTTTACCCATTTTGTTGGTTAAAATTAAGCTGCAAATATACGGTTTTGTACTACTATTTTAAACTTGGTTTACGGGGTAATTAGGAATAGTTATTAAGAAATCTCCCCATCGAACGTATTTCCTTATTTCCTCCCAAAATCCGCAGGAATTTCTCCCCAAGCCTTGGTTTCCCATTTTACAATGGGTGTATTGTAGGTATTAGATTTTAACCATGCTTCTGCCCTACGTACCAAATGGAACATTTCTTTATTCTTTTCGTTCTCCGTTAACTTGGTATTACATTTTTTTTTGCGCACCCAACTCATTGCTGTACGGGAATCCGTATAGATAATACGGTCGCTGCCGCGCTCCTTTAAAAAAGCAAGCCCGTGGACAAGGGCCAAGAATTCGCCAATGTTGTTGGTGCCTTGAGGAAATGGACCTTGCTTAAATAATTTCTTTCCAGTTTTAGTATCCACTCCCTGGTATTCCATAACCCCAGGGTTGCCGCTAGAGGCCGCATCAACGGATATGGAATGGTAATTGGGTTGGCCAATTTTTAATAGTTCAGCTGGGGATAAGGTGGTTTCTCCTTTTTTCTTACCCTTGAAATCTTCATAATTGCCGTTAAAGGCTTTCTGGGCCATGGCAAAACTCTCAAAAGATTTGTATTCTGCTCCCTTATAGCCTTCAATGGCCTTTTTACAAGCTGCCCAAGTTTTATGTATGCCAGGTTGCTTTCCCTTCCAAACCACATAAAACTTTGCTTTTTTAGCCATGATAGTAAAATTAAATTGAAGTTATATTTACACCTCGCCTTTGGATCGGTCAACATTGCCTGGGTCAATGTGGGAGGAGGCTAAAAGTTCTTCAATTATCTTAGGAAAGTGCTCATACTCTAAGCTATGAATTTTCGCAGCTATTTCCTCTGGGCTGTCTTCTGGTAAAACTGATGTTTTGGCCTGTTTAATTATGGCACCCTCGTCATAATTGGCATTTACATAGTGTATGGTAATACCGGTCTCTTTTTCCTTATTTTCTTTCACTGCTCGGTGTACGTGCATTCCGTACATACCTTTACCGCCGTATTTAGGTAATAGTGCCGGATGAATATTTATGATTTTGTTGGGGAAAGCATCGATAAGGTTTTTTGGAATTTTCAATAGGAAACCAGCAAGTATGATCAAGTCAGGCTTTAAGGATAGTAATATGTTCAGCACACAATTACTACCAGTAAAGGCATGTTTGTTAAAATATAAGGCATTAATATTCAATCTATTACACCTGTCAATAACTTTGGCATCCCTTTTGTTGGTAAGTACGGCGGTGACCGTAATAGGACTCTTATCACTAAAATAGTTTACAATGTTCTCAACATTAGAACCAGAACCGGATGCAAAAAGAACAATTCGTTTGGTGTTCAACAGAAATAGATTTTAAGTTTAGTAGTACCATTTACCTCCCAAAAGAAAGTAAGGCAAAAATAATATAAACTAAAGAGACCTGCCTGGCGGCAGAGTAGGAATTAAGTAATTGGCACAGGTTCGCAATAAAAGAACAAATAAAAACCTCGTGGGCTAAAGGCTTAATTTTAGATTGAAAAGATTCTTGGATGTGTATAATTTTCTTAAATTACAGCACATTTTAACGACAATTAGTGTTATTCAACCAAAGTTTTTTATTTTTGCCATCAATTTAAATTTTTAAAACCAATATTATTATGTCAGACATTGCATCAAGAGTTAAAGCTATCATCGTTGATAAATTAGGAGTTGATGAAAACGAAGTGGTAACAGAAGCTAGCTTTACTAACGATTTAGGGGCAGATTCATTGGACACAGTAGAGTTGATTATGGAATTCGAAAAAGAATTTGATATTCAAATCCCAGATGATCAAGCCGAGAATATCGCAACAGTTGGCCAAGCCATTAGCTATATAGAAGAAGCAAAGTAATTTGATGATTTCTTAAATAGAATTCAAATTATCCATGTGGTAAATGCTCCGCATGGATAATTTTTTTTAATTTACATTCGGTTTATATCTAAACGAAAAACAAGTTCAATGCAATTAAAGCGAGTTGTGGTTACCGGATTAGGGGCACTAACACCTATAGGTAATAATATTGAGGAATATTGGGAAGGTCTTGTAAATGGTAAGAGTGGCTCCGCGCCGATTACATATTACGATACGGAAAAATTCAAGGTAAAATTCGCCTGCGAACTAAAAAACTACAAAACAGAGGACCATTTTGACCGCAAGGAAGGGCGCAAACTAGATAAGTTTGCACAATATGCCCTAGTTTCCTCGGACGAAGCTATACTTGATTCTAAATTGGATTTGGACAAGGTGGATAAATTTCGTGTAGGAGTTATCTGGGGTGCCGGTATCGGCGGTCTGGAGACCTTCCAAAACGAGGTAATGAATTTTGCCGAAGGTGATGGTACACCACGCTTTAATCCCTTCTTTATACCCAAAATGATAGCCGATATTGCCCCAGGGAATATTTCTATCAAGCATGGGTTTATGGGTCCAAATTATACAACGGTATCTGCTTGTGCATCGTCGGCCAACGCCATGATCGATGCACTGAACTATATTAGATTAGGACATTGTGATGTTGTGGTTACTGGCGGAAGCGAAGCTGCTGTTACAATTGCAGGTATGGGTGGTTTTGGAGCAATGCATGCACTTTCTACAAGGAACGATAGTCCGGAAACTGCTTCTAGACCCTTTGACGGAACCAGGGATGGTTTTGTTCTAGGCGAAGGTGCAGGGGCGTTGATACTGGAAGAATATGAGCACGCCAAGGCGCGCGGTGCAAAAATATATGCCGAGGTTTCCGGTGGTGGTCTTTCAAGTGATGCATACCATATGACGGCACCACATCCTGACGGCATTGGAGTTGTGCGTGTAATGCAAAACTGCCTCAAAGACGCTGGCATTGCCATAGAAGAAGTAGACGCTATTAATACACACGGTACTTCTACACCATTGGGAGATGTTGCCGAATTGAAAGCCATTTCGGAAGTGTTTGGCGATCATGCCAAAAACATTAATATCAATTCTACAAAATCAATGACCGGTCATTTGCTCGGTGCAGCAGGTGCAATAGAAGCTATCGCAAGTATTCTGGCAATGGAACATGGTATAGTGCCCCCGACAATAAACCATACGACAGTAGATGAGAATATTGACCCAAGTTTAAATTTAACACTGAACAAGGCTCAGAAGAGAGACGTTAAGGTTGCCATGAGTAACACCTTTGGTTTTGGAGGACACAACGCCTGTGTAGTATTCAAAAAAATAAGTTAATACACGTACTGTATGACTTTCCCCAAAAATATTTTTAATTCCCATCCTAAAGCGGATGGGGATTTTTTTTTAGGGATGAAAAGAATACTAGGGTTTAAGCCAAAGAACATTAAATTTTACAAAAAGGCCTTTTTGCACAGGTCAATGAATAAAAAGGATGATAAGGGTAACCCAATGAACTATGAACGCCTTGAGTTTTTAGGTGATTCCATGTTGGGCACTATCATTTCTAAGCATCTTTATACAGAAGTCCCGAACGGAGACGAAGGCTACCTTACCAAAATGCGTTCAAAAATTGTTAGTAGGGAACATTTGAACGAACTAGGAAAAGATTTACAGCTCATAAAATACGTAGAGAGCAGAATTCCCAAGACCCACTTTGGAGAGAATATCCATGGTAATGTATTCGAAGCACTTGTTGGAGCTATTTATTTAGATAGAGGCTACTCTTATTGCCAGAAGTTCATAGACAAACGTGTTATTGAACCCTATGTGGATATAGAGCAGCTAGAGGGTCGTGTTATTAGCTACAAGAGTTTGGTAATAGAATGGTGCCAAAAGCAAAAGAAAACATTCGATTATAATGTGTACGAGGATACGGGAAATGATTCCCTAAAACATTTTGCGGTTAAACTGTCGATCGCTGGTAGCGTTATTGCCAAAGCAAGGGCAACTTCTAAAAAGAAAGCGGAGGAAAGAGCCTCTAAAAGAGCCTTTTTTGCGCTACAGGATAAAATGGAGCAACTCTAGTTATAAATACAACAAAGGATTAACGTAATCGTAACTTTCACAACATCTTAAACCCAATTGCTTTTTAGGCTTTAAAGTGTAATAGTCCTATATTTGACGTTTTGTGCGCATATGACAGCAATACACAAAATTGACGATGATTTTTACGATGATTCATTTCTTTTAATTGCGATGCATAGCACCATGGCGGACTATGCAATGGCGTATGAATTGAATATAACCCTGAAGGCAAATTTCAAGAGAACCAGAAAGGATTTTGATTTGTTCGAAAACAGTGTTTTTCCCTGTTTTGAATGGCAAGATACCTATCATGATCGGTGCTGGGTGTTAGTAGCTAACCAAAGTCTAAAACGAGAGCTGCTAGCGAATAATGATTTATTTCAGAACGAATCTACCTACAGTGTACCGCGGCTTGTTCCAGAATTAAAGGATGTAGATTATTTTTTAAAGATAGAAGAAGACATAACGGGTAGCAGTGACAAAATAATTAAAAATGTGCTGACAATGCCAAAAGTAATGGCGGCATATGAAGTAGACAGCAACAAACTAAAATCTAAGAACAATTTAATATTTTAAGAATGCCAACTAAAAAGAAGACAAAGGTAGTAGCCACCTTGGGGCCGGCTACGAGCAAGAAAGATGTGCTAAGAGATATGATTTTGGCAGGAGTAGATGTCTTTAGAATTAATTTCTCCCATGCTGATTACGAAGATGTAAAGCAACGCGTAACCATGATTCGTGAATTGAACGAAGAATTGGAGACCAATGTGTCTATTTTGGGAGACTTACAGGGACCTAAACTTCGAGTAGGGGTAATGGCCGGGGAAGTTGTGGTTGGCCCTGGAGATGAAATAACCTTTGTAACGGGCGAACCCTTTGAAGGTACGGCCGAAAGGGTGTATATGAACTATAAGGAGTTTCCAAGAGATGTCAAGGCAGGTGAGCGTATCTTATTGGACGATGGTAAGCTTATGTTCGAGGTAGTCGCTACAAATGGCGAAAATGAAGTAAAGGCCAAGGTAATTCAAGGGGGACCTTTAAAATCTAAAAAGGGGGTAAACCTTCCAAATACGAATATTTCCTTACCTGCGCTCACTAAAAAAGATGTCAAGGATGCGGAGTTTGCTATTTCATTAGAAGTAGATTGGATCGCACTCTCTTTCGTGAGGTTCAGTCAGGATTTAATAGACCTCCAGAATATCATACAAAAACATTCGGAGCATAAAATTCCCATTATAGCTAAAATAGAAAAGCCAGAGGCAGTCGAGAACATAGATAAGATTGTTGCTTACTGTGATGGTTTAATGGTAGCTCGGGGAGATCTAGGTGTAGAAGTACCGGCTCATGAGGTTCCGTTGATTCAGAAACAATTGGTCCTAAGAGCCAAAAAGGCCAGGATTCCTGTAATCATAGCTACCCAAATGATGGAAACTATGATCACTAGCCTTACCCCGACAAGGGCAGAGGTCAACGATGTTGCAAATTCGGTGATGGACGGTGCAGACGCGGTAATGTTGTCCGGTGAAACTTCCGTAGGGAATTATCCGGTACAGGTTATTGAGAAAATGGCTAGTATTCTGAAAAGTGTGGAAGCATCGGACCTTATTCATGTTCCTCATGATCCGCCACACATTAGAACAAACAGATATATTACCAAATCAGTCTGTTACCATGCCGCGCTCATGGCAAATGAAATAAAGGCGAAAGCAATATCTACCTTAACCAATAGCGGATATACGGCTTTTCAAATTTCTGCGTGGAGACCTAGTGCTCATATTTTGGTGTTTACATCAAATAGAAGAATACTTACGCAGCTTAATCTTTTATGGGGGGTAAAAGCTTTTTACTATGATAAATTCGTTTCTACCGATGAAACTATCGAGGATGTAAACGGCATAGCTTGCAAGAAGGGATTTTTAGAAGTGGGAGATATGCTTATAAGTTTGGCCGCGATGCCTATAAAGGCAAAAGGTATGGTAAATACCCTTCGTGTAACAGAGATAGAGAGCTGTAATTTTTAGAAAAATACGGTTATCAAAAAAAGGCCCGCTTATAACAAGCGGGCCTTTCTTTTTCAGTAGGTGAAGATTACGCTACTTCCCTTTCAAATGCTATAAAATTCACAACTTCCCCTTCTTTGTTGAACAGAGGTTGACCATGTATCCAGCAATTATAGGTAGACCCATCTTTACGGTAATTCAAGATGGTGGCTTCAAAGGGCTCCTTCTTTTTAACAGCGTTAGAAATTACTTTGAGTGCGGTTTTACAAGTCTTTTCTCCTTGGAACATTTTTGGTTGTTGCCCAATTATTTCTTCAGGATGGTATCTGTTCATTTCCCATATATTCTGTGAAGCGTACACAATACGTAATTCCGCATCGGTTACTACAATGGTATGTTCTTTATCAATCAATTCTTGTTCTAGGACAGCTTCGTTGAATACCCATGCGTTATTTTTTGCAAGCTGTAAAAGTGCTTTAACATCACTACTAGATTTACAATGGTTATCAAAAAATGTACTATAAAAATCCCATGAAGAAATGGGTAAACTAGTAAGCTTTAGTGTTTTGTAAAACTTATGTAGGGCGTTATCATAATTTAGTAAATTCGTCATAAAAACTCTTCTTTTTCGTAGCATTTTTGTTAAAGCTAAAAAATCAGGTTTCAGGTTAAAATATATAACAACGATTAACACTATTGTTTAAAGAATGATTGGTTTAAAGCCCCGTCTACTTGTAAAGAATGAACAAGAATTAAGACTAAATGTAGTAAATAAGGGAACTTAAAGCAGAAAAATGTATGAAGTTTGAATTTCATGATACCAAATTGGCTTCACTTTTTGGGTTTACGGATGATATCAAAAAAAATGAAAATAACTTTTCTAGTAACTCGGGTAACATACAAATTCTTTGGAACCGAAATGAGATACCTATTTTACTCTGCATTGATGGTCTTACGATAACACTACTACCTAATCAGCTCGTAACCACAACCTATTTACAACATGTCAGTTTTAGTAAGACTAAGGCTCCTTTAACCGCCTTTCTATTTAATAGGCCATTCTATTGTATCAATGATCATGATAGTGAAGTTTCCTGTAATGGTATACTTTTCTTTGGCACCCAGGATTTACCTATTATTACAATTCCAGTGGAACAAGAGCGAAAGTTCAATGTATTGTTTGAGGTCTTTGAAGAGGAGTTCTCTACCTCGGATAAAATACAGGGAGATATGCTACAAATGCTGTTAAAGCGTTTGATCATAATGTGCACGCGCTTGGCCAAGGAACAACTTATTGTACGAACTCTTGATAACGAACAGATTGATGTGGTACGTAAGTTCAACGTTTTGGTAGATAATCATTTCAAGACCAAACGTAAAGTAAGTGACTATGCGGAGCTCCTTTTTAAAAGTCCAAAAACCTTATCCAATCTTTTTGCTATTTATAATCAGAAATCTCCACAACAGATAATTCTGGAGCGCCTGGCCTTGGAGGCAAAAAGATTGATGAGCTTTACGGACAAGCAAAATCAAGAAATTGCCTATGAACTTGGTTTTAACGATCCTGCACATTTTAGTAGGTTCTTTAAGAAAATGACAGGTCATTCCCCATCTAGATTTCGAGAAACAGTGGTCTTGTCTAATTAAAGGGAAATATGTGCAAGTAGTCGGGCAATAGCTCCTAACAAATACCCTTCTTCTGTTCGCATCTTTGTAGTGTAATTAAAAACAATACAAGATGAAGACACAAATAAAATCACTTTTCAATTTAATCGAAATTTTCGGACAAGCTAAAAGGCCAACACTAAATACCGTGAGCCCTAAAACTCACTGTGAACAAAAACACCATCACGATTTCTATTGTGATGCCGAGAAACCATTTGTATCATTTTAAAATCAATAAAAATTATGAGCACATTTAACGTACCAAAAAGAGAAGAAGTTTCAGAAGGGAATCAAGCTATTTTTGACAACTTGGAAAAAGCATTGGGATTTGTCCCGAACCTTTACGCCACCTACGCACACTCCGAGAATGCTTTAGGAAACTATTTGGCATTAAGCGGCGCCAAAACATCGCTTAACGCAAAACAGAAAGAAGTCGTAAATCTTGCTGTGAGTCAAGTAAACAACTGTAGTTATTGCTTAGCCGCACATACCGCAATAGGAAAAATGAACGGTTTTACAGAAGCGCAAATCTTAGAATTGAGAGCTGGTGAAGCTTCGTTCGATTCTAAATTGGATGCATTGGCCAAATTCGCTAAGAACATCACTGAAAATAGGGGAGCTACCGACGAAGAAGTCGTAACCGAATTCCTAAACGCCGGTTGGACCAAAGAGAATTTAGTGGATACCATAGTTTTGGTAGGCGACAAGACCATATCCAATTACTTACATAGGACAACTGATGTGCCTGTAGATTTTCCTGCAGTACAGTCTTTAGAAACAGTACAATTATAAAAAGCGAAGACTGGCCGCTCAAGTTCAGTAAATCAATATAATTAATATAAACAACAAGCTTCCATTGATATGGGACCGAATTTAAAATTAGAAAACATGAAAAAAGTAATCGCAGTATTAGTATTAGCAGTAGGAACAGTATTCTCCATGAACGCTCAAGACAAAATGATGAAGGAGGATAAGATGATGAAATCTACCACGAAAACAATTGCCTTGGAGCAAACGAGTGGAGAATTTACACAAAAACAAATCACCGTCTCGGAAGGGACCTATGTTTTTGAAATCGCCAATAATAATGTTGGACATAACGTAGGTTTCGTATTAGTGAAAAAAGGTGAAGATGTATCTAAACCTGAAAACCACATCAAAACCGCTTACGTAACCGAGCAGGTTGTAACCGGTGAGAAACAAACGTCAAAACCAACTACGTTGACAAAAGGAGAGTATGTATATTTCTGTCCTTTGAACCCAACCTCTACGGATAACACCTTGATAGTACAGTAATTTTTTAAGTTTAGTGTTTGTAAGGGCCGCTAATGGAATATTAATTTCATTGGCGGCTTTTTCGTTAAAAATCGAACTTCAATTGTACTTGTATGGCCTCTGCTTCTTGTTTGGTTTTTTCCTTTTTGTCCGTATTTAGATTTGCTAGGGAAATACCTAATAAGCGTACGGAATTTTGAAGTTCTTCTTGGTATAACAATTCTTTTGCCGTTTCAAGAATCAAGGTTTTGTCAGCTATAAAATAGGGAAGGGTTTTACTTCTTGTATTCAAGGTAAAATCACTATACTTAATTTTTAAGGTTACTGTTTTACCGGCGATATCCGATTTTTTCAAGCGTTTTTCCAACTCGTTGGAAATATGCTCTAAACGTTCTAACATGAAAATCTCACTACTTAGATTTTCATTGAAAGTACGTTCTGCACCCACGGACTTTGGAATCCGATGTGGTTTAACTTCGCTCTGGTGCACTCCCCGCACCACATTATAGTAATAGCTTCCACTTTTTCCAAATTTCTCCTCCAAAAAGGCCTTAGATTTAGACTTTAAATCTTTTCCCGTAAAAATGCCCAGTTGATACATTTTTTCTGCGGTAACTTTTCCAACTCCATAAAACTTTCGAATTTCCAAGTCTTCCAAAAATTCGATGACCTCTTCGGGATTTACGGTTTTTTGTCCGTTCGGTTTATTGATGTCGCTAGCCACCTTGGCAATGAATTTATTTATTGAAATTCCTGCGGAGGCATTTAAACCCGTTTCCTCGTAAATCCTGTTTCGTATTTCTTTCGCTATTAGCGTAGCAGAAGGGTTTCCTTTCTTGTTTGTAGTAACGTCTAAATACGCTTCGTCTAAAGATAAGGGCTCCACCAAGTCTGTATATTCATAGAATACGGCCCTTATTTTTTGGGAAATCTCTTTATAACGGTCAAACCTTGCTTTTACAAAGATAAGCTCCGGGCAGTTCCTTTTTGCGAGAACACTGCTCATTGCGCTGCGCACACCAAACTTACGAGCCTCGTAACTAGCTGCGGCTACGACACCTCGCTGTGAGCTTCCTCCTACGGCGATAGGTTTACCTCTTAATTCGGGATTGTCCAATTGTTCTACCGAAGCATAGAAGGCATCCATATCTACATGAATAATTTTTCGCAATGGCAAATCGGATATCATATTGTAAATTTATAACAACTTAAATCAGTTCGTAATACTAGTTTATAGAATGATTGAAATTGAACGGAAGTTTTTAGTAACATCAGCTATTTTTAAGAAGGAAGCAATTTCAAAAACTAGAATAGTCCAAGGTTTTTTGAACACGGACCCTGATAGGACAGTTCGGATTCGATTAAAGGGAGAAGAGGGTTTTATCACAATAAAAGGCAGGTCCAATAAAACGGGCATTTCACGTTTTGAGTGGGAAAAAGAAATAAGCCCGGAAGAAGCAGAAGCTTTGTTGAAGTTATGTGAAGAAGGTACTTTGGAGAAAACCAGATATGAAATATCTTACGGCAAGCATGTCTTTGAGGTCGACGAGTTTTATGGCCCCAATACAGGTTTAATTGTTGCGGAGGTTGAACTAGATTCCGAAAACGAGGTCTTTACGAAGCCAAAATGGCTGGGAAGGGAAGTCACCGGAGAAACCAAATATTATAATTCTCAATTAAGCAAGATGCCATTTAGCGAATGGCGAACTACTTAACTACGCGTATACGCTCCAATGCAGATTCTTCACGAATTATTTCTATGTCTGTTTCATTATAGGTGGCTTCTTCAATAGTAAATGGCGGACTACAACAATCACTGCTAGGACTATTTTTTCTAAGGTTTAACACCAAAATATCGGTTTCGGAATCGTTCAAGAAAACTTCATAGGTGTTACTGCCTTCCATACCAGAAATAAAAATTATAATAGTTTCCGTTGAGGAGTTTCCAGAGTCGTTGACCTGAATATCATCTTTGGAAACAACGATGTTTTCTAAGGAATACGTTTCGTTCGTGATTAAGTTGACGCCTTCTTCATTGACCAGTTCAATAAGTAATAGCTGTTGGGCACATACTACTGTATCGCAGTCAATACGCGAATTGTTGTCACAACTAAAGATAAATAATAACGTAAGCCCGAGGAAAGAAAATTTTGTTTTTAAGTTTTTTATAAGGGGATGTGCTATATAGGGGGCCATGATTGATGATTTTAAGATTTGTATTAATTTGAAGGAACGAATATTACTTATGGCTTTACAATGGTGATTTTTTCAATAAAGGAATTCTGACCTTCTGCAATTTCGATTGTTTCGTCATTGTAGGTAGAGCTATTTACGGTGAAATACGGACCACAGCATTCTAGGTCAGATTTTATTCTAGATAAGTCGAGAATTAATTCGTCCGTTTCCGTATCGTTTAGCTTTATGTTATAGGTATTACTGCCGTTGGTTCCCGCAACAAAAAAGTAGACCACTTCGTCACCTTGTTGTTGGCCAAAATTAAGTTGCTCACCATCCTTTGTAATGGTGATATTCTCTAATGAATAGTAGTTATTGGCAATAAGATTGTTTCCTTCAACATCAACATATTCAAGGGCAAAAGTTTGAGCTGCACAATCTATAAGAGCACATTCACCAAGTCCTTCATCGTCCTTACAAGAAAATAGCAGTATAATTAGGCAAAGAGCCACTTTACTTTTTAGCATCATATCTTTCATAAGATGCCAAGAAACGTTAAGGGTTGCGTTACTAAAGACTCTCTGTATACGATGTTTTAAAGATTACCCATTGCATTTTTTCCTTGGCCGCTTTTCTTCGTATCGCTTTAATGTTTTTTATGATAAAGGGCAGTATTCCCAAGCTCATAAAAATTGCTCCCAGTAAGAAAACCGGAGTTGCGCTTGAAAATAAGCTTCCACTGGAAAGAATTCCTAAAATTAATACCGTTGATAATGGGAAGGAAAGTGCCAGAATATTTACAGCAAAGTTGGAGTTAAACGTACGTTTGCTTTTGGCAATTCTGTTCTCTTGGGCATCAACCAGTGCAATATGCGAAAACGGCCAAAAGCTACAAGCACTAAAACCAAAGGCAAGCAGTAAAAGAATATCGTTTTGAACTTCAATATTGCATACCATGATTAACGAACCACATAATAAAGCCACAAAACCTGCTCGTAAAAAAAGTAAAGCTAACAATTTTGAAAACTGTTTTTTCTTGATATTTACGGCAAGACCTATAAATAAAAGCACTAACGGGGTCATGATTAGGCTTAAACGACTTATGGTTTCGCTAATAAAAAATGGCAACGATTCCTTATTAAACCCGAAAAACACCAAAATCAAGGCAATGATTATAAAGATATTTACAGGTTCTGAAATCATTGCCAATACCAAAGATTTAATTTTTTTAGTGTTTGATGTTGTTTTCAGAGCTCTTTTACGATAGTACCAGTTCATTGCTACTAGATAAAGGATGATCAGCACAAAAACCTTATTCCCTAAATCTGCCATGGCAGCCTTAGCCAGATACTCATCGCCCAAAAATTCTATAACAAAAGGAAAACAGGAGAGTCCAGGTGCCAATGAGGGAACGAGTAGTCTAGCAGTTCTATATTGCGGACTATTCTTGGCGATACCCGTAAGAGGAATTAGGTATGGAAACACTAGAAATAGAATCATGTTTAGCATCAGAGCTAAAAATGGAAGGGATAGTAGCGCGCTATCGATTTTAACCCCTATTAGTGCTAAGAAAATAGTAGCGGGCAGCGCTAGGTTTAGAATAATCTTCTTAATGCCGGTCAACTCTTCCTTAGACTTGAATTTCAGTTTTAAGAGTATGCCAATACCAATAAATAGTACAAATGTTATGGTCTTTTGTAAAGTTAAGTCCATCCTACGCAATTACATCTTTTAGGGCAGAGGTAAAAATTTTCATTTCTTCCATAGTACCCATACTTACGCGACACCAATTTTTTCCCATAAAGTTAAAAGCACGTACGCCGACCTTTAAATCGGTCATTTTTTGAAGGAAATCCTTGCCTTCCATTTCAATCGGGAAAATCATAAAACTGGTGTGCGAAGGCACATATGCTATGCCCATAGCATCAAGACTTTGGTAAACATACTCCCTACATGCTGCATTAAGTGCTCTAGATTGGTCCAAAAATTCGACATCATCCATTGCCGCCATTGCCGCAAATACCGATGGATATGATATGCCCATCCCGGCACGAGTAATTTTTTGAAGTCTATCTAAAGTAGCTTTCTGCGCAACGGCGTACCCTACTCTTAAACCAGCCATTCCATGAATTTTTGAAAAGGTGCGCGCAATGATGACGTCTTTTCCTTCGTTGACCAGGGAGACCATGCTTTTTTTGGCACCATCTTCAAGAAAACCTAGATAAGCTTCATCTATAAAAACGGGCACTTTTTCGGAGACCCTAGAGCAAAAATCCAAGAGTTCATTGTACTCGGTAATAGTTCCCGTAGGATTATTAGGATTACAGATATATACCAACTTGGTATCTTTATCTATAGCGGCTTCCATGGCTTTTAGGTCATGAGACCAATTTTCTTTTAAAGGAACGGCTTTCCAAGTACCACCTGCGGCCTCTGCCACGCGTATTAGGGACATATAAGCTGGGTCTGCAGATACAACGTTTCCTCCGTTCATGAATAGCGTAACAGCCGTTTTTTCCAAAAGGTCAGAGGACCCGGGCCCCATCATTATATTTTCACGTTGAACCCCTTCAACTTCGGCAATTTTGTCCATGAGTTCAAATAGTTCCTTCCATGCATAACGGTTACCTTTAAAAGCGTTAGTTTTTAATGCTTCAAGTGCTTTTGGAGAGGGGCCATAAGGATTTTCGTTGGCGTTTAATTTTGCGGATAGAACGGGGAACTCCCTTTCAGTGTCTAGTAAATATTCCTTAAAAAAAGGACTATAGATTGCGTCTCCATTAAGGTCTAGGGTAATGGGTGTTCGGGATGTCTCCGCAAAACTTAAATAGGGTGCGGCGATGACTCCACCAGCAGTTAAAACACCTTTTTTTAACCAATTTCTACGGTTTATTTTTTCTGTTCTCATGAGAAGTTTTTTTGTTGGATTAGCTATGGTTACTAAGTTAGAATTGAGCTAATAAAAAACCTATCCCAATACCGTAAAAATCAGAGGGTTAAAATAGATATAATGAAAATTGAACACCCGTAAAAAGCGAAATTCACAGTTAGGCCATGTCAAATAGTAGGTTTTTTGCGTATATCGCAGCCATTTTTGGACGCACTTTACGGATAAGACATATTATAGATTATTGAAAATAAGAATAGTAGAACTACACCGTTTTTTGACTGGCTATCATTCAAATCCTTTTAAATGGGTCCTTAACCACTCAAAACTACCTTCAATATCCTCAAAAAGCTGCTCTTCGGGCACAAGGTCCGGTACAATATCAATTGAGGAAAGTAAATCCATTGGTTGGGTCTGTAGACCGGTCAGCAAAACTTTGATACCTTTTTTGTCAAGCTCTAAAAGGGCATCTTCCAGGGCATATAATCCGGATTGGTCTATATAGGGAACTTGGTCAAAACGAATGATTAGCGCATCTACTTCTGAGATTTCCTGTAATTGATCTTTAAAATGTGAGGTAAACCCGAAAAAAAGTGGTCCATAAAGGTGTTTTATCGCAACCCTATCTTTGTACTTATTGTAGAATTCTTCCTCGTCTTTCCAAGGTTTTTCCCCATCAAAACCAGCCAACAGACCCACCTCAATGCCTTCTTCACCAAGATCACTTGCTTTCTTCATAAAAAGTAAGGAGGCAAGAATAAGACCAATACCTACTGCTTGTATTAAACTACCGAAGGTCGTAAAAAGAAGTACAACAATAAGCACCACCGCATCGGCCCGTGGCACACTTGTCAAGTGTTTTAGTCCCTTGGTGTCCACTATTTTAAATCCTATTGGAATTAGTATTCCTGCGAGTACGGCGAGTGGAATATGCGCTGCCAAAGAGCCTAGACCCAATAAAACGGCTAAAAGAAACAGACCATGGAACATGCCAGATAACCTTGTTCTACCTCCAGAGTTGATATTTACAACGGTACCCTTTGTAGCACCTGCTCCTGGAATACCTCCGAACATCGCCGCAACGGCATTACCAATACCTTGCCCAATTAGTTCACGATTACTATTGTGTTTGGTCTTGGTCATATTATCTGCAATGACCGATGTCAACAACGAATCAATGGAACCTAAAACTGCCAGTACCAAGGCATATTCCGCAATAAGATAATAAGCCGAACTATCTATGGATAAGATGCCATCTAGTTGTAAACTGGGAAGACCAGAAGGAATTTCACCTATAACCGGCACGTCCCATTTTAGGAAAAAAGCTACCAAAGAAGCAACGATTAGCGCCACTAAGGGGCTTGGCACCGCTTTGGTTATTTTCGGAAAAACATAGTAAATAAGCACGGTTAATGCTCCAAGTGCTAGTGCCTGCCATTTAAAATCTGTAAACAGTCGGGGCAAATCCTGCATTACTCCTACCGTAGATTTAGCAGAATCCAATCCTGCAAACGGGAATAGTTGTAGAATAACGATAATTAAACCTACGCCACTCATAAATCCAGAAACAACGGGATAGGGAAAGTATTTGATATATCCGGCAATATTAATAAGCCCAAAAAGTATCTGTAGTACGCCACCCAATAAAAAAGCGAGTATTATAATACCCATAGCGCTTTCTAAACTTCCGGCAATATCTATAGCACTTGCTACCAAGGCTGCCGATACTACGGTCATGGGCCCTGTAGGTCCGCTGGCCTGTGTTAATGTGCCCCCAAAAAGGGCTGCCAAAATACCTACCGCAATGGCACCGTAAAGTCCTGAGATTGCTCCTAACCCGGACTGAACACCAAAGGCCAATGCCAAAGGTAACGCTACCACTCCGGCAACGAGGCCACCAGTTAAATCTCCTTTGATATTACTAAAATCAAAAATATCTTTCAGCATTGACGTAGTTTAAGGTTGGTTATAATTTTGTTTTGACGGCTAGCACTATTCGCATTTCTTTTTCAGTCTAAAAGGCAACCCCTGACCCCATCTTGGGCAATTAAGTGAAACTGTTTTACTTTTAATGCTTAAGCACCATTAAAAATAAGCTTGTAAAGGCTAAGTTGAAAATTTAAAGTATAATAAATGATTATGATTTCTATAAGAACGGATATATTTTGGCTAAAAACTGAAAATCTCTAGAACTGAGTACAGTTTTATATTGAATAACTCTCTTACTGGGCCATAATACCTTCCTGACCAAGTATAGGTAATGGAGTTAAGGCAGACTCCGAAACACTTCCTTTTTTGAAGGTAAATCTTTTTTCGAACAGTGTGCTCCCTATATAGTAGGTGACGAAAAATTCGTTAGTCAAGGCCAAAACCTCTTCTTGTACCACTTCAATCTTTTCAAAAGAATTTGCCGCGACAACGGCAATGGCGTGTCGCATTACCGAGGTTTTTGTTGCTCCGTCAAAACCCTTGGATACGATAAGAACCATTTCTATGGGAGTACTACCGCCATTAAGGATGTAGGCATTCCAATCTTTGGAAAGAAACTCCTTGTTCCATTCATGGGCAATGGCGACGTAAACATCTTTAACTAAGGGAATTTCAATATCTTTTTTCACCGCTCAGAATCAATGTTTTTACAATACACTTCTAAACTGCTCTAGGAAACGAAGATCGTTTTCACTTAATAGGCGAATATCTGAAATCTGATGAAGAAGAAGGGCAATACGGTCAATTCCCATTCCAAATGCAAATCCCGAGTATTCATCAGAATCGATACCACAATTTTTAAGAACATTGGGGTCTACCATACCGCAGCCCATAATTTCTAACCAACCTGTCCCTTTCGTCATTTTGTAATCCGTCTCGGTCTCTAAACCCCAGTACACATCGACTTCTGCACTTGGTTCGGTAAAAGGGAAATACGATGGTCTTAGACGTATTTTAGATTTTCCAAAAAGCTCCGTTGTAAAATACTGCAAGGTTTGTTTTAAATCGGCAAAAGATACATCCTTATCAATATAAAGTCCTTCCACCTGATGGAAAAAACAATGAGACCTTGCGGAAATGGCCTCGTTTCGATATACCCTTCCCGGAGATATGGTACGTATTGGAGGCTGATTGTTTTCCATATAACGTACTTGTACCGAGGAGGTATGGGTGCGCAACAATACATCTGGATCGGTCTGCACGAAGAAGGTATCCTGCATATCTCTTGCCGGGTGATACTCCGGAAGGTTCAATGCCGTAAAATTATGCCAGTCGTCTTCTATTTCCGGTCCTTCGGAAACATTGAAACCTATACGGGAAAATATTTCAATAATTCTATTTTTTACAATAGAAATGGGATGTCTTGCACCAAGTTCGATTGGTTCGCCCGGGCGAGTTAAATCTCCAAAGACACCTTCTTGTTCTGAATTATGCTCTAAGGTCTTAGTAAGACTGTCAACTTTATGTAACGCTGCTTGTTTTAATTGATTGATACTTTGACCAAATTCCTTTTTTTGTTCGTTAGGAACATTTTTAAATTCTGCAAAAAAGTCGTTCAATAATCCTTTCTTTCCCAAATATTTAATGCGAAAAGCTTCCACGGCCGCTTTGTCCTCGGCGGTGAAATTTTCTACCTGTAAAATATGTTCCCTAATCGTCTCGATCATAATGGTCTTATAAAGCGGCAAATTTAAAACTTTTATATGATTATGCCTGTTTTGGAGTAGGGTAAGTTGACGATAACAGGGTTGATTGGTCTTTAATAGGTATGAACGATATTATTCAGATTAGAAGTTTCTATGCTTGGTGCTGAAAATCATCCAAGTGTTAGCTTGGATAACAAATGATGTTGACCAAATTTTTGATAGGAGTGTTTAATGCCTTGGTCAACTAAAAAAGCCAATACGGTTGCATTGGCTTTTTTAAACTTTAAACGGCTAGTCTAGAAAGCTTACTTTACCGGTCTTTATATCGTACATAGCGCCAATAATCTTAATTTCTCCATTGTCCTCCATTTCTTGAAGGATAGGACTGAGACTACGCGTATCTTCTATGGTTAATTCAATATTCTTGAGGACCACTTCGTTCACAAAATCGATGTTCTTTGAATTTCGCTGACTTTTATCCGCTGGCTCTTTTACAGCTCTTACGGCATGTTTAATTTTATGCAAAAGAATAGTAAGATTACCCATTTTAGCATTGTCACAAGCTCCTTTTACCGCACCACAAGCGGTATGCCCTAATATTACAACAACCTTGGTTCCTGCTAATTTACACGCGAATTCCATACTTCCAAGTAGGTCTTCATTAACAATGTTCCCTGCTACTCGTGCACTAAAGATGTCACCGACACCTTGATCAAATATAAGTTCTGCGGATACTCTAGAGTCAATACAACTTAGCACCGTGGCAAATGGGTATTGTCCTTGAGCCGTATCGTTTACTTGATCCAATAGATTACGGGGTACCATATCGTTGGCAACAAATCTATCATTCCCCTCCTTTAACAATTGTATGGCGGCATCTGGTGTTATCGCTGCTTGGGTTTCTTTGGTATGTGCTTTCATTAATTTTTAGTTTTAATTAGGACTTTACTATCCTTTGCCTTGATAAAATAGGAATTTTAAGGTAATTTATGATAGTTTAGGTCTTTGAATATACGCTATGTTTTTTCTGAAAACTGTGCCTGTTAGGACTTTTAACGTCTTAAATGTACAGTATTTTCATTTGGACAATTTTGTTCTTTATCCTTTTTCGGGTTGAGCTATTTTTGGTCTCAATTTAAAGAACTCGATAAAACTATCCGGATTCTCCTCGATACCCCTTTCAGACACCAATTTAATATCAATATTCCTTTCTTTCGCCTTAAAGGTAAAATCATCCAATATTTCAATGATATCGTTGTCGAGATACCTCGTTTTCCTCACATCTAGCTCCAGATAGGTTTCTCTTGGTAAACTATCCAGTTCCTTGAGAATGGCACCCTTATTAAAAAAGGTAACCTCCTCTGCCAGGGTCATTTTAATTTTGTGCCTACCATCACTTTTATCCTCAATATGTAGGAAATGTGAATTCTGGTAACTCTTTATCATAATTACGATGATACCTACGGCAAGTCCAAGTCCTATACCTATTAAAAGGTCGGTAAAAATGATACCGATCACCGTTACAAAGAAGGGAACGGATTGTTTCCAGCCCAAGGCATACATTTGTTTGAACAATGAGGGCTTAGCAAGTTTAAAACCTACGATAAATAGAACAGCCGCCAAAACCGAAAGCGGAATCATATTGAGTAATCTGGGTATTAAAATAACCGATATCAAAAGAAAAAAGCCATGAATTATTGCGGACATTTTAGTTTTTCCTCCAGACTGAATGTTCGCTGAACTACGAACGATAACTTGTGTTATAGGTAACCCACCGATTAAGCCCGAAATAATATTTCCTGTTCCCTGCGCTAATAACTCCCTATTCGTAGGGGTTACATTTTTTTCGGGATCAAGTTTGTCCGTTGCCTCCACACAGAGTAGCGTTTCTAAACTGGCCACAAGTGCAATAGTAAATGCGGTTACCCAGATTTGAGGATTTGTAATTGCTCCGAAATTTGGAAAACTGAATTGCCCTAAAAATGAAGCAGCATCCTCAGGAATGGGAACACTTACCAAGTGTTCTGCGGATATAGCTAAAGTTTCACTGTCTTTGGTAAGGATATAAAATAGAATGCCTACAGCAACAGCTACTAACGGGCCCTGCACAAGTTGGAAGAATTTACCTTTTTTAGAAAGGACTTTGTCCCACAATAGTAAAATACTTAACCCTATTATGGCTATTAATGTAGCTCCCGGACTAATATTGTTAACGGTCTCCAGAATTTCCGAAAAGGTATTTTGCCCATCGACCTGAAAGAAAGCAAAGTCTCCTTCTGGGTCAGGATCATAACCGAAGAAGTGAGGAATCTGTTTTAAAATAATTATGATACCGATTCCAGTAAGCATTCCCTTTATTACGGAAGAAGGAAAATAATATCCAATAATTCCTGCTTTAAGAATACCAAAGACTATTTGAATTATACCACCAAGGACAACTGCCAATAGAAAGTTTTGATACCCTCCTAAAGCGCCAATAGCGGTCAACACAATAGCGGCTAAACCGGCGGCCGGACCACTTACGCCTATTTTAGAACCGCTTAAGGACCCTACTACTATTCCCCCCACGATACCGGCTATTAACCCTGAAAAGAGCGGTGCGCCACTTGCCAATGCTATACCTAGACATAGCGGTAGTGCTACGAAAAATACCACAATACTGGCAGGGAGGTCATGTTTTAAATACTTGAACATAGAAGATGATTTTTAGTCCTAAAAAGAAGTCAGGATAGATTATTTACTTAGAAAAAAGGATGTGAAAAATTATACTTTTAATTTGGGAGGAGGCAGTAAAATCTCCACGGAATTGGCATAATAAGTTTTTGAAAAGTTGTTGCTATGGTTGGATGATTTTTTCTCCAAAGAAGAGACAACAATAATACGTGCATCGAACCATATAAGGTTTTCATCCAGTTCGTTCTTCTCTTCATTTTTACTTTCATCTTCGTTAAAATCTGCGAGTAGAGTGATATCGTTATCCAATTCAAATAGCGTCACTACCGAGGGCGCAACGATAGCGATAGAAACCAAAATAGAGAAAAATAAAACAAATGATGATTTCATACTATAAAAACATGTAATGTAAATATAATAGTATTGCTACTGCTATTTGTTAAAATAATCTAAAAATCTTTTAAGACCTTAATATGCTGTGAGGGTACCCAACCAGTTTTACCGTCGGCGAGCCTTATGCGTTTCCAATCATTGAGCTTCTCAATAATGTTTACTTTGGTGCCTGCATGTAATACAAATATTTCGTCGCTGCCCGTGTTGGGTTCTGATTGTATCCCTATTTCATCTGCGAATACGATTGCAGGTTGTTGCTTTTGAAAATCACTGTACTGTACAAAGGCAAAAACTATGCTCAAAATTGTGAGAAACAAGGACACCAGACTACCGATAAATGCCCATCTTTTTCTAGAAGCATATTGCGCATAATAAAAGACGATATAGAGTATTACAAATAAAATCATCAACCCCACTCCTAGCTTGGCCCATTGATCAAAGGACAGTTGAGCGGTAATGGTTTTATAAAACCTGGAAAGGCCTGTTTCTGGCATGGTGTCTATAGCATCTAAGGTCATTTGTTGAGCATACCCCAAATTATTCATTATTTCTTTATCCTCAGGAGCTAATAACAAGGCTTTTTCATAGTAATAGATACTTTGAGCAATGTCGTTTAATTTATAATAGGAGTTGCCAAGATTAAAGTAGAGTGATGCGGAGTGCTGTCCGTCTTCCAAAATAGCATTATAAAACCCGATCGCCTTCTCGTAATCACCTTCATTGTAGGCTGCCGTGGCATTATCAAACAGGGTTTCCTCCTGTGCAAAAACCAGAAAACCAAATAGTAGAACCAATATGTTACAAAATCTTTTCACTTGCCTATAGTTGCTTGTCCATTACTGATATAGTTTCACTTGCCTTATCATAGTCGTTTTGCATTTGCACATCGGAGAAAGGACTATACCTTGCCGCTTCGCAATTTTTAAGAAGTTCAACAAAGCTGTTAATGGTATTGTCATCCACTTGTTTTTTTGAAAGTAGTTCAGCTATCTTATCCTTACTGAATTCCGAGGTCTCTATCTTTAATTTGGCCTTTAAATAATTGTGTAACGCCTTTTCTAGCGCAACGTAAAAAGATTCTTTTTGACCTAGTTCTTTTTTGGCTTTTGAAAGATATTTTCTAGCGAGCCTATTTGCCTTTTTAACCTTGTTCCCTACTACATCACTTGCAATTTCATCTCTTTTTTTTCTGAATAAAATAGCTAATGGAATTAACAATAAAGGTCCTAACAACAGTGCATAGAACAAGTTAGAACCAAAAAAATAATTAGACCCAACGGGCTTTAAGTTAGGGGCGAGTTTTATAAAATTAAATTGATTATTGGCAGCGATTACATTTTGTTTGTTAGAGCCTGCCGTGCCGGTGGTGTTAGAAACACCATTTGATGGCCCCTCTAAGACATTCACTATAATTTCATCAGAACTTAATGTAGTGTATTTTTCTGTTTTTGGGTTGAAATAGCTGAATTTTATAGGAGGAATCGGATACTTACCTCTAAAGGAAGGAACGATTGTAAAGTTGTTACTGACTTTTCCTTGCATTCCGCCTAAGGTTGTGCGTACGCCTTCTGTAAATTCAGGTTCGTAAACCTCTAGCGAACTCGGTAAAACAGGCTCTGGAAGCTTAAACAGTTTTAGGTTTCCCCTGCCACTGACCTCAACTATGGCCTGTAAAGATTCAGACGCGTTAAGGCTGGTCTTACTCGTAGAAACGGAAAAATCAAAATCGCCCACAGCTCCATTGAAACCCTCAGGCTGGTTTTTAATAGGAAGGCTTTTTACGTTGATGGTACGTTTACCGGCAGAGACAGTTTTATTGGTTTGCGAATAGACCCTACCGCCAAAAAAATCTCTTTTGTTTGTAGGAACATCAACAGTAACATCTAGGGATAACGGCTCAATTTCCAACTCCCCTGATTTTTGAGGATACAGGACCACTCTTTTAAGTATTACGTATCGATAAGGTTTCCCTTTGTAAGTCCCGTTTTGAGCGTTTAAGCTAGACACCTTAATATCCTGACTCCAAAAGTTGTTGTATTTGGGGTTATCCAAGGGCTGATAGTTGGACACACTGATGGTAGGACTTACGTATAATTTATAAACAACACTTATGGCTTCGTTCAAATAGGGGTTTGTTTTGGAAACCTCGGCCACTAAATGTAAATTTTCATCGGCAACGTCATCGGCGGTCATTTGGTCACTAGGCTTGTCTACTGCCGCAGTTACCTCAATATCTTTTGCAAGAGATTTAAAAGTTTGCCCATCAATGACTATGGTTGCCTGCTTAATGGTGAACTTACCTCTTGCTGTAGGAGCAAGGGTATACGAATAGGTTTTAGAATAACTACGCACTCCATTAATCCAGGAAGAACTTATGGATTGCGAAGGGCCCATGAGTACCCTGAAGCCGGCAAAGTCAGGAGGATTAAAGTTATCTCCGTCCTTGTTCATGGTAAAATCTACCCTAAGACGCTCGTTGATACCAAGTTTAGATTTGCTCAGTTTCATTTCAAAAGTCACCGCATTCTTATCCTGAGCGCCCAGAAAAATGGCGAACAAGAATAAGGGTATGCAAACAATGAGCTTCTTATAATTCATAGCGTATTACCAATCCTTTTCATTTTTAATTTTAGCGCCCTTCACTTTTTTGGCGTCAATTTTATCCTGTACTTTTTTCTCTGCATTCTGCATTGCTCGCAACAAATTCTCTATTTGTTGTTTAGATAGCTGATTGGGCCGTGGTTGCTGCTGTTCTTTAGGTTGGTCTCCTTGCTCTGGCTTTTTCTTCTGTTCCTCTTTCTTATCGCCGTCTCCTTCTTTGTTTTCATCTTTCTGCTCGTCGCCTTTATCACCCTTATCTCCTTCGTCTCCCTCGTCTTTTTTATCTTGGTCTTTCTTATCCTTATTATCCCCTTCCTTATTTTCGTCCTTATCTTTTTTGTCGTCCTTGTTTTCGTCGTTTTTATCTTTTTTATCCTCGTCCTTCTTCAAGAGCTCTTTCGCTAGGGCTAAATTATATCTTGTTTCCTCATCTTTTGGATTATTCCTCAAAGCCTCTTTGTAGGCCTCCACGGCTTTGGCGTAGTCTTTACGCTTCATAAAAACATTACCCATATTGTGATAGGCCTTGTGCTTATCCTTTTTGTTCGTCGCAGTCTCCCCCGCCTCTTTAAATCTACCAAAGGCCTCGCTAAAGGTGGCATTGTTGTAGTAGGCGTTTCCTAAATTGTAGGGTGCTGCGGCGTTATCGGGACTTTTTGCGATAGCTTTTCTGTAATCTACCTCGGCTTCAATAAAATTGTTCTCGGACAATTTCTTATTAGCATCCCATGTATGATTAATTGAGTTGTTGAGATTCTGCTGCTTTTCTTTTAATTCTTCATCTTGGGCAAAGATCAATGCCGACATAAAGAACAAGAATAGTAGGGGTATAAACTTCTTCATTTTATTCGATATGTTTTTCGTTGAAAAGATTTAATTTCTTAAGCCACTTGGTTTTACGGTCCAAGACAAAAATATCTAAAAAAAGGAACAAAAGACCTGCTCCGAGGAACCATTGAAATTGGTCTTTGTACTCCGCAAATTGTTTGGCTTCAAACTCTTTTTTATCCATTTGAAGCAATTCTTCCTTAATAAAGGCTACGGCATCCTCCGTATTTGAACCATCTATATAGGTTCCATCGCCTTCTTCGGCGATATCTATTAGTACTTCTTGATTTAGTTTTGTGATGACCACCTCACCCTGCAAATCTTTTTTTAAACTTTCCAGGACGCCATTTCTTTTTAAAGGTATTGGAGCACCTTTAGGCTTACCAACACCTATAGTATATATTTTGATGCCGGCGTCAATGGCTTCTTCAACAGCGTTTAAGGTCTGCCCACCAGAATGGTCTTCACCATCGGAAATAATGAAAAGTACCCTATTGGTTTGTTCATCATCATCATAAAAGGTTGTTGCCAATTCAATAGCTTCATTAATTGCCGTTCCCTGAGAGCTTAGCATGTCCGTATTCATGCTTTGCAGAAACATTTTAGCCGCACCATAATCGGTCGTTATAGGTAATTGTGGAAAAGCTTGTCCTGCGTACGCAATGATACCAACCCTATCGCTGGCCAACTGATTAATGATTTCCGAAACCAATCGTTTGGCCTTTTCCATTCTGTTGGGCGCAATATCCTCGGCTAACATACTCTTAGAAACATCGACAGCAAAAACGATATCCACACCCTCTCTTTTCACCGTTTCCAACTTGGTCCCGATTTTGGGGTTTACGAGACCTATAATGAGCCCAGAAAGACCTAACAGAAAAAAAAGTAGTTTTAAAGTGCCTTTGTATTGAGATTTATTAGGGGTCAGTCTTTTGAGTAACAGGCTATCCGCAAATTTCTTTTGTGTTCTTTTTTTCCATAGCAGTAAAAGCAGGAATAGAGTTACTATCACCGGAAGGATGAAAAGCAAATAGAAATATATTTTTTCGTCTAACTGAATCATAATGTACTCGATAATCGAGATTTATAATGCTCCGACGCTTGCGTCGAAATAAATAATGGCTTTTCTTCTAATGCCTCTTGGATTTGGCCTGGGGTCATTTACACAAAGCTCCTAAATACCGTATTTCTTAAAATCCATTCTAAAAGCAATAGCGCTCCTGCTATTAGTATC
This sequence comes from Maribacter sp. MJ134, assembly GCF_003970695.1. Lineage (NCBI taxonomy): Bacteria > Pseudomonadati > Bacteroidota > Flavobacteriia > Flavobacteriales > Flavobacteriaceae > Maribacter > Maribacter sp. MJ134. The sequence goes on from NZ_CP034570.1 coordinate 3,354,443, forward strand.
CATGGTCTAAATTTTTCTTCGTATCTATAATATTTGAACTCTTCTATTTCCGTTTTTTCTAGTTTGTTGATCTCGTCGTATATCTCCTCTAACGTTTCGTTATCAGTAGCTCTAAAGTATTTTCCGCCTGTAACTTGCGCAATATCCTGCAGCAGTTCTTCATCTATTTCTACTTGCCGCATACCATATCTAAACGATTTATCGGCGTTATAAGCAATTGGTGTTAAGGCGTTGCCATTAGTGCCTAGACCAATAGTGTACGTTTTAATGTCAAACTCGATAGCCAGGTCTGCTGCCGTTTGGGGTTCAATAAAGCCAGAATTATTGACACCATCCGTTAAGAGAATAATAATTTTACTTTTTGCTTTGCTTTCCTTTAGTCGGTTTACAGAGGTGGCCAGTCCCATACCAATGGCCGTTCCGTCCTCTAATTGTCCATAGGTTATCTCTCTAAGAGCACCCAAAACTATAGACTTGTCCGTAGTAATTGGGGTTTTAGTAAAGCTCTCACCAGCATAAGCTACAAGTCCAATACGGTCGTTAGGTCTCTTTTTTATAAAACTTGCAGCTACTTTTTTTAGGGCGGCCAATCGGTTAGGTTTCAAATCCTTGGCCAACATACTCGAAGAGACATCGATAGCGATAACGATATCTATACCCTTCGTTGTTTTGGTTCGTGTTGAAATATCTTCTGTCTGTGGTCTTGCCATGGCAACTATGATGGCCGCCAGAGCCAAAAGCCTTAATAGGAAAAGTACATGTTTCAGTTTGGGCAAAAAACTGCTGTAACCAAATGCGTTAATAGTGGCTATGCGTAACGAGGCGTTCTGTTCTTTTTGTTTAAAGATATACCAAAGTATGGCTACTGGCAGTAATAGAAATAGCCAAAAGAAATCAGGATTTGCAAAGGATATATTCTCTAACATTTAAACTTCCGTTTTAACCTCTACCGTAGTTAATATTCTGTCTACAATTTCTTGTGCATAAGTGTCATCATCCAGCCAAGTGATAATTATGTATTGCTGAAAACCCTTGCCTCCGAACAATAGCACGGTATATTTTCCTTTGATTAATTCTTCAGATTCTGGCACGGCGAATTTTCCACTACCAAATATTTTCTGGCCTTTTACACCACTAATAGTAGTAAACTCTTCTTGCTTGGTAATGATATTCTTAGCGCCTTGACTTTCAAAACCTTTGATGATTTGTTCCAATGTTTTGCCAAAATCGGGTTCCGCCTCAGGGTTCATGGTTACCGAGGTGGTTCCTATAGTAAATAAGCCTACGGCACTTCTATACCCAAAAGCCTGTATATCCGTAATTGTGGCCTTTGCTTCTGGCGGTAACTTTACCTCTTGCCGAACCAGTACTTTTGGCGTTTCTAGAACAATAGGTGGGTAGCCGTACGAGCTAGAAATCCAATCGCTTTCCAGTAATTCTTTTGTTGGATGTCCAAGAACGGTATCCTTCAGGTAGGTAAACCCAAATTTAAATCCTGCTATGGATGTTCCGATGAGGAGTAATGCCGCTAAGGAAGCTATTCCTATGATTAGCTTTTTCTTTTGTTTTTTCCGTTCCTGCTCTTCTTGGTATTCTGCTAATTGCATCAATTCTTCTTCCGTTGGCTCTGGTAAAGCATCATGCGTCTGTACTACAATTTGCTCCACTAGTTTTCTGTCGCGTTCCGCGGCTGCGGTAGAAGGTTTTGATTTGGCGAATTTCACCAAATCCGCCGTTTGTAGAATGTTCTTGAACTGGTTAATAGTGTCTATCTCTAAATCTAGCTCACCAGAGTCTCGTAGTAATTCCAACTTATCTATCAACTGTCCGGTGGTACTTTCCAAGGCTGATACATGCGCGTCTTCTTCTAAATAAGAACGGACTATGGTGGTTAACTCGGAATAGTATTCCTTGAACTCGTCCTGAATGAGGTATTTTGAGTTTTCTAAACGTTTTAATTCTAACAATGCACGGTCGTAAGGGGGCAACAAGGCTTCTTTTTCTTCTTCGCTCAGCGGCTTTTTACGAAGTACGAACCAATAGAACAACCCAGCTAGAACTAGAAGTATAAAGAGTCCTATCAATAGATATTTCCATAGATCCGCATTATTTTTTTCGACCGAAATCAGCGGTTTGATATCATATAAATTTTGGGCGATAGTATCAACGGGAACCGTAGCAACATCAATAAATAAGGAATCCGTAAAATAGCCAGTACCATTAATCTCTATACGTTGGGTAGGTAGTTTGTAACGGCCAGAGTCAAATTGTGTGAGGGCGTATATTTTCTGTAATGTAAGCCTATCCTTTTTTCTAGTGGTATCCGTTGCGTAAGCCTCCACGGTTTCCAAAGGCGAAAAGGTTTGGCCTTCTGGAAATATAACTTGATCAACGGAATCTACCTCAACTGAAACCGTCCATTGTACTTGATCTCCGATTTTAATGAAGGTGGTGTCTACCGCTGAGGTAATTTTAGGGTTTTCTTGGGCAGCGATTAGTGATGTAACCAGAACAAAGCACAAAAAGACAATTCGTTTTAGTAAAAACGAACCGTGCTGAATTCTAGGTGTAAAAACGCTATACATCATCAACCTCTTCGTTTAAAATATCCTAATAGTTTCTTTACATAACTCTCGTCCACTCTGCAATCAAGAACACCACAGCCAGATTTGGTAAAGGTTTCCTTGAAATAATTGACCCGCTCTTTATGGAACTGAGCATAGGTATTACGCACTTTTTTAGACTGGGTATTTACCAGCTTTAACGCTCCCGTCTCCGCGTCTTGCATTTGCACCATTCCCAAATTAGGAATGTGTTCTTCTCGTTCATCGTAAACCCGGATACCTGTAACATCATGTTTGTTGCCTGTAATTTTTAAGGTGCGTTCATAGTCCGATGCTATAAAATCCGAAAGCACAAAAACTATAGCTTTTTTCTTCATAACATTGGTGAGGTACTTTAAGGCCTCTGCGATATCCGTTTTATTGCTTTTGGGCTTAAATTCCAGTAATTCTCGGATAATCCTCAACACATGGGTCTTTCCCTTTTTAGGCGGTATAAAGAGCTCTACTTGGTCAGAGAACAAGATAAGGCCCACTTTGTCATTGTTCTGCAAAGCACTGAACGCTAAGGTTGCAGAAATTTCGGTTATGATTTCATTTTTAAATTGATTGGTGGTTCCAAATAGTTCCGAACCACTAATATCCACTACTAGCATCATTGTGAGCTCGCGTTCCTCTTCAAAAATTTTAACGTAGGGCTCGTTATATCTGGCCGTAACGTTCCAATCTATACTCCGTACATCATCTCCAAATTGATATTGGCGTACTTCACTAAAAGTCATACCCCTTCCTTTGAACGTAGAATGATATTCCCCACCAAAAATATGGTCGGAAAGACGCCTGGTCTTTATCTCTATTTTACGAACTTTTTTGAGTAATTCTTTAGTATCCATCCTGGTATTTGGGAACGTTCATAGCTAGTGGGCAGTTGTACGTTGTAGTATTACCACACATATCACCACTGGTCAAAAGCTAAGCGCTATGGTACCTCAATCTCGTTTACGATTTTATTTATGATTTCTTCTGAAGTTATGTTTTCTGCTTCGGCTTCGTAGGTAATACCTATTCTATGTCTTAAAACATCATGAACGACGGCCCGGACATCTTCGGGGACCACATACCCTCGTCGCTTAATAAAGGCATAACATTTAGATGCGTTACCAAGGTTAATACTTCCCCTTGGTGATGCACCAAAACTAATAAGTGGTTTTAGATTTTCAAGATTGTATTTTTCTGGATACCTGGTAGCAAATACAATATCCAGTATATATTTTTCAATTTTCTCGTCCATGTAAACTTCACGGACCGCTTTTTGGGCACTAAGTATCTGTTTTAAGGAAACAACAGGTTTTACAGTTTCATAATTGCCTAAGAGGTTTTGTCGCATGACCATTTGCTCCTCGTTCATTTTAGGATAGTCTATCACTGTTTTCAACATAAAACGATCTACCTGAGCCTCTGGCAACGGATAAGTCCCCTCTTGTTCTACGGGGTTTTGGGTAGCCATCACTAGAAAAGGCTTGTCCAAGATAAAGGTTTCGTCCCCTATGGTTACCTGCTTTTCTTGCATGGCTTCCAGTAATGCGGATTGCACCTTTGCAGGGGCACGGTTAATTTCATCCGCTAAAACAAAGTTGGCGAATATGGGTCCTTTCTTAATCGAGAAATCATTCTCTTTCATGTTGTAGATCATGGTTCCTACGACATCTGCCGGTAAAAGGTCCGGAGTAAACTGAATTCTACTAAAACTACCTTTTACTGCTTTTGAAAGCGTATTAATGGCCAAGGTCTTTGCTAGACCGGGAACACCTTCCAATAAGATATGGCCTTGCCCTAACAGTCCTATGAGCAGTCTCTCGATCATGTGTTTTTGACCAACGATGACCTTGTTCATTTCAATAACAAGTAAATCTATAAAAGCACTTTCCTGAGCTATTTTCTCATTCACTGCGCTAATGTCAACAGTAGTATTTTCTTCCATTTATCCGGTTATATTTAGGGTAATTTACGCTTATAATTTTAACAGTTGTGCAAATTGAAAATTTATTCATTGAGTAGCTGTTAACGATTGGTTAAAAAATGCGAAAACCCCTTGTTTTTATGAAGTATTTAAGGGATTCTTTTTAATTTCACCCACCTATGAAGCATATGACTACCTATTCCAGAATTATTGCCGGTACCATGACTTGGGGCAACTGGGGGAAACAATTGGCAACAAATGAAATGATAGCTTTAATGAACAGCTGTCTGGAGTTGAACATCACCACCTTTGACCATGCGGATATTTATGGTGACTATACTACGGAAGAACAGTTTGGTGCCGCTTTTAAGAAGAGCTCAATTTCGCGTGAAAGTATACAACTGATCAGCAAGTGTGGGATTCAATTTGATGCCAAGACCAGAACGAACAAGGTGAAGCATTACAACTACGATAAGGATTATATAATTTGGTCCGCGGAGCGCTCCCTGAAGTTGCTGGAGACCGAATATTTAGATGTACTGCTCTTGCACAGGCCAAGCCCACTGATGCAACCAAGTGAGATTGCCGAAGCAATAATGCACCTTAAAAAAGAGGGTAAAATAAGGCAATTTGGAGTTTCTAATTTTACTCCTTCTCAAATAGCTTTGTTAGAGACCGTTGTGCCCGTTGAGGGAAATCAGATAGAATATTCACTCACGGCAAATGAGGTGATGAACAATGGTATTTTGGACGATTGTCTTGCCCATAACCGGTTAGCCATGTCCTGGAGCCCGCTGGGAGCTTTCTTTAGGGAGGAAACGGAACAAACAAAACGTATTGGATCAGTATTAAAGGATCTATGCAAAAAGTACGGGGCAAGTGAAGACCAATTATTGCTCAGTTGGATTTTGAAACATCCATCCAATATTCATCCCGTTGTGGGGACGGCTACACCAGAAAGATTGGCACTTGCTATGAAAGCCGTAGAAATTGATTTAGAATCGGAAGATTGGTTCCTACTTTTAGAAGCGAGTAACGGACATGAAGTAGCTTAAAAAGAAGCATATGAACGAAACAGTATTTATTACCGGAGCCACCAGCGGCATAGGAAAGGCTACGGCCGAACTTTTTGCGAAGCATCAATTTAAGTTAATTCTCTGTGGTAGGAGACAAGAACGCTTAGTTCATCTAAAAGAGCAATTGGGAGCGTTGACAACTGTGCACACGTTAAATTTTGATGTACGGGACAAAGATGCGGTAAAGAAAGCCATCGATTCCTTACCTGAGGAATTTTCAAAAATATCCATCTTAATTAATAATGCAGGAAACGCCCATGGTTTAGATACCATACAAGAAGGTAGCATAACAGATTGGGACGCAATGTTAGATATTAATGTCAAAGGGTTATTATACGTTTCCAAGGCAATTATTCCTAAAATGATTACTCAAAACAAGGGACATATTATCAATATAGGCTCCACTGCGGGTAAGGAAGTGTACCCCAGGGGCAATGTATATTGTGCTAGTAAGCATGCCGTAGACGCCATTAATCAAGGCATGCGTATAGATTTAAACCAACACGGTATCCGCGTAGGGGCCGTAAACCCTGGTTTGGTGGAAACTGAATTTAGTCAGGTGCGTTTTAAAGGAGACGACGAGCGCGCAGAAAATGTATACAAAGGCTTTCAGGCGCTAAAACCTGAGGATATTGCCGATATTATTCTTTTTACGGTGACTAGACCATATCATGTAAATATTGCAGATTTGGTGGTTATGCCAACGGCACAAGCCTCATCAACCATTGTGAATAAAACCTTATGATCAATAAACGCTTATTGGTCAAAAACTTACTTGCTCATAACGACGAGAATAGTTTCTACGACAAAAAGCGTTTTATTGCCATCGGGGAAAAAGAGGGTAAGGCAAAATTTCTAAAACACGTTTGTGCTCTGGCCAATAGTAATCCCATGAACAACTCATTTATCGTCATCGGGGTTGAGGATGAGGATAATCAGATTGTTGGTGTCGATTTTTTTGATGATAGCAAGATCCAAAATTTGGTGAATGCCTATTTGGATAACCCACCCCTGATTTCATACGAGAATATTCCTTTTCCACATTTGGCAGAGGGCAAGGTGGTAGGTCTGGTCACCATTAAATCCAATGGGGAGATTTGTTCCCTACGCAAAAATATCTGGAAATATTATGGTGGTTCCGTCTTTTTTAGAGAGGGTAGCATAAGTCTTCCAAAAGCCTTTGATATTGAGTTGAAGGATATAAATTCAAAAGCTGTCGCCACCATAGAACAGCATGCCCGGAATAATATAGAGCTCACCTTGGACGGTGTAATAGATTTCATAAACCATCGCCATAAAGACTTGCAAAGCGACTATAAAGTCTTTAAGGAACAGTTTGTCGTATGTTGGGCCGGCAACAAAAAAGAAGTCAAAGGGCAAACCTATTACAACAGGGTGGACATCGAATTAATTAACGAGCAAGTAAAACTGTTCTATTCCGATCTAGATGAGGTAACCATCACCTATGATGATCATTCTTTTACAACAATGGAGTATGTTCAATTAGGATTAGAAGGCAAACAACGATATTATCCCTTAGAGGAACTGGTTATTACTTTTAAAGAAAACGGAACCTATCAAATACAGACCGAACTGGTTTTTGAACCGCCTCGTTACGACAAGAAGATTTTGCATCATATTTACAATACCAACAACAGTCTACTGGCTAAAATAAAACAGGGTATAGCCTTGAAATCAACAGAGGTAGAAGATGTTTTGCACCTTCCTGACACGTATTTAATTTGTTATTTAAACGGTTTTGAAGAGGCCAGACATCAAATGGAAATAGCAAGGGGTATCGTTAAAGAACAGTTTCCAAAAATATATGACTCGTTAAAGGCAGCTTTACGGATCTTACGAAAAGTAGCTTACAATTAACCAGCCATTATCCATAAATGCTCATAGGCGCTTAATTGCAGTAGATTACGTTCTAGCTTCAGTTTTTTACCGGTGATACCATCTTTAAGGTTGTTTTCTGGATGTATGCCAATGGTAAACAACCATGAGACATGAAGAAATTGGGTATTTTCATCGAAATTGGAAATTACCCACACCCTATCTTTTCCATTAGTGCGTTCAAAAACAAAAATATGCGGATTGGAGCTTGGGTGAATTATAGGCGGAGAAACATCTGCAAAAACGGGGAGTTTCTTTCGCAATTGTATCATTTTTTTCAGTCCATTAAAAATTGAACTGGCGTGATTTTTTTTTGAAGCCAATTTGTTAACCGCCTCCCAATCTTGCTTCGGTCTATTTACCCAGCGGCTGTCGTCCTTGTGGTCTTCGTTTTCAAGGAAAGTATAATCGTTCAACATTCCTATTTCATCCCCTGCGTAAATCAACGGTATTCCTCCATAGGAGAGGATAATACCATGTAGCATTAGAATTTTGGCTACAGCTTCCGTGATGCTGTTTTTATCCTTTTGTTCCAGTGCTTTTTCTAAGCCAAGTAAGGATGCTGCGCTTCCGGTAATTCTGCCATCGCCGTTTTTGGGGTTGTACATAAACAGCAAGCCCTTTGCGGGAGACCAGTCTAAGCCACCGCAATAATAGTCTAGCAAGAATTTACGATGTTCTCTGGGAGAAAGACCTAGGTCACGGATAAAATCGTCGTCGTAACCCAACCCGATATCATCATGGCATCTTATATAATTGATCCAAGTTCCATCTTGTGGTTTGGAAGGGGTTTCCAGTAAACTTTTATATAATAAAGACGTCTTTTTGGTCGCAATGGAATTCCACAACAGCGCCATCAGCGATGCATTATAGGCTACTTCACACTCATTACCTTCCAAAAGCCCTTCTCCAAAGTATTTAATGATATTCCTTGGTGCTACAATGGCTTCGGCCAAAAGAATTACCCCAGGAGCTATTACCTGTAAGCACATACGAAAGAGGGAAACCAGTTGATGTGCCTCGGGCAGGTTTTGAGAAATGGTGCCTATTTTCTTCCATAGAAAGGCAAGCGCATCGAAACGCACTACATCAACACCCATATTCGCCAAGTTCAAGAGGTTCTCCAACATGGCGATAAATACCTCGGGATTAGTATAGTTTAGGTCCCATTGGTAACTGTTGAAGCAGGTCATTACCCAACGCTCCATCGATTTATTATAAGTAAAACTGCCAGGTGCCGTAGCTGGAAAAATTTCCGGCAATGTTTTTTCAAAAGCGTCTGGGATTTGTCTACCGGGATAGGTGTAGTAATAATTCTGATACTTTTCTTCACCCGCTATTGCTTTTTTGGCCCACTCAAATTCATCCGAAGTATGGTTCACCACAAAATCCAGCATTAAGATCATATTTTTTGATCTTGCTTTTTTAGTGAAAGCCAAAAATTCCTTTCGGGTTCCGTAACGTGCATCTATTTTATGATAACTGTTTACGGCATACCCACCGTCGTTTTCACCGGCAGGTCTAGTGGTTATGGGCATTAAGTGAAGAAAATTAATACCTAGTTCCTCAAAGTAAGGAAGTTTTTCATCCAGTCCTTTAATGTCTTTATTAAAACGGTCCACGTACAATTGCATTCCGGCCAATTGTTCGCTTTGGTACCAATTACCGACTTTCGCCCGTTTAAGGTCAAGTTCCTTTAGTTCCTCGGGTCTTTTAAAGAAAAGTTGTTCCATTTTATCCAGTAACTTAGGAAAATAGGATGCCTTCTCTTTTTCGGGGTAAAGGGAGAAATACAAGGAGCTGATAAGCGAAATGTTCGTAGCCAATCTTAGCCCAAAAGCTTCATGACTGGCGTCTACATATTTTTTTGACCTTTTGGTCATTAATTGATGCAAAGTGGCCTGATTCATTCTAGGAAACGAGTTGTTTTTGATTTGGAAGCGATTCTATAGCCCCAAAATTAGTCGTAGTTATTGCTCCTGCCTTATTGGCCATAGCTACCATAGCAGTAAGTAAATCTTCGTTTTCTAAAGTGTGTTCCAAGTTATGGTGCGTTGCGATCTGTTTTAAAAGACAACCTATGAAAGCATCACCGGCCCCGGTCGTATCTACTGGCTTAACCGAAATACTAGGTATGGTTTTGGAGTATGTTTTTGTGCTGAGCAAAGTACCTTCTCCACCTAAGGTAATTACTATAATATCTGTTCCCATTTCATGCAAATAGGTGCATGCCTCTTTTAAATCTGTCTTTCCGGAAAGCAGCTGAGCTTCCTCTAGACTAAATTTGCATAGGTGGGATTTCTGTATGAAGGGGATGCATTTCTTTATAAAAATATCCTCTTTGTTTTTCCAAAGATCTATTCTGTAATTGGGATCAAAGCTTATGAACGCGTTTTGTGTAAGTGCGTCAAAGAAATATCTACTGTAGGCATCTTCTAGATTCCCACCCAATAAGGCGGTGGCTGCTCCAAAGTGCACCATGTTTTCCTTGAATTCGTTTTTTAGATTAGAATCGTACTTTAGTTCTCTATCTGCCCCGCGGCTAAAAACGAAATCTCGCTCTCCGTCTTCATCAATGGATACAAAAGCTAAGGTGGTAAAAACGTCCGATTTTTGTACCAGTGAAAGATCAACACTTTCCTTATCCAGAATGTTCAGTAGAAAACTCCCAAAAGGATCGTTGCCAACGCAACCTACAAAAGCACTTTGGCCACTTAACTTACTTATGGCGCAGGCCACGTTTGCAGGTGCACCACCTGCTTTTTTCGTAAACTCTTTAGCTTTAGATAAGTCCTTACCCTGATTTTCAGCAACAAAATCAATGAGTAGCTCACCAATGCAAAATACCTTTTTCATAGACTTGCTTCAAAGTTTAAAATCTAAGGTAAATAGAAAAAGTAGCTTTCTCTAAATTTTGTTGTGAATAATCGGTAGTTAGTCATTAAATGGGGAGATTACGCCCCGTAATGTGGACTATGCAGCTTTAAGGAACCTTATTTCTTGTCCTGTTATTAGGAATTTGCTACCTTTTTGGGATAAATAAAAAATAATCGAAAATGAGCATATTTGACGAAATAAAGAAGAAATTAAGCCATGAGTTTATAGATATTATAGAATGGCTAGATACTTCGAACGATACAATTGTACATCGATTTGAAAGGTATCAAAATGAAATAAAGAACAATGCTAAATTAATAGTTCGCGAAGGGCAGACGGCCGTTTTCGTGAACGAGGGTCAGCTAGCCGATGTCTTCAAACCCGGAACCTATACCTTGAATACCCAGAACCTGCCGATTTTAACCACGCTCAAAGGTTGGAAATATGGATTTAACAGTCCGTTTAAAGCGGAGGTCTATTTTGTGAACACCAGATTGTTCACGGATGAAAAATGGGGCACTAAAAATCCGTTCATGCTAAGTGATGATCGTTTTGGACTTGTAGAGATCAGGGCTTTCGGAACCTATAGTTTTCGAATTAACGATCCGGGAAAATTTGTTGTCGATGTCGTGGGAACGGATGGTAATTTCACGAATTACGAAGTTAACGAACACCTTAAAAGTTTAATTGTTACCCGATTTACGGATACTGTCGGAGAGGCCAACCTGCCAATAGAACTATATGCGGCAAATACGAGCGAGCTGTCCGAAACTTGCCAAGAGGTAATGCAACCGGAATTTGGGCGTGTAGGTATAGAATTAGAAAGGTTCTATATCGAAAATGTTTCCATGCCAGAAGAGCTAAAGAAAGAAATCTTTGAATATAGTCGTTTGGATAAATTGGACATGACCAAGTTGGCGCAGTTCAAGGCTGCGAAAGCTATGGAATTGGCAGCTGCAAACGAAGGAGGTACTGCTGGTGCCGGTATGGGCATGGGCATGGGCTTTGTATTGGCGCAACAAATGGGCGGAATGATGGGTCAGCCCACTGGTCAGCCTTTTGCTGTGCAAGCACCACAAGGACAACAAACTGCGCCACCGCCCGTTCCGTTGCAGGTTACTTACTTCTATGCGGTAAACGGGCAACAATTGGGTCCGGTCTCTTTTGACAAATTAAAGGAGCTTTTTGCCAATAGGACCATTAATAGAGATTCACTGGTCTGGAAACAGGGAATGGCCAATTGGGCAAGTTTAAAAGAGGTAGAAGAACTAAAATCGTTCTTGGGAGGAAATACACCTCCGCCACTACCAAACGCATAGTGTAGTTAAAAGTTCAGGAATAACGTAGTGATTTTCGTTAGCGCGAAAACAATGTACATGGAAAAAATCCAAGAATCGGAACATAAAAAAGCTTGCGCCAATTGTGGTGCAGAGTTAAAGTTTAAACCAGGCTCACATCAACTTAATTGTGAATATTGCGGGTATGAGGAATTTATAGAGCAATCTAAAAGCAGTTTTGAGGAGCTAGAGTTGGCCCATTACTTAAAGATTGTTGGCGAGAATGCCTATACGGAAACCATTGAGCTTTTGCATTGTAAAAATTGTGGCGCCAACCAGCATGTAGAGGAGAATTACAAATCATTGAATTGTGTGTACTGTAGTGAACCGCTGATACGTGAGGATACCGAAATTGAAGGTTGGATTTTGCCGGGGGCGTTGGTTCCTTTTCAGTTGGATGTAAAAAAAGCAAGAAAAATTTTCAAAACTTGGGTCAACGGTCTTTGGTTTGCACCCAACAAACTCAAAAGGGCGGCATTAGACCCTGAGGGACTTCATGGCCTATATATTCCTTATTGGACTTTTGATGCCAATCTGTTTGCTTCCTATCAAGGGCAGCGCGGAGATTACTATTATGAAACCCAGACATATAATAGCGACAAGGGGAGGCGCACAAGGCAGGTACGAAAGACCAAATGGACCTATGCCTCTGGGAAGGTCAATGGTTTTGTAGATGATATTTTAATAAATGCCTCGGAGAAAAAAAGAAGGGATATCCCGCCCTCCATTGCATTTTGGAATCTTAAGGATTTAGTGGTCTTTAACTCAAAATACCTGTCGGGTTTTGTAACGGAAAAGTATACAGTATCTCTTAAGGAGGGTCACCATCAATCCTTTCAAGAGGCAAAAAATATCGCTTATAACTGGATTCGAAGGGATATCGGCGGAGATACGCAACGCATTGCCAATGCGGACATGAAACTTTCTGATGAAACTTTTAAACATATTTTGCTCCCTGTATACATAAGTTCCTATCGGTATAACGGAAAAGAGTACCATTTTTATATCAATGGACAAACGGGTAATTTAAGTGGTAGTAGGCCGTACTCCTTCTGGAAAATTTTCTTTTTAGTGGTTTTCGTCCTTGTGGTCATTGCGGGAATTGCGATTTTTGCTAAATGATGACGCAAAGAACATTAGTTATTGGAGATATACATTCAGGATTAAAGGCGTTACGGCAAGTATTGGAGAAAGCAGCCGTAACGGTCAACGATAAACTTATATTTCTAGGCGATTATGTCGATGGTTGGAGTGAGGCTGTTGAAACGATAGATTTCCTTTTGCAATTGAACGAAACGCACCGGTGCATTTTTCTTAGAGGTAATCACGATGCCTTATGCCATCAATGGCTTACCGGTGGCGACGATAACCCAATGTGGTTTATGCATGGCGGCGAAGCCACGGTAAAATCGTACGGGAAGGTAGATGATAGCACAAAAAGGGAGCATATTATGTTCTATGAAAACCTTAAGGATTATTATTTGGATGACGCGAATAGACTGTTCTTGCACGCGGGCTTTACAAACCTAAAGGGCGTAGCCTATGAATATACGTCCAAGACCTTCTATTGGGACCGAACGCTTTGGGAACTGGTCTTGTCAATAGACCCAAATTTGAAAGAAGGTGATATGTATTTTCCTAAAAGACTTACGCATTACAAAGAGATTTACATTGGCCATACCCCTGTAACGCGAATGGGGAAAACCACGCCTCAAAATGCTGTAAATGTTTGGAATATTGATACCGGAGCAGCATTTAAAGGACCTCTCACCGCTTTTGATATTCAGACCAAAAAATATTGGCAAAGTGAGCCTGTGCACACGTTCTATCCCAATGAAACAGGCAGAAATTAGTAAATCAATTTAATTTTAAAGGCTAAAACAGCGCAGAATTAACGAACTTTGATAAAAATTGATATATGTCCGAGAAGAATATACGACTAGAAGTAATGCAGGCCATTGAGCCCGAAGTGGAAGGGTTTATGGAGAATTTTCTGATAAAACCTGAAGATATATGGCAGCCTACGGATTTTCTCCCTGATTCCGAAAGTGATGGGTTTTTGGACCATGTAGAACAATTACGGGAAGAATCGAAAGAGTTGGGCTATGATTTTTGGGTAACCATGGTGGCGGATACCATTACCGAAGAAGCCTTGCCTACATACGAATCGTGGTTAATGGATGTTGTTGGGATAGACCAGCATGGAGAATATAAGACCAATGGCTGGGCCAAATGGGTTAGGGCATGGACCGCAGAAGAGAATAGACATGGGGATGTGCTGAACAAATACTTATATCTATCCGGAAGGGTGAATATGAAGGAAATAGAAATAACTACGCAGCACCTTATTTCGGACGGTTTTGATATTGGTACCGATAGGGACCCATATAAGAATTTTGTGTACACTTCCTTTCAAGAATTGGCCACGAACATCTCTCACAAACGTGTGGGGCAAATGGCTAAGAAAAAGGGGAACGCCTTATTAGGTAAGATGTGTACGATAATTGCAGGGGACGAAATGAGGCATCATTTGGCCTATAGAGAATTCGTAAAAACGATTATGGGTCACGACCCTAATGGAATGATGTTGGCCTTTGCCGATATGATGAAACAGAAAATAGTAATGCCGGCTCACTTTTTAAGAGAATCCGGAGGTACCATTGGTACTGCCTTTGAGAACTTCTCAAATTGTGCACAAAGACTTGGTGTTTATACCGCTCAGGATTACATAGATATTCTTGCAAAGTTGAATGCTTTTTGGGAGATTGATGCAGTAAGGGGACTTAATGACGAAGCACAAAAAGCAAGGGACTATTTGATGAAACTTCCTGAAAGATTGGAGCGTATTGCCTCTAGAATGAAGTTTCCAGAAGATCAGTACCACTTTAAATGGGTAGAAGCCAACGGAATGTTGTAGCGCTAAGTTTCAAGAAAATAAAAAGCCCAATCTCAAAGTGAGATTGGGCTTTTATTTTTGGTTGGTTATTGATTATAATTTACCGTGATCATGTTCATCTTGCCATTTCACAAGTTCACTCCATTTGCCTTCATAGGCCATTTTGGCTTGCATAGGCCATGACGCAGGATTATGAACCTGATAGCGCTTTCCACCGCCGTCCAGTACTTTTTGGCATTCCGCTACGGAAGCTTCTGATAGTGCTTTCCAGGTTTTAATTCCGGAATCTTTGAACATACCTTCTATTTTAGGCCCTATGCCCTCAACAACTTTAAGGTCATCTTGCTTAATGGCTTTACCGAAGGCCGCCTTTGCTCCTGCGGCATCAAAAGGAATAGATGCTACCGCCGCACCCGCTGCAAAAGAAGATACTGTACTTGTTACATTGGCCTTGGCACTGCTCACTCTCTTATTACAAGCATCTAAATCGGCTTTTAACTTTGCATTTTTATCTTGTAGCAGTTTTAAATCTGCAGAATTGTCAATGGTGGTATTTCCGCTTCGGCCAATGAGGTAGCCAAGAATTCCACTAATTATCCCGACTAAAGCTGGGATCAACCAACACCAGATATTCATATTTTCAAAATTCATTTTATACTATTTTAATTTGTTAGTGATTTAATTGTTTAGTGTTACTACAGTTCTTCTATTTTTAGACCTACCTTCTTCAGTGGCGTTGCTCTCTATAGGAGACGTCTGCCCTTTAGATGAGGTTTTTATTTTTGATTCGGCAATTCCGTTTCGCATGAGATAGGCTTTGGCAAAATTTGCTCTGTCCAAACCAAGTCTCATGTTAGTGGCAGCTACCCCGGTATTATCAGTGTGGCCCACCACGTTTGCGGTGGCACCCTCCATTTTATCCAAATACCTAGAAATATCGGCTACCTTTTGGCGCTGTTCTGCATTTAAACTTATAGATGCTTCTGCCGTATTGAAATATAGCGTAAGCGGATCAGCATTTATTTTATCGAACAGTGCTTTCATCTCTTCGGCCGCATCCTCAGATTCTCCACCTAAGCTGTAGCTTACAGGTCCAAGATATACGTTCTCCCTGGCCACCATACTTTCCATTAGCGCTCCCATCGTATTTATTCTAGAAGAGGAAATTCCGTTGGATACCAAATGGTTTTTGACCGCATTGGCTCTGGCAAGCCCTAGATTAGGATAGGCGCTATCGTTGTTTTCGTCACTTTTATAGTACCCCGTAATATTAATTACTTTTCCTGCATTGGTCTCTAAGAAACCTTTAAGGCTTGTAATACCTTCTTCCATACTAGCGGCTAGTGGCATTAGTATAGACGAAGAAGAACTATTAAAGTTGTAATTGTCATTGTTGTTATAAGCGTAATCTCCATCCTTAAAGGCAAAAGGATATGAAGTTGCTTCTGGCACAATGGGTGCTGCTACCTCTTTTGGAGGCTCTTGTTCTACACTAACTCCGCATTCACTGCAGCAGGTAATGTAAAAATAAGTCCCTGCCAAAATAGTGATCAACATCAGCAGTAGATTCGTTGTTGTTTTTGTCATTTTTAAATAGTGTTTAGTGTTTCATCCACAATGTATTAAAAAAATCTTAAAATTTTTGAATATTCGATAGCTTAATTGCTAGTAATCAAGGAGGAGTGATTTTCCAACTATAACTAAAATGATACCATTTGCACATTCAAACGGCAAGGAGGCATAATTCATATTTTTTTAAAAGAAGATATTTCGGAACTTTCTGATGCAAATAAAATACACCCTATCGCTCCCGACAAAGTTCCGGCACTGGGATAGGGTTTTATGACATATTTGAGTTAGTTGGTTAATTAAGTAAACCCTATCGTATCCTTAACGATAGGGTTATTTTGTGGGTACTGTTTAGTTCAAAATTGGGCGTAGTTAATATCCTATACGATAGTGTCTATTCCCAGATTACTTAAAACCGTTTATACAATTAGAAGTACGGAACATACAGAAACGGTATCACCCTAAGATCATAAAATATATCTTGATAGTAGGATGATTACGATATGAAAAATATAAAGAAACGTATATTTAATTTTCTGAAGTTTGTATGTATGATTTTGGTTTTGGGCACCCAAAGCTTGTTGCATGGTAGTTGGACGGTAGACGATACCAACCGAAAAACCATATAATAAATGACCTCGGGGCAGGCCTATGAGACATTAGAAGCGAAACCAATATTTATTTAAGGCAAGCGCCGGAGCATTATAAATCTCGATTAGCGGCCAAAAACAAAAATTGGGAATTAAATTTAAAACTTCTACAAGTCAAATTTAATTCCTTGTGCCAGCGGCAGCTCGGTCGTATAGTTGATGGTATTCGTTTGCCTTCTCATATATATTTTCCAAGCATCCGAACCACTTTCACGGCCACCACCAGTTTCTTTTTCCCCACCGAAGGCGCCACCAATTTCTGCACCCGATGTTCCTATATTAACGTTAGCGATACCACAATCACTTCCAGCAACGGACAAGAAACGTTCGGCTTCACGCAGATTATTGGTCATTATGGCAGATGAAAGCCCCTGAACAACCCCATTTTGAATTGCGATAGCATTTTCTAATTCTCCGGAATATTTTAGTAAATATAACACCGGTGCAAAAGTCTCGTGTTGCACAATTTCGTAGTCATTTTTGGCTTCTGCAATAGCCGGTTTAACATAGCAACCACTTTCGTAGCCTTTTCCTTCTAAGACTCCGCCTTCGACAATAATTTTTCCTCCTTCAGCCACTACTTTTTCCAATGCTTTGCTATAATGGTTTACTGCATCGGTATCAATTAGAGGCCCTACATGATTGTTTTCATCTAGCGGGTTTCCAATGCGTAGCTGACCATAGGCTGCAACCACAGCATCCTTTACCTTGTCGTATATGTCCTCATGGATAATTAATCTTCTTGTTGAGGTACAACGTTGGCCGGCAGTTCCGACAGCCCCAAAAACAGCACCGATAACGGTCATTTTAATATCCGCGTCCGGCGTAACGATTATAGCATTGTTACCTCCTAATTCCAATAGCGATTTTCCTAATCTTGCTGCCACGGCCTGGGCAACTATTTTACCCATTCGAATAGAACCGGTGGCCGAAACCAAAGGAATTCTACCATCTTGAGTCATGTATTCTCCTACTTTATAATCTCCATTGATCAAACAGGAGATGCCTTCTGGCAAATTATTTTCCTTAAAAACTTGAGCCGCGATATTTTGACAGGCTACTCCGCATAATGGTGTTTTTTCTGAAGGTTTCCAAACACAAACATCTCCGCAAATCCACGCCAGTGCTGTGTTCCATGCCCACACGGCAACAGGAAAATTAAATGCTGATATAATACCCACTACCCCTAGCGCATGATATTGTTCGTACATTCTATGCCCAGGTCTTTCCGAGTGCATGGTCAAGCCATGAAGTTGTCGGGAAAGCCCGACCGCAAAATCACAGATATCTATCATTTCTTGGACTTCTCCAAGACCTTCTTGGTAACTCTTGCCCATCTCATAAGAGACCAATTTTCCCAAAGGTTCTTTTAAGGCTCTGAGCTTCTCGCCAAATTGTCTTACTATTTCACCGCGTAACGGGGCGGGTTTCTTACGCCAAGTTTTAAAAGCATTGGTAGCGGTATTCATGACCTTTGCATAATCTTCTTTGGAGGTTGTTCTTACTTTTCCGATGAGTGAACCATCGACCGGTGAGTAGGATTCGATAATGCTTCCTGAAGAAAAATTATCGGAACCTGTTGAAGTTCCATCATTTAAGTCAGTAATTCCCAAAGCTTTTAAAGCCTCATCTATTCCAAATTCTACAGCTACTTTTGACATTTTATAACTTTTTGAAGGTGTATTGTTAAATTTTTACAAAGCTACGAATAATATTATCTTTATTTTTGCTTTTTGAGCACCGTAACTTTTGAGATTTTTTCATTTTGTACCTCGTAAATGAGAACCAGTTCTAGAGGCTTATCATTTCCGTTACGTCCTGTAATACTTTCATGGTCAATTATCTTATTTCCGAATACGGTACGTGTTATGATTTTGGAATGTAAATTGGGCGATGCTTCAAAAAGCGCAGCGTAAAATTCCTTACACGCTTGCCTACCTTTCATGGTCTCCACACCTTCTGAAAAATTGTGGAAGGTAACTTTAGGGTCAATAACCGACATAAATGCGTTGATATCCCTTTGGTTATAGGCTTCTAATTGGTTTTGAACTACCTGTTCCGGTGTCATTTTTTGGCTCATTAATTTTGATGTTGCACCGACTATGATCAGTATTAGAATTGAGACACTTCGTTGTAGCATCATGACAGGATAATTAATGCTATGGCAACTAGCGCTGGCAGTGCTTGTATATAGAAAATTTTCTTTGAAACACTGAACGCACCGTAGATACCTGCTACTACTACACAGCATAAAAAGAACAAGGATATATTATCCTTCCAAATGAGGTCTTCAATAAAAAAAGACCATACCAGTCCTGCGGCAAGAAATCCGTTATACAGTCCCTGATTGGCAGCCATAGACTTCGTAGGTTCAAACAATTCCTTTGGAAAATTCCGAAATATCTTGGGCCCTTTGGTCGTCCAAGCAAACATTTCGAACCAAAGAAAATAGAAATGTAAAAGGGCAACAACCGCTATTAAGAGACCACTAACTAATTTCATTTAAACTTCTTTTATAAAACGTTCGTCTACAGGCATTACCGTTGCGCAATTGTCGCAAGTCCTTAATTCTTTGGAACCATAGAAATGTTTAAAATGACTTAGAAAGTCTTTTTCTATATCGTTCAGTGTAAAATAGGCTTCATATAATTTATGGTTACAGTTATCGCAGAACCAAAGCAGTCCATCGTCTACATTCATGTGCGCCCTTTTGCGCTCAATAACCAGACCAATAGAACCTTCATGGCGTACGGGAGAGTGCGGCACTTTTGCAGGGTGCAAATACATATCTCCTGGTCCTAGTTGAAACGTTTTCTTTTGACGGTCTTCTTGAATGTGTACCTCTATTTGTCCTTCTAACTGATAAAAAAGTTCTTCCGTTTCGTTATAGTGATAGTCTTTTCTTGCATTAGGACCCGCCACGATCATAACGATATAATCACCGGCATCTTTATATAAGTTTTTATTGCCAACCGGGGGTTTTAGAGAATCACGATTCTCCTCAATCCATTTATCTAAATTAAAAGGGGCTCTTATACTCATGGGTTAATTTTAACGAAAGTTAAAAAAACCTTAGGGGCTAACCTAAAACGCAGGCATAAAAAAAGCCCTTGTTTACCAAAGGCTCTTTAATTATTTATGTCGTATATATTACCTGAAGAACATCTGAGTAAAGTACAAATTGCCACTATTATTTTCTTTTATACTTATGGCTGAATGTGTATAGTTACCTTCTAAACTCATCCTATGCGAAGGACTATCTACCCAAGCTTCTAAGACCTCTTGCATATCGTCATAATTTCTGGCTACATTCTCAGCAACATGAGAAGCTCCTGTTCTTTCAGCGATACCCTTTGCACGTTCGCCAAATTTAGCATGACTAACATTGTTTTGGGCTATCATATGGTCATTGTGTTGTCCTGCATAATAGTAAGTAGTGCTCTCAAAAGTCAATTCATTTAAACCAATGCTAACTCTGTAGTTGTTGACTAGGTCAAAAAGTTCTGCTTCCAATGCCGTGTGGCTACCTGAAGAAATTTCTAAATTCTCAGCGTTTAAGCCGGCATTGTTTTCTTCTGATAGAGGTTCTAATTCTTCTTTGGAACAAGAGCTAAAAACACTTAAGGTAATTACAAGTAAAAAGATAAATTTAAATTTCATGACTTGGGGGTACATTAATAAGTTATACAGTAAAAGTAACGTGGAAGACAAGGTTCTTGAGAAAATTATCTATATTGGTAAGGAAAAAATCGACGTGCTGTAAAATAAGTGTATATAGGGCCTAATCGGTGAACGGCTAGGTATTTTTCATCGCTAAAATTGTGTATTTTAAGGAGATTGTACCGTTTTGACCACCAAAAAACTCCGGTCGTCGATGATTGAAAAATTGACTAACCGACAGCTTGTATGAAAGTCTCGTTTAAAGAGTTTTAATGCCAAAATTGTCCTATTTTCTGTAGAACAGTTGCGTAAAATAGAAATTGCCGTTTTGGTCCTTTTTAACGCTCACAGCGGTATGGGTAAAATCACCCTCCATAGTTTTCTTGTGATTGACACTGTTATACCAACCTTCAAAGGCACCCTCAGCGGTATCATAGTTCTTAGCTACGTTTTCTGCAACTAGCTCCACGGCCTCTTCGGAGGCAATGCTCGAAGCTCTTGAGCTGAAGTTATCATGACTTAAACTACCCTTACTTATCATATAATCCGTATGGATGTTGGCATATTTATACGCTACAGCGCTGAACAGGAGCTTATTCATGTCCAAACTCGTTCTGTGGTCATTCACAATTTCCAATATTTCACTTTCCAGTAGAACTATATTGTCGGCCTCAACAATAGGCCCCTCTTCCAATGTGTCCGTAGTGCAGGAAGATAAAAACAATACAAATAAAACCGGGACTACATAAAGCAATCTCATTTTCATATATAGATTTATTTGTAAGCAGGCCGTTCAGCTTAGCGAAGTAGGTATGTAAGATGGGGTAATCCTATTTGTTCTCGTGTTGATAGGGGATATCAACAGTATAATATTAGATAAAATCACTTGAATTACCGTTGTATCTATTTATTTTTCGACGAAGGGTATCAAAACCAAGAACAACTACTTTCTTTGAGTTTTCAAAATTATACGTTGTGTTCCAAATCGGATTTAGCTTGCAACACGTAATCAAAGACAAAGGCTCCGAGGTCCTTCACAGGTTGGTACAAGGCAGATTCCTTTTTGAGCTCATCATCTACCAAGCCTATGTTTTCATTGATACGGTCAAAGAAAATTAGGAGCGCCCCAAGAATTACGGCCACTTTTAGGGCTCCAAAAAGAGCTCCGGCAATTTTGTTTAAAAGGCCGAGCATGGCAAAATTGGCAATTTTGGTTAAAAATTTACCGGCGGTATGAACGAGTATGACTATTAAAATAAAAGTGATTACAAATGCGGTAATACTGATGTAACGCTCATTCCAATCCATACGCTCATAAAGATAATCTCCAGTGATATAGGAAAAATGGATGGCTCCATAAATTCCGGCAATCAATGCTATTAAAGAGGCTATCTCCACGAAAAGACCATTTTTTAATCCCTTCCAGAGTCCCCAAAGAAGCAGTAGACCAAGGACGATATCTAAAAAATTCATTTCAAAAAGTGTTTTAACAAATATAGCGCTTTGATTAGTACCTTTGCTCGGCTACAGAAAATTCAAATAAGTAGAGACCATGGCCAGAGATGAGGAATTAAAGAATCGGTGGAAATCCTTAGTCGTTAAGCTTTCAAGTCAATTCGCTGACGGCGATGTCCTAGAGTTAGATGCCATAATTTATTTGGTAGGTGTTCAAGAACTTGGTCAATACCATCGAAAGTATAAGAAAGACGATAAATTGGACCTAATGCATATTGCAATATGCAGGTTGTTAGAACCCTATGGGTATTACGAATTCGATTTTTTTGACGAGGAAGGTTGGCCTCACTACAAGGTCAAGGAGGAACTTCCAACATTAAAGGCTGGTGAACAGGCTGTACTAATGAAACAAGCCATTGTAGAGTACTTCTTGGAAAAAGAGTTCATTCAATAGAATACCAAAAGCCGTATTCTTCTATTCAAAGACCAGTTAAGAAATAACACCCTTGAAACCTCCATTGACGGTCGTGTTTTTGACTAAAAAATCACTTTAACAAAACATTATATGCTACGCCAACGTTTGCGTTAATTTTGGCTTTGTGCAACTCGCTAATTCCCTGTATATTTAGTCGTTCAGGTTTATAAAATCACTGCCCCGAACGTACTAAAATCAAATCACAGATGAGTAAATACATTATTTCGTTAGATCAGGGAACAACAAGTTCTAGGGCCTTGCTTGTTGACCAAGAAGGTAAGATTCAGGGGATGGTTCAAAAGGAATTTAGACAGTTGTTTCCAAAATCCGGGTGGGTAGAACATGACGCCATGGAAATTTTGGAAACCCAATTGGGGGTTCTTCAAGAATTAATTGCAGAAAGTAAGGTTCAGCTGAAGAACATCAAGGGCATAGGAATTACCAATCAAAGGGAAACCACTGTAGTCTGGGATAAAAATACGGGGAAACCGATTTATAACGCCATTGTTTGGCAAGACAAACGAACAGCTGATATTTGTGAGGGTCTAAAAAAAGAAGGACTTACGGAGTATGTAAGGAAAACAACGGGTCTGGTGATAGACTCTTATTTTTCCGGCACTAAGGTAAAGTGGATCTTAGATCACGTAGAAGGGGCAAGAAGTAAGGCCGAAAAAGGAGATTTATTAATGGGAACCATAGATTCCTGGTTGGTCTGGAACATGTCTACCGACAAAAACCATGTAACGGATTATACCAACGCATCTAGAACCCTTATTTATGATATCGTAAATTTAAAATGGGACCATAAACTTTTAGAGGCTTTAGGCATTCCTAAGAGCATGCTCCCGGAAGTAAAACCTTCTGCCTATCATTTTGGTGATTATGAGATTGATGGGATAAAGATTCCAATAGCCGGTATTGCCGGTGATCAACAGGCAGCACTCTTTGGTCAGGGATGTTTTACAAAAGGAACGGCTAAGAACACTTACGGCACAGGATGTTTTATGTTAATGAACACCGGTGATAAGCCACAGTTCTCAAAAAATGGACTTTTAACAACTATAGGTTATGGATTAGATGGAAAGATAACCTACGCTCTAGAAGGAAGTATTTTCATTGCAGGCGCCGCAATACAGTGGTTACGAGACGGTTTAGAACTAATTAAGGACGCTAAGGAAACGGAAGCATTGGCAGACTCGGTGACCGGAGAAAGCTCGGTGTATGTGGTTCCTGCCTTTGCCGGATTAGGAGCTCCCTATTGGGATATGTACGCCCGCGGAGCCATTTTTGGATTAACTAGGGACACCGGAAAAGCACATATTGCCAAAGCCACGTTAGAGTCACTGGCGTATCAAACGAAGGATATCCTCAAAGCGATGGAGGACGATTCCGGCATTCAATTAGAAAATTTACGGGTAGATGGCGGTGCATGCGCAAATAATCATTTAATGCAGTTTCAAGCCGATATTCTGGATACCGAAGTTCACCGCCCGGAGGTAATAGAATCTACGGCCATGGGTGCCGCATTTTTAGCGGGTATTCAGGTTGGTCTTTGGACCCAATCGGATATAGATCAGAGCAGACCCATGAACAGGATTTTTAAACCCACTTTTGATCGGGTTAAACGCAAAAGACTCTATAAGAACTGGCAGAAAGCTGTGGAGCGCACCAAAGGTTGGGAAGAAAGCTAAGGAAGATTCTCCTACGATTAAATAATCACAAAATTTCCTATTTCAAAAAATATAACAAGCTATGAAAAGTGTTGAATTTTCTAACCTGAAAAGGAATGAAACCATTGCCAAACTTAAGAAGGATAATTTTGACCTTGTAGTCATTGGTGGCGGAATAACAGGCGGTGGTATTGCCTTGGACGCCGCTTCAAGGGGCTTAAAAGTAGCGCTAGTGGAGAAAAATGATTTTGCCTCAGGAACTAGCAGTAAATCCACCAAACTCATCCATGGAGGACTGCGCTATTTAAAGCAATTCGATTTTTGGTTGGTAAAGGAAGTAGGTTCGGAAAGGGCCATAGTTCACAAATTAGCACCGCACTTGGTGCTACCAGAAAAAATGCTTTTGCCCTTAATAGAAAATGGCTCGTACGGTAAATGGCTCACTTCCATCGGTTTAAAGGTATACGATATTTTAGCGCAAGTGACCGGGGACGACAAAAGAAAAATGTTGGAGAAGAAAGAAGCCCTTAAGTTAGAACCTTTGCTTCCCAAAAAAATACTTAAGGGGGCAGGGTATTACGCAGAATACAGAACGGATGATGCCCGTCTCACCATTGAGAACATTAAAACAAGTTTACAGTATGGCGCTACCGCTTTGAACTACGGTTCTGTGACCGACTTTATCTATAAAGATAAAAGGATTGCTGGAGTTACGGTCAAGGATGAACTTTCCGATGAGACCTTTACAATCAACTCAAAGTATGTCATTAGTGCCGCCGGACCATGGGTAGATGAGTTAAGAAGTGTCAATAATTCCAAAAAAGGAAAACGTTTGCATTTAACCAAAGGCGTTCATCTGGTGTTCCCTAAGGAAAAGCTCCCCGTAAAGCAATCCGTGTACTTTGATATCCCGGATGGTAGAATGATGTTTGCCATTCCCAGGGGAAAGGTAACCTACGTAGGCACTACGGACACTAATTTTAACTTGGACAAAGACAGGGTACGAACAGATTTGGCAGATGCCATTTATTTGCTCTCCGCGGTAAACAATATGTTTCCAAAAATTAATTTGGAGATGGAAGATATCGTTTCCTCATGGGCGGGCCTTAGACCTTTAATTCATGAAGAGGGCAAGTCTGCCTCGGAACTCTCACGGAAAGATGAAATTTTTACTTCGGATACGGGTCTTATCAGTATTGCAGGCGGCAAACTTACCGGCTATCGCAAGATGGCAGAACGTGTAGTTGATCGTATCGCCAAAATGCTAGAGGAAGACCATCAAAAAGAGCTTAAACCATGTACCACGGACACCATCCCCCTATGTGGAAATGAATTCAAAAAGTTTAAGCACGTAAAGAAGTATATTGCCACCATTTTTGACCGCATTAAGGCAGATGGCTTTACGGAACACGATGCTTGGTTCTTGGTCACTAACTATGGGAAGCAGACGGAGACCATTTTAGGGTATTACGAGAAAAGAACGGAAAAGGATAATGTTACAAGAATGGTCCTTGCCGAACTCCAATTTGGTATTGCTTATGAAATGGTTCAAGATCCAATGGATTTCTTTATTAGAAGAACAGGTAGGCTCTATTTTGATATTGATAGCGTAAGGCAATTTATGGAACCAGTGCTTCAAGAACTACAAACGGTGTATAAAGTAGACGATACCCAAGTATTGAAATGGAAACAAACTTTAATGGAAGAACTAAAAGAACATTCGGATTTTTCTATGGAGAGGGTTTAGTTCTTAATATTTCTTACGTCATAGCAGAATTTAAATTAATAGATTAAACGAGGCATCATTTCTGATTAAGTGGTGAGGTTACTAAATTTAGGAGAACATCCTATCGCATTGAATTATTTGGAGAAGATAACTATCCTCTAAATCATTATGTTTTTATTAGAAAAGCTTGTATGAAACTATTTCTTCGAAAATTCATTTACTATCTTTAATACACAGGATATTTTTTGTCAAATCATATTTCTGCATTACTTAGAATACTGTAAAATAAGGTTGTACGGAATTTAGAGATGTATTTGTTTTATTTCGATTTAAAACGAAAACTTACTGTTTTAATGGCTAAGAAGTTCTTTTTTGCGTTCATTATCGCTAATATATTTTTAGTTGTAACCTTGACTAGCGCACAAAATCCTTTTGAAAATGAAACTGAGATATTTTCCAATGCTGCCGATGCTGAAAAAATATACCTGCAGCTTTCTGGAACTACTTTTAACAATTCTGAAACGATTTGGTTCAAAGCCATTGTTACAGATGTTTTTGACCACAAGCCTACAACAAAAAGTAGCGTACTTCACGTAGAATTAATTGACCCATTGGATAATCGGATAGTTGATAAAAATCTTTTAAAGATTAGTGGCGGTCTCTCGAGTGGTTTTTTTCAATTGTATTCAAGCTACACAGAAGGAAAATACATTATTAGGGCATACACGGAATGGAACAAAAACTTTGGTTCTGACTTTATTAGTTCTGTACCTATTCAAATATACCAACTTCAAAAAGTTGATGGCGAATCCGACCCCATTCAAGATATAGTTTTTGCAAAAGATTTAAATTCCAGCACGTTTTCTTTGTCATCTAATATTGCCATCAAGGAGTTGGACACATTACACACGGGTGACGCCATGCTATATATGAACTGGAAAGGTGGTAGAGATTCTATTCTGTTAAAATCAAAAAGCCTAAAATCCAAGATTAATATTAAACATAGTGTTCCGATAGAGACACCTATAGTAAGTTATCGCTTGCATACTAAAAACGAAGTGTTCACAAAATCCGTAGTGCTTAACGATGAATACGGATCGTTGCAGTTTTTTCCTGAAGGAGGTTCTTTGATTGGGGGTCTTCAGAGTGTAATGGGCTTCAAGTTTTTAGATTATAAGGGAAAAGGGACAGAAATTGAAGGAACTATTGTAGATGGTAATGGCGTTCATGTAGCTGATTTTAAAAGTAATATTCTCGGAATGGGTAAAGTAACCTTTATCCCGGAATCGGAACAGACTTATTACGGTATTTTGAGAACCAAAAGTGGAACTACTTTCAAGTACAAACTTCCTGCGGTTAGAGAAAAGGGTCAGGTTTTGAGCTTAATTCAAAAAGATTCAATTAAAGAGTTAAGAATTTGGAATAAAGAAAAGAATCAGGATAGTCTATTTGTAAAGTTTTTTAGTAGAGGTAAGAATCTTTTTCTAATTAAAGCGAGATTTGGTAATGGTATGTTTTCATATAAGATTACACCAAAAAATTTACCACAAGGCGTCATTGGGCTTACTGTTTTCGATAAATTTTATAGACCTATTGCGGAGCGTCACTTTTTCAATGAAAAGAACGAAGAAAATTTGAGCATAAGCGTTGAGATGGATAGAGATTGGTATTCTAGACGAGATAGTGCTCAGGTAGCTATAATAACTAAGTTTAAAAATCACCCTGTATCTGCGTCAGTATCTGTTATGGCTGTTGACTCTAGTTTCTTTTGCACTACCAATTTGGAAAGAAAAAATATTATCTCCTACTTTTTGTTACAGTCTGATATTAAGGGAGAAGTTGAAAACCCCTCATACTATTTTGAAAGCAACAAGAATTTGTCTGAACTGGATTACCTGATGTTAACCCAAGGCTGGACTAATTATAAATACCGGGAGAACAAAAAGCCAAGATTGTTTAATGCCCAAAAAGGTTTGGAGGTCACAGGGACTGTCACTAATTTCCAGAAGGTAAGCAAAAGAGACGAATCAAATAAAAACAGATACGAGTTAAATATGCTCGTAATGGGAGAACCTATGAAGGCTTATGTTCAAGAAACCGATAGTTTGGGCCGTTTCAAATTTACATTGGGCGAGAGCTATGGACTTGGTAGAAATTTTGTGATACAGCCTACTGAAGTGAGCAATAAAATAGATGATTTAAAAATCAATATTAATAAATATAAATCCCCTGAAATATCCTATGAAATCGAAAAACTTATTGTTCCTATAGATAGTATTGCAGAGACGATAATGACTAAAAAAATAAGGGAAGATATTAGGCTAGATCCTATACTATCGTCAAATACCATAGCTCTAAATGAAGTAGTAGTGAGTGATTACAAAATTACGCCTGAACGCGCAAACATGGTTGAATTGCATGGAATACCTGACGTGGTCATCGAAAATGATGAGTTAGTAAGTAAGCAAGAGAAATGGACAAATAAACTATACAGATGGCTGCTTTTTAATTATCCGGAGGATATACGTGTTAAACGGTTTGGTAATGGGCAAGGATTTGAATTAGCTTATGTTCATAGTGCAGACTGGACCTACGTTGTCATTGATGGTATACCCGTACACGAGGAAGATTATAGGCTCATAGGAACTATTCCAGTCAGGACGGTTAAAAGTGCTGAAATTATTAGAAATACGGCAACTGCTAATAGATATCACAGTCAAGTCTTTAATTGCTACCCTATATGTCCACCACCACCGTTTCCTGCTATACTTGCCATTTACACGTATTCTGGACAGGGATTAAATGGTGCCTTCCCAAAAATTAAAAGAACCAACCTTATAAATGATACGGCGCCTCAGTACTCTGTAACACGAGAATATTATAGTCCCGAATATCATGAACCCTCAAAGATAGATTGGAGTGTTCCTGACAGACGTACATTACTATACTGGAAGCCGGATATTCTTACCAATAGTAATGGTGAAGCGAAGACAACTTTTTTCAATGGTGATATTTCAGGGAAGATGATGCTTATCGTTGAGGGATTTACCTCAAGTGGACATTTGGGATATTCAGAATTATCGTATGAAATTGATAAACCTTGAACACAATATAAGATCTATTTTCCTGAAAAAAGATATTATGTGAAGGACTTGAATCGAATTATTACAATATAATCTGGGTTTTTATTCTGCTAACCTTCAATCCAATTTATCCGTCAATTTTTTAAAGAGCTTTTTAGCATTGCCATTCTTATATAGAATTTCGTAGACCGTATCTATAATCGGGGTCTTTGATTTTTTCTTATGCTTTTGGTTTAATTGATAGGCACTTTTGGTAGCATAATATCCTTCTGCCACCATACTCATTTCCATTTGGGCGCTTTTTACGGTGTATCCCTTACCGATCATATTCCCGAACATTCGGTTGCGGCTAAAGGTAGAATATCCAGTGACCAAAAGATCGCCAAGATAGGCAGAATTGTTAATGTTCCGTTTCATCTTGTGCACGCGTTTAATAAAGCGTTTCATCTCCCGTATGGCGTTACTCATTAAAACACTCTGAAAGTTATCCCCATATCCCAAGCCGTGGGCAATCCCTGCGGCAATGGCATAAATGTTTTTGAGCATGGCAGCGTATTCCGTACCTATGATATCATCGGATATTTTAGTTTTAATATAGTCGCTGGCTAACGCATTGGCTACCGTTTTTGCTTTGTCCGCATCTGCGCAGGCTAAGGTTAAATAGGAAAGTCGTTCTAAGGCCACCTCCTCCGCATGGCACGGTCCCGTGATTACCCCAATATTTTCAAAAGGAATTTTATATTGTTCGTGAAAATGTTCGCCAACGATTAAACCGGTCTCTGGCACTATGCCCTTGATTGCGGAGAAAATGATTTTATCGGTTAAAGGAACCTCTAGCTTTTGCAACTCGCTATCTAGAAACGCTGAGGGTATCGCGAAAATAAGGATATCCGCATTGGTAATGGTATGGTTTATATCCGTGGTAACATTGAGCAGGTCTGTACGGAACTCTACCGAACTAAGGTAGTTGGGATTATGTTGATGCGTTTTAATATGTTCTACCGCATCAGCATTACGCATATACCAACCCACATGATGTTGGTTTTCCGTTAACATCTTTACAATTGCAGTTGCCCAACTACCGCCACCAAGTACGGCAAATTTCTTCGTTTTCATCATCCGTATAAATATCTACTCAAAATTACCAAATTAAAAACTTCAGATTATGTACTGATAATCAAACGATTATACAAATTGGCACGGTGATTGTTTTCTAATAACAGAATCAAAAAACCAGAGGAGATGAAAAAGATAAAACTACTATTTGGATATGTGTTGATGGCCACACTATTGGTTTCCTGTTATGCAGATGTTATCGTAGCCGATGATTTTATTGAAGAATCGGCGTTTAATACGGATCAGGTACTACAGTCCTATGACTTGTGGTATGTAGATATCAATGAAACCCAGGGAAATGGGGAAGTTCCTTTCTTACAGCGGGCCTTCACCATAAGTTTTAATGGCGGTGCGGTATATGCCAACAACAATATTGTTGGTATTGGTAAAACAGGAAACGGAATAGGGATTGATGTCGGTTTTTACAGCACACTAAGAGGGGTGGTAGAGATTGAGCACGATGTGGATGGCACTTGGTTTTTAGAAGTATACGCCGCCAACGGTAACACTATAGAACTGTATGACCCAAGATCGGACACTTCTTATTTTCTACGTGGATTTCAACGCAATAATTTTGACTATGATCAAGTATTCTATGACAACATCAATTACTTTATTCAGGAGTACGATGTATGGGAGAAAGTTTATACGAGCGAAGAAGGAGCTATCAATGACTTTGACGACGAAAACTTCCTGCAATTTTTACCTACCTTCTTTAGGTCTTCGGTAGATGGTTCAGGAACACCCATAAGTCAGCTACAGTGGGATTTTGAAGGAGACTACCAAGTTTATGATATTGCTAACGACAATTCGCTAAAAGCTTTGACCTTGGATTATGATTTTATGGGCGATGATTATTTTGAGCTTTATGTTATCAATGATACGACTATAGAATTGTACCATCCGGATAGCGAAACGGTATATGAATTTAGGGGTAGGGGTTATCAGCAGTATTTAAAATCGGGAAAAGGTAAGGTAGACAAGAAAAGAATAAAAACTGACAATCCTACGATGAACGTAAAGCGAAAACGAAAATAATAGTAAGAACAATGGTAATAACCGTTTTGGAAGAAGTTCCGAAACGGTTTTTATGGTGTCACTTCTGTACCCCTTCCATAATTATGGTGTCCAGAGGTGTATTTTCGTTTGTGTGAAGTACAGAAATATCCCCAGTGGTTTCAAATACAACGGCCTTTACCTGTTTAAGGTTTAGTACATTGGCTTCCCTTAATTTTCCCATTAAATCAGATTTGCTTACTAAGGCCTTTTGCATATTTGCTTCGAGTATGTGTTCTCCGTCCATTAATAATATTGGTGTATTGGTTACTACTTTTTCGGCCTTTTTGGAACTACTTAAAAGTTTAGCGAACACTATTTGCAAAATGGCTAGTATGGCAACGGAAACCAGAGCGGGGATGAAGTTGCTTTCGGGTTTATTAACAGCATCGGCCAGAATGGAGCCCATGGCAATGGTGATGGCAAAATCCAGACTGGTCATTTTTGCAAAGGTCCGCTTCCCGGCCAATCGGGTAACCAGAAGTAAGTAAAGGTAAATAAGCACTCCGGCCAATAGCATTTGTAGTATGGTCGTAAGGGAAATCGTTTCAAAGATTTTCATGTTTTTCGTATCAATAATTGGGTGTATAGTTTAATTCACTTTAAACTATCATATTAGGGAATAGATATTAGCCCATTTCAATTAATTCGTAACGTATCCACTAAAATTAAAAACCAGCTACTCATTCTTGAACACTTTTTTAAATTCGGACGGGTTTTGTCCCGTTACTTTTTTAAAGCTTCGATTAAAATAAGACAGACTCTCAAAACCACACTCATAACAAGTTTCGCTCACGTTCTTTCCAGAGAGCAATAATCGTTTTGCCTGGCTAATACGGTATTGGTTTAAGAAGGAGATAAAAGTACTTCCGGTGGTTTTCTTAAAATACCTACAGAATGCCTCTTTTGTTAAATTACAAGTTGCCGCTACTTCGGTTAGCCCAATCTTTTCGTGATATCGTTCATCTATTAGGGCATAAATTTTACGCAATCTTTTTTGCTCTTTCTTATTGTATTTATTTACGAAGGGTTTGGTGTGCAGTAGTTCAAACTCTGCACTCTCAGAAAGTTTTTTAAGAATGGTAATAACTTTCATGAAGAAGGCGAAGGGTTCCAAAAGGTGTAGTGTTTTTAGAAGTGCTCCGATTTCCTTTTTAGTTTCTCCGTAAAACGCAATGCCGTATTTGGAGAGTTCCAACAAACGATCTATTTGCTTTAGTTCGGGTAGGGCATCAAGCGTACTATCCTTAAAAGCTGGTTTTATGTGCAATACTTCTTTTCTATAACTGGTAGTAACGCCATGATCAAAATTAAGGTGGGGAATATTTGCACCGATGAGCACCAGATCAGAACCCTGAAATTCTGAGATATGATTCCCTACATGTCGTTTTGCGGAGGCACCCTCAATATAGACCAACTCCAATTCCGGATGAAAATGCCAGTAAAAAAGATGGTTCAGTTTGGGGTCATGAAGCAACTTAAAAGGACTTTTAGAATCCGGCGCTATAGTTTCTAATTGAATTTTCATGGGGTGTTCGGGGTATGGCTAAATTTCTAGGAATACTATAAAGTATAACAAAAATGACTAAAAAATACGAATATTGGATATTATATATCAATATAGTTCAAATTCGTATCAATATCAAGGTGGTTTACCGTTAGGAATAGGTATAGTTTTACATCATCAATTTGAAGTATTTAAATCAGTAATGTTATGGAACGAACAAAAACTAAAGTAGAAATGGCCAATAAGGCGCATAAAGAAATTCCGGGGAATCCGTCTACCGCAACAAGTAGTAAGCAACACTTAAATGACCGTTCCAATGGAAAACCGTTACGGGTGTTGAGTGAGGAAGATTGGAAGTTTTGGAAGCATAACGGCTACATCGTAATAAAAAATGCCGTACCTGCGGAACAGGCTAAGGAAACGGCAGATTTTCTCTGGGAATTTGATGAAAAGGACCCCAATGATAAAACCACTTGGTATGCCCCACCTAGGGCAGAAATGCAGATGAAAGAATTGACAGGAACGGGGATGGTAGAGGTTTATAACCATCAACTGTTATGGAACAACAGACAGACCCAACGGGTATATGATGCTTTTGTAGATGTCTGGGGAACGGAGAAATTGTGGGTCACCATTGACCGAGCCAACTTAAATTTTCCCTTACCTCCGGGAGTGGACAAAAAAGGCTTCATTCATTGGGATTATGATCCGGAAACAAGACCGCAGAACGTTCAAGGTGTTTTGGCACTAGCTGACCAAGAAGATGAAAATATGGGAGGCTTCCAGTGCATACCTTGGTTGTACAGAAATTATGATACATGGAAATTGACCCAACCAGAGGATAGGGACCACTTTCAGCCAGATATCTCGGATTTGGAAGATAAAATCGTTAAAGTGAAAATGCAGGCGGGCGACTTACTCATTTTTAATAGTACCGAACCACACGGTATTAGACCTAACAAGTCAGCGGAAAAGGTGCGTATTGCGCAATATATTTCCATGATGCCGGCAGAGGAAGATAATCAAGCACTAAAGGATTGGCGCGTTAATTCTTGGAAGAATAGAACTGCACCAGAAGGCTATGCTTTCCCAGGAGATCCTCGTAATTGGGAGCAAACAAAATACGATACCGCAACACTTACGGATTTAGGAAAGAAACTACTGGGGTTAAACCAATGGTAGAAATTGTATTCAACAACACGGAGTATTTATGCTATCAAGTTTAAGTTATCTGGATATTATCATTATCCTTGCCTATTTTGGTATTATTTTATGGATTGCCCAATGGGCCTCAAAAAGTAAATCAGCTTCCGGGAGTGCTATTGATTATTTTTTGGCGGGGAAGAGCTCAGGGTGGCTGGTGATAGGAGCATCGCTCTTTGCATCGAATATTGGTTCCGAAATCATTTTAGGCGTTTCGGGAGCAGGTGCACGTGGAAACATGCCCATGGCCAACTTTGAGATAATTGCCGCTCTGGTCTTAATACTTTTAGGTTGGGTATTTGTACCCTTTTACTTGAGGACCGGGGTGTATACCATGCCAGAGTTTCTAGAAAAAAGATATTCTAAAGCATGTAGAAGTTACCTCTCTGTCATTTCTATTTTGGCCTATGTCATCACCAAAATTTCCTTAATCATCTTTGCAGGTGCGCTGGTCTTCGAAACGATTGGTATTCCCTTCTGGACAGGAGCTATAATTACCGTCATAGCAACAGGTTTTTATACGGTTTTAGGCGGACTCAAAGCTGTGATCTATACCGATATGGTACAGGCTTTTATCCTTTTGATTGGCACTATAGCGGTTACCGCTTTTGGACTTTACGCCTTAGGCGGATGGGATCATATGATAGATGTTCTCGTTACTGCGTCCGGTCAGGAAGGGAATCCTCCAAAGGAAGATTTTTTCAACCTATGGCGTCCCATGGCAGATACGGAATATCCTTGGACGGGAATGCTTTTTGGCGCACCCATTCTGGGGGTCTGGTACTGGTGTACCGATCAATACATCGTGCAGCGTACACTTTCTGCTAAAGACGTCAGCAATGCCAGAAAAGGGGCTTTGTTCGCTGGATATTTAAAACTACTCCCGGTATTTATATTTTTTATTCCAGGCGTGATCGCCTATGCTCTGTTGCAAGAAGGTGCTATTGATTTTTCAATGGAGAATGCAGACCAGGCACTACCCGCCATGATCAATGGGTTTTTACCCTCGGGCTTAAAAGGCTTGGCCATCGCCGGACTTTTAGCCGCGCTGATGAGCTCGCTCTCTTCCGCATTCAACTCTAGTTCTACCTTATTGACTATCGATTTTTATCAGAAGTATAGACCAAGTGCAACGCAAAAAGACTTGGTGCGTTTTGGCCGTGTAGCTACTATTGTTTTAGTAATCGTAAGCCTAGGCTGGATTCCATTTATGAAAGCTTTAATGGGTGGGGGTATTTTTCATTACCTACAGAGTGTGCAAGCCTATATCTCTCCTCCAATTGCTGCGGTTTTCCTCTTTGGTCTGTTCTATAAATGGATCAACGCCAAAGGGGCCATTGTATCCTTATGGGTAGGCTTTGTAATAGGGGTTTTTAGACTGGTGGCGGAATTTTTGAGCAATGAAGGCACTATTCAGGTTACGGAAGGGTCTCTATTAGGTGTTTTTCTAGGAATCAACTTTTTACATTTTGCCCTGTTCTTATTTATTTTCTGTGCCGTGATATTGATGGTCGTAAGTAAACTAGGTACGCCACAGGATGCTGCGGTGCTAGAGCTGGTAACTTTTCAAAGGCGTTCACAACGGGCAAGTTTTAAATGGTCCACGGATGTTACTTTAACGGTGATATTAATAGCGCTCGTACTTGTTTTATGGTGGTTGTTCAGTGCTTGGGGAATTGCAAATTAGCTTGAAAAAGGAATAGAATGGATTTACAATTAAGGAATAGAACGGCCTTTATTTCCGGGTCAACTGCCGGTATAGGTTACGCTGTGGCCAGAATATTGGTAGGGGAAGGAGCAACGGTAATCTTAAACGGTAGAACACAAGAAAAACTAGGGTTGGCGGTACAGCAACTACAGGATGAGTTCCCTAAGGAAACCATACTTGGACTACCTGCAGATTTCAGCAAGGTGTCAGAGGTAGAGCGATTGCTGAAAAAACTACCGGATATTGATATTTTGGTGAATAATGTTGGGATTTATAGAGCAGCTTCATTTTTTGAAGCCACGGATGACGATTGGCAACAACAATTTGAAATTAATGTGATGAGCGGTGTACGTTTATCCAGAACCATATTACCAAGAATGATGACCAATAATTGGGGGCGTATTTTATTCATTTCCAGCGAATGTGCCACTTTGGTACCCGAGGATTTAATTCCGTATAGCATGACCAAAACTGCGCTTTTAGCCGTTTCACGGGGATTGGCACAGCTCACTAAAGGTACCGGGGTAACGGTGAATAGTGTTTTACCGGGGTCCACTTTATCCGAGGGAGCGGAACAATTCTTAGAAAATACGGCACGTAAGGAAGGTAAAACAAAAGATGAAATAGCGTCTGCTTTTTTCTCGGAGGTAAGAACATCTTCTTTATTACAGCGCTTTGCAGGGCTTGATGAGGTGGCCAATACCATTGCCTATTTGGCAAGTCCCCTTTCTTCCGCAACGAACGGTGCCGCTATTAAGGTAGATGGCGGTAGTATGGGCGGAATTTTATGATTCAAAATTATTAATTGAACAAGTATATAATCTATTATTTATGACAAGAACACGACAAGTATTCGCTATTATTTTAATGAGCTGTTTTTTATTGACATCCTGTAACGAGGCAAAAGACAAAAAAAATGAAACCACGGTTGTTGAACCTGAAGTAACATCTGAAGAAATGAAAAAAGAAGAAAAAGAACTATTAAGACATATGGTCATTTTTAAATTTAAGGATGATGCTAGCGAGGAAGCTGTTGCCAGGCTCAACGATAGTTTCAATGATTTGCCGAACCACATACCGGTCATCAAAGATTTTGAGTGGGGCTTAAACGATAGCCCGGAGAATTTTCACCAAGATTTTACACACTGTTATATGATAACTTTTCATTCAGAAAAGGACAGGGACAGTGTGTATACACCGCACCCCAAACACCAAGAATTTGTAGCCAGCCTGCAACCTCATCTAGAAAAGGTATTTGTAGTAGATTATTGGGCGAAATAAGTTTTCAATCGGTCCGGACGGGATTTCGGCAGGCTTTTTCCGGTAATTCATTCTTTTGCAGAACAATAAGTCTTATTTTTGCGCCCTTAAAATAAGCAGCGTGCGTAAGTATCTTAATTTATTCGATTTCAAGCAAAAAGTAGATTACAAGACTGAAATTCTTTCCGGATTAACCGTTGCTTTGGCATTGGTACCAGAGGCTATCGCTTTTGCATTGATTCCTGGATTTTCTCCATTAACGGGACTTTATGCCGCATTTATATTGGCTTTGGTCACCTCTATTTTGGGTGGCCGCCCCGGAATGATATCCGGTGCAACAGGAGCGGTGGCGGTAATCTTTGTAGGATTAATACTGGAACTAAAACGTAATTTTCCGGGAATTGAACCGGACACCATTCTAAACTATGTATTTGCAACCGTAATTATTGCGGGAATCCTGCAGATTTTGGCGGGAGTTTTACGACTAGGGAAATTTATTCGTTTGGTACCGCATCCGGTTATGTTCGGCTTTGTAAACGGTCTGGCCATCATCATCTTTATGGCGCAGTTCCCTAATTTTTATGTAAAAGGGACGGAAACCCTTTTAAGCGGTAGTTCACTGTACATTATGCTCGGCTTAACCTTGGTAACCATGTTGATTATTTGGGGTCTTCCAAAACTGACCAAAGCGGTACCCTCCTCCTTAGTGGCTATCGTCGTAGTATCTGCAATCGTAATCGGTTTTGGCGTAGATACCTTAACCGTGGCCGATACCATGCGCGAAGGAGAGAGTATTAAAGGTGGTTTTCCACCACTGTCCATTCCACAATTACCATTTACACTAGAGACATTTAAGATTATTATCCCTTATGCAGCCATTGTAGCAGGTGTAGGTCTAATAGAAAGTTTGTTGACCCTTAATATTATCGACGAAATTACGGAGACCCGTGGTAGTGGCAATAAAGAGTGTGTAGCGCAGGGAACCGCGAATATCCTTTCTGGATTTCTATCGGGAATGGGTGGCTGCGCCATGATCGGACAAAGTTTGATCAACACTTCATCTGGCGCGCGGGCAAGACTCTCAGGAATTACGGCCGCTGTAATGCTATTGGTATTCATTATGTTCGGTTCTAGTCTCATAGAGCGTTTGCCCATGGCAGCGTTAGTAGGTCTTATGTTCATGGTGGCCATCGGTACTTTTGAATGGGCAAGTTTTAAGACCTTTCGTAAAATGCCCAACTCCGATGTGGTAGTAATGGTCTTGGTAACCTTGATTACGGCAATTACTCACAATTTAGCGGTAGCGGTATTATTGGGAGTAATTATTTCTGCCCTTGCCTATTCTTGGGAGAATGCCAAGCGCATTAGAGCTAGAAAGCGTGTGGATGAAAATGGCGTTAAACATTATGAAATTTATGGCCCTTTGTTCTTTGGGTCTACGACCTTATTTGCGGAGAAGTTCGATGTGCAAAATGATCCTGATGAGGTAATTATCGATTTTCAAGAAAGTCGTGTTGCGGACATGTCGGGCATCGAGGCCTTGAACAAGATTACGGAGCGTTACGCAAAGGCCGGCAAAAAAGTACATCTAAGACATTTGAGCAAGGACTGTATACAGCTTTTGGCAGATGCAGAGGATATCATTGATGTGAACGTCATGGAAGACCCCACTTATAAGGTAGCGGTAGATAAGGTGGCCAAGAAAAAAGACAATGAAGGGGATAACCCCTTTAAAATTTGGGGATTGTAGATTATCCTTTAACTCGTCCAGAACTGGACCAATAACCAAAGGATTCCTATAGCGCCCACTAAAGCCAAAGCATAACGGCCTAATTCATGAAGCCGTTCTTTTTTGGCCGCTGCAATAATCTTATCTCTAATAACCTTTTGTTGAAAAGGGGTCAACTCCTTAAAGTGAAGTTGGGTGTCTCCCGTATAACCTGCGTACGACTCCCTTATTTCTTTAAAACTACGGCGCTTATGTAATAAAGTCCTATTGGCCTTCACCGTTTTCATTGCATGCGTTGCAAAACCTCCTCCTCCCATAATCCCTGTCTTTATATATGGGTAGATAAATCAACAGAAATGTTACAGTTTAGGACGTTGATTACGCTTTAACATGCTCCAGTGCTAGGGTCGCAACTTTCTCCCTCGTTTAATATTTGAAGCGGAGCAACTTGGGCAAAAGCATCTAGGAACACACTTTTGGGCTGGGCACCGCTGATACCGTATTTATCGTTAATGATAAAGAAAGGCACTCCAGTTACACCACGTTGCTGGTAATGTGCAATTTCCTGTTTTACAGCGTAAGCAATAGTATCATCGGAAAGAATACTTGTAGTTTTTTCAGCTTCCCAACCAAATTCGCTCATGATTTCTATTAAAATCTCAGCTTGGTTAAGGTGAAGGTTTTCATCAAAATAAGCTTTTAAGAATCGCTCTTTAAGGGCATCCTTAAATCCTTCTTCTCCCGCTACATGTAATAATTGATGCAAAGGCAAGGTATTTACCGCAAGCCATTTATCCCCAAAATTAAAGGTAATGCCTTCTTCGGCACCAACCTCGGTTAGGCGGTCCGTCATCCCTTGTACCCGTTCCAAATCTCCGAATTTATTGGTAAGGTAGGTAACTCTGTCCAGACCTTCGGCAGGTATGGTAGGGTCTAACTGGAAAGGATGCCATGCTATCTCAACAGGAACACCTTTCCATTCCTTTAGCGCGGCTTCTAATCGTCGTTTACCCACATAACACCAAGGACAGGCCACATCGGATACGATATCTATTTTTATCTTTTCTTCTTGCATAGCAATAGGGTCTTTATATGAAGTTGTATTGGTCGGTTCTTGTTATAAGAACTTACGGGCATGGGTATCCGCACCACCACTTATTGTCGGGCAACATAGCCCTAATCTACGAATACCAAATATTCTATTCGAAAATCCGTATTGTCCGGTCTTGTGATTTCCACAGAATACCCAAAACCTTCTGCCCTATAGCTGTATACTATTTTGGTCAGGGTATTGTTCGTTCGGGTGATGCCCATATCACTGGACCATACCTCCTCTGGTTTGTTCGGTTCTTCCAATAATTCTTTATCCGGTCCTTTGGGATTGGGAAAGCCAAGTGATTTGGGTAACTCATAGATACCCGCTACCAAGTAAAAGGCTTCATGCCAATTAGTAACAGGCAGGGTATACGTATCAATAGCACCCTCATGAAAATCAGGGTCCGTAGGTCTACTTTCAAAGTGTATGTCGGGGAACGTTTCTTTCAGGTTTAGGATGTATGCCTCGGTACTTTCGTCAGCTGAACGCAACCGTATAGGGGAGAGGTAACCACTAAAGGCATAACCTACCAGCCCGTCATAACCAAGTTTCAACATCTTACCTTTTATGTGTTCTACTTCTAGAATTTTGGGTCCACCTTTTTCTAAGAGCACTACTTCACTACCTAAGGGCATGGTCGTCAGTTTTTCACTTTCCAAGGAAGCCTCCTTACGCAGACTTAATCCGTTCGGTGCTATAACATATCTCTTTTGATCCTTAAAGTCCTTTGTAATAGCTGTTTTCGCTGTTGCTACACTATCTTTTACAGCTACATTGTTTTGTGATGTAGCATTGTCTTTACAGGAACACAGTCCTATAAAAAGGAGTGCGAATAAAAATATTCTTGAGCTTGTTGTCATGGTAAGTAATTTTTTAAGGTTTAATTTAGGGTATTCGCACTACAAAATACAAACCTACTTATTTAGATTCCAATAAATAATGGGTCGCAATGAAGAACAGGGAGATAGCCTCTCCCCAGAACAGGCTAAAAAGCCCAATGAAATCTAGCGCTAGAACTAGAGGTAATACCACTGCTACTGCCAGAACATAACGTGTCCACTCCTTCTTATCATTGGATACAAATGCAGTAATTATTGCCGAGCCCAAAAAGAATAGGATAGCAAAGGTATAGTGCCAGATGGGATGGTCCAGATGTGGAAAATAAATCACCCCGAACAAGGAAATGCCTAAGATAATATTATAACCTTTTCCTACTTTTTTAATTGTTTGTTGCGTTGCATGTTGTGGCTGTAAATGAATTGCTCCGTTAAAGATGAACATGGCACCAGCTAGCGCCAGAAGACTTCCGTACCAGTAACTATGTCGCATATACACATAGTTGCTAATACTGTCCCTAAGGTTAGGGCCGTCATCAGCGAGCCAAAGGACGAACGGGGTAAGCACCAAAATACAGGCAATAATGCGCTCCGCCTTCACTTTAGGTTCTATGACGTGATATATTTTTTCAGTTTTTACCTTAATATTCTGAAGCATTTGCATGACCAATCGATTTTCAATTTTCTATAGTCTTAAAATAGCAAGAAAAATACGGTTAGGATAATTTTTAGTGCTTCTTAGCTTGGGAAGGCCAAGTATGCTGCGGGAAAACCATGCTAACCCGTTCTCATGTATAGGGTTTTGTTTTGGCCGAAGGGATGCCTAACTTTCAGGGAAATCGTCTA
This sequence comes from Maribacter sp. MJ134, assembly GCF_003970695.1. Taxonomy (NCBI): domain Bacteria; kingdom Pseudomonadati; phylum Bacteroidota; class Flavobacteriia; order Flavobacteriales; family Flavobacteriaceae; genus Maribacter; species Maribacter sp. MJ134. The sequence goes on from NZ_CP034570.1 coordinate 3,395,691, forward strand.
AAAAGCATTGCGTTATGAAAAAAGTGTTCACCATGCTCACCGTACTCCTTGTAATGACCCATGGGCTCATGGCACAAGATGAAAATACCAAAGTGGTGTTAATCACCTTAGACGGACTGCGTTGGCAGGAGCTTTTTAGGGGTGCCGATTCACTTCTGCTTACAAATACGGATTATGTAAGCGATACTACAAATTTAAAAGAACAATTTTGGCGAGAGGATGCGGAGGAACGTAGGGAAGCTCTTTTCCCTTTTTTATGGTCTTATGCTGTTAAAACCGGACAGCTACACGGCAATAGAACATTAGGGAGTAAAATGAACCTGAGCAATACACTGTGGTTCAGTTATCCGGGATATAACGAAATCCTATCTGGAGCTGCGGATGATGTGCGCATTACCAGTAATGACAAAATGCCCAATCCCAACAAGACGGTATTGGAAATTGCGAACAGCACTACAAAGTATCGTGATAAAGTTGCTGCTTTTGCCAGTTGGGACGTGTTTCCGTATATCGTAAACGAGGTGCGTTCCGGGGTGCCGGTTAATGCGGGGTTTGATTTGGCGGAGGATAATGACCTTACGGAACGGGAAAAATTCCTGAATCAGTTACAACCAAAAGTGCCTAGTCCATGGGCAACCGTTCGGTTAGATGCTTTTACGCATTATTATGCCATGGAATATATGAAAAAGAACCATCCGGAATTGGTGTATATCGCCTATGGTGAAACCGATGATTTTGCACATGACGGTGATTATGCCGCCTACCTGAACGCGGCTCATAATACCGATAGCTTGTTGGCGGAATTATGGGAAGGCACACAGGCCGACCCATTTTACAAGGATAATACGCTCTTTTTGATTACCACGGACCATGGGCGGGGCACGCAACCGTTAGAAACTTGGAAAGGGCATGGTGCTTCCGTTACCGGTGCTGGCGAAGTTTGGCTCATTGCCTTTGGTAAAGGGGTAGCTGCCAAAGGCGAAGTTTCTGTGGACGAACAGTGGTATAGCCACCAAGTGGCACCTACTATTTTAAAGGCCTTGCACTTAAGAGGTGGTATGGAACAAATGCAAGGTAAGCCCTTTGTCTTGGACTAGCTGCTCTCCCGAAGCCTCGGGAACAAATTTGCTTCGTTTCTGGGAAATTCACTCGAAGTGACATCTCGTTTTCTTTTTGTCAGTTCGAGTGGCTCCCTGGAAGTGGCGTTGTATCGAGAACCCTTCGACTCCGCTCAGTGACCGTTCACAAAATTCACTCCAAGTGACATCTCGTTTTTTCATTTTGTTAGTTCGTGTGGCGTCCTGGAAGCCTCGGGAACTAATTTTGTTCGTTCACTTCGACTCCGCTCAGTGACCGCTCGGAAAATTCACTCGAAGTGATACTTAGGTTTCGAGTGCTATTACGTTTTTTCTTTTTTGTCAATTCGCGTGATTTGCTGAAAAGCAAATAGTATCGAGAACGCATCGGTACACGAAAGCTTCTCGATACATTTTGCAGCTTTCTGTCGTACGCTCCAAAACACTCGAAGTGACATCCCGTTTTTCTTTTTTGTCAGTTCGAGTGGCGTCCTGGAAGAGACGTTGTATCGAGAACCCTTCGACTCCGCTTAGGGCATCGCCCTTTAGAACATGAAACACAACCTACACTAGACGTTCATGCTACAATAACTACCTTTGTTATTGATGAAAAAACGGAAATTTACTTTTAGTGACGCACTATTTGTAATCTTTATAGGGCTGTTGCTTTTTCCACAAACCCGAACGCCCATTCAGGTAGCTTTGAACAAAGTGCGTGTAGCCATATTTTCCCCTAGTGTGATGGATGGAGAAGAACGCACCCAACTACAACCGTTTAAATATGAAGTGTTAACGCTGAACGGCAAGCGGCAATCCGTTCCGGTAGGCAATGGAAAAATCACTTTTATCAGCTATTGGGCCACGTGGTGTCCACCCTGCATAGCCGAATTGCCAAGTATACAGAAGTTATACGCCGATTACGGGGAAGAGGTCACGTTTTTATTACTCACCAATGAAAAGCCCGGGACCGTACAACGATTTTTGGAAAAGAAGGCTTTGGACCTACCTGTTTTTATCCCTCAAATGAAGACCCCAGAAGCCTTAAATGAAACTAGTATTCCTACGAGTTATGTGTTGGACCAAAAAGGTAAAATCATCATCAAGGAAACTGGTGCGGCCGACTGGAACAGCAAACGGGTACGGCAGCTCCTTGAAGGTCTGTTACAAAAATAGCGCTCACTATAAAGCGCTCACTTCACTTATTGATGTTTTTGCACTCGATTAATTGCCATTGACAACATATTGTAGGAATTTACTTATAAATGATGCATTTTTGAAATAGTCTAAAAAGTACCGTTTCATCTAAAAAAATTATGCTATGAAGGAATTCTCTAAACGTCGGGTAAGACTCGTATTTATACTTTCTCTTTTAACCACGGTCATTTCGGCGCTATGGTTCTTTTTAGCTAAAAGCTTGGATTTACACGAGTTGAGCCTTTATATTGGGGCAACCGTACCATTTTTTATAACTGCTGCAATCATCTCTAAGGTCGGTAACCTCACCCTCGCGCGTTTTATTTATCTCATAGCTTTCAATATCAGCGTTGCCATTACTTCTTCTTTTATTGGAAAGGCGGGTAGTGTTGAATTTATATT